>JAKAFO010000406.1 GCA_021819735.1 Deltaproteobacteria bacterium
CCGGCCGCAGAAAGCGACTCAAAATCTTCAAGTCGGCGCCGTGCTCGAGCAGATAGCCGGCGGCATAGGCATCTTCGGCCGTCGTATTGGTAAAGGTCAGTTGGCCGGTATCTTCATACAGACCGGCCAGAAAAATCGTGGCCTGGATAGAGCTGATGCTTTTTTTCTCGGCTTTGAGGCAGCGCAGCATCAAGGTGATGTTGGCCCCTGCCGGTGCATAGCATTTCCAGGAGGAGTGGATGGTTTCCGGCTGGACATGGTGGTCCCACACCAGGATTTCTAATTCGGGATTTTTGCGGAAGGTCGCCATGCCCATGAGGCGCTCCCATTGGGCTGTGTCCACGACGATCAGACGTTCGACGTTCTCCAGATCGGGCGCCGGTTTTTCGATCCAGGGAAAGACATCCTTATGCAGGGAGAGGAACGCCTTGACGTTGGGGTTGAGCGGCTTGGGAATCAACGGGTCGGCATCGGGATAAAGCATCATGGCCGCTACCATGGAGGCCATGGCATCGAAGTCGGTGTTTTTATGGGTGGTAATGATGGTCTTGATGTCGGATGGATCGGGAGCACATTTCAGCGGTAGCATGACCGGACCTCTTTCTTGAACAGCGGACGCAGTGCGACTGGTTGCCGTAATCTTCCGGGTGGCTGGGTAAAGGATGCAGGCCATAACCCGATTGACAGTGTTCGCAATTTCATCCATATAGACAGCGTGTTCAACCACTGTCAACACTTGTCGGATACCAAAGCCCTTTCCTTCCTGGAGTCCCGGCCCGATGAAAAAGTTCATCATTTCCGTCTTGGGTAAGGATCGACCCGGCATCATCGCCGCGGTCACACAGGTCCTGTTTCAACACGATTTCAATATCGAAGATGTGAGCCAGACAATTCTGCAAAACGAATTTTCGGGCATTTTTATCGTCACCGGTCCGGATGCCGGCGATCCGCAAATCGTCTGCCGCGCCCTGGAAAACACCACCGTCGATCTGAATCTTCATATTCATGTCAAAGCCATGGACGCCGCCCCTTACCAATGGACCACCGCCTCGCGCGAACCGTTCGTGATCACCACCCGCGGGCCAGACCGCAAAGGGCTAGTGGCGCAAATCACGGCGGTGCTGGCCGCCCACAACGTCAATGTAACCCAGTTGCAGGCCGTTTTCCGAGGGGGCAACGCACCGGAACGCAATGTGATGATCTATGAGGTGGATATCCCGGCCGACAGCGACCTGCCCAAGTTGCGCGCGGCCCTGAATGCCAAGGGGGCGGAACTGGGCTTGGAAGTCAACCTTCAGCATAAAAACATCTTCGAAGCCATCAACCGGATCTAAGGATATCCCATCCCATGCTCAGCAATAGCGAAATTCTATCCGTTCTGGAGATGCTGCGCAACGAGCACCTCGATCTGCGCACCGTTACCTTGGGCATCAGTCTTTTGGACTGTGCCAGCGATGATATCAAGCGGTTTACGGATAAGATTTACGACCGCATCGTCACCAAAGCCGCGCGTCTGGTGGCTTTGTGCCGTCTGGCCGAAGAAAAATACGGCATCCCGGTGGTCAACAAACGGGTTTCGGTCAGCCCCATCGCCGTGGCGGCAGCGCCGTTCAACAGCGATCAGATGGTGGCTGTGGCCCAGACCCTGGATCGCGCGGCGGCGGCGGTTCAGGTGGATTTCATCGGCGGTTTCACGGCCCTGGTGGAAAAAGGGATCGCCACCGGTGACCGCGCCCTCATCGACGCCCTGCCCCAGGCCCTTTCGACGACCCAACGGGTCTGCGCTTCCGTCAATGTGGCCTCCACAAAGGCCGGCATCAACATGGATGCCATCCTGCTGCTGGGGCGCCAGATCAAAGCAGCAGCCGCCTTGAGCGCCGATCATGACGGCCTGGCCTGCGCCAAGCTGTGCGTCTTTGCCAACATACCCCAAGATATCCCCTTTATGGCGGGTGCCTATTTGGGCGTGGGTGAAGCCGATGCCGTGATTAACGTGGGCGTCAGCGGTCCGGGAGTGGTAAAAAAGGCGATCGACCGCGCCCTGGCGGAAAACCCGCACCTCGATCTGCGGCAGATTTCCGAATTGATCAAGCGCACGGCGTACAAGGTTACCCGGGCGGGCGAACTCATCGGGAGGGATGTGGCCGAAGGCTTGGGGGTTCCCTTCGGGGTGGTGGATCTATCCCTGGCGCCGACCCCCAATGTGGGCGACAGCGTGGGCGAGATCTTTCAGAGTCTGGGGCTGCGCGCCATCGGCGTGCCGGGCAGCACGGCGGCCTTGGCGCTGCTGAACGATGCCGTTAAAAAAGGCGGCGCTTTTGCCAGCTCCAATGTGGGCGGCTTAAGCGGCGCCTTCATACCGGTCAGCGAAGACTTGAATATTTCCGAGGCAGCCCGCAACGGCCTGCTTTCCATCGAGAAACTGGAGGCCATGACCAGCGTCTGTTCGGTCGGACTGGACATGGTGGCCATCCCCGGTGACACCACGGCCGAAACCTTGTCCGGCATCATGGCTGACGAAATGGCCATCGGCGTCATCAATAGAAAGACCACCGCGACCCGAATCATCCCCGTGCCGGGGAAGAAGGCCGGCGAATATGCCTACTTCGGAGGCTTGCTGGGCGAGTCCATCATAATGGCGGTGAACAACGCCCAGGGGGAAAATCTTTTTGTGCGGCGCGGCGGATTGATTCCGTCGCCCATTCAAAGCCTCACGAATTGATTTTTGCGTGTTTACCGGACCGTGATCACCGGACAAGGGGCGTTCAGGATCAGGTACTGGGCAGTCGAACCGAAGATCAGTTTGCCGACCTTGGAACGTTTGCGGATGCCGATGGCGATCTCATCGATGCCCTGCTCCTTGGCGTAAGCTACCAGATCCTCATCGGGCGTCATGCCGCGCACCAACAAGTGAGTTTCACACTCAATGCTTTCGGCGGCCAGCTTCTCCTTGGCATGATTCAGTTCCGTTTCCATCTCCTTGATGGTTTGGTGTTCGTCCTCGGTGCCCTTTTCCATGGACGCCACCAGGTAAACCTTGGCCGCAAACGCCTTCGCGTGTTTGACCGCCACTCTCAACGCCGACCGTGATGCCCCCGAACCATCGAAACAGACCATGATCTTCATTTAAATCTCTCCTTTGACTTTCGTCGATAACTTGTTTTTTAAACTATATATTGAGCAAATGGTTCATTCGAATCAGACCGACCTTCGGAAGGAACGCGGTCAGGCTCTCAGCACGGAGTGCAGAACGAGAACCGTTTGGCCGGTTGGAATGCATACCCTATTAGCATAAAGATAACCGCATGTATAGAAACAGTTTTATTAACCCGGAGGGCCGATGGACCGAAAGGCCCGACTTCATTGGCCGCGGCGCTATTTATTCCAAGAAAATAGCAGCGCGCCCACGATCAGAAAAATCAGGGTAAAACCCGAAAGCACCATCAGCTCGGGACTCACATCGGACAGGGCGGCCCCATCGTTCACGATTTTGCGTACCCCCCTGAGCAGGTGGGTCAGGGGCAAAGTCTCAGCCGTCAACCGGACCCAGCGGGGCGCACCTTCCAGCGAAAACCAAACCTCGGACAGAAACATCATGGGCCAGGTGATGAAGTTCAGCAAACCATTGGCAAATTCTTCACTGGTACCCCTGGAAGCGATTACCAACCCCAGGGCGATCAGGCTCACACTGCCCGCCAAAAACATGACAAACAGATCGAGATACGATCCCTCCACCGCGAAATCGAAGATCAGATCGCAACCGACCCACAATACAACAATTGAAAAAAGCAGGACAAAGAGCCGGGAAAGCATCTGGGCGCTCAGGTATTCGAAGGCGGTCAAGGGGGTTGCCTTGAGCCGCTTGAGCACGCCGTTTTTGCGGTAGCGCACCACCACATATCCGACGCCGTACAAGGCGGAGAACATCATGTTCATGCCGATGATCCCCGGAAAAAGCCAATCCAGGTAGCGGATCGGGCGGCCGGCCACCATTTCCTGGCGCGCCATAAGGTCTTGGGGCGACGCCGCCAAAATCCCCATGAGCATCTTCTGGAGGGTATCGCCTTTGGGGGAGGTTTCGTCGATCCAGTACTTCAAAGGGCGGGTTCC
>JAKAFO010000407.1 GCA_021819735.1 Deltaproteobacteria bacterium
CGGCTTCGCCCTTATAGAAGTGGCCGTCGCAATCCACGCAGTAACTGACCCCCCTGCCGATGAGCTCTTTTTCGCCTTTGACCCCCAGGCGGTTGCGGTGGGTGCCGGTGGCGATGATCAGGGCCGGGGTAATCAAGGTGGCGCCGCCTTCGGTTTCCAGGGCCAGCCCGTCCTCCCGGGCGTCGATGGCCAGCACGTCATCCTCGGAAAAATGGGCCCCGAAACTTGCGGCCTGCTTGCGGCCGTTAGCCAGCATCTCTTCGCCGGCCACGTTGAACAGACAGCAGAAATTTTCGATATGGGCATGGAACAGGCTGCTCTTGTTCTCTTTGCCCAGCACAATCACCGACACCTTTTTGCGGGCCGCGTGGATGGCGGCCTGCAGGCCGGCCGGTCCGGTGCCCAGAATCACCACGTCGTAGCGTTGGGGTGTTGTCATGCGAATCCTCCCTCGATAACGGCGCCGGTGGATGGCGGTCGCCGAATTGGCTGCTGAAGGCAATTATTGGGTCGGCTTGATTAAAAAGCAAGTCGTCGCTCAAGCTTAGGCGAGGTCGGCGTCTTGCGTCGCGACCGAATCGCCTTATTATTGGCGTTATTTATCAGGCAGACCGCGCGCTTCGGGATTTCGAACGCTTTGGATACCCGGCAAAACCCGACTTAGGAGTGGCCCCCATGGAAAAGCATGTCCAACCCGCGAACACCTGTGAGATGGAAACCGAGGCCTGTAAAGCCGATGTGGCGGCCTGCAAACAGATGAAAGCCCGGGTGCCGGAGATCGCCGAGCAGATCATCGCCCATTGCCAGACCGACGAATGCTACACCCATATCGACTACGAGCCGATTCCGGCCGAAGGCTTCGTCTCCGATCTCATCGACCGGTTTCGCGAAATTCTCTTCCCCGGTTATTTTACCAAGACCAAACTGGACCCGGCCAACATGAAGTATAGCCTGGGTCAGAGCGTGACGATGCTCTACGATATGCTCGCCGAGCAGATCGCCCATCACGTGCGCCACGACTGCCTGCGCTACAACCTGCCGTGCAGCGAGTGCCAGCAGAGCGGCCAGGTCAAGGCGTTGGCGCTGCTGGAGTCGATTCCGGAGATTCGCCGGGTGCTGGCCACCGATGTGCGGGCGACTTACGAGGGCGACCCGGCGGCCAAGAGTCACGATGAAATCATCTTCAGCTATCCGGGCATCTTCGCCATCATGGTCCATCGGGTGGCCCATCGCTTGTTCGAGCTGGCGGTGCCGCTGCTGCCGCGCATCATGAACGAGCATGCCCATAGCCTCACCGGTATCGACATCCATCCGGGTGCGACCATCGGCCCGAGCTTTGTCATCGACCACGGCACCGGCGTGGTGATCGGCGAGACTACCCACATCGGCCGCAATGTGCGCATCTACCAGGGAGTGACCCTGGGCGCCCTGAGTCTGCCCAAGAACGCCGGTGAGCAGTACCGGGGCAAACAGCGGCACCCCACGATCGAAGACGATGTGATCATTTACTCGGGAGCCACGATTCTGGGCGGCGACACGGTGATCGGCGCGCGCTCGGTGATCGGCGGCAATGTGTGGCTCACCGATTCGGTGCCGCCCGACACCACGGTGATGATGGAACACCCCCGGCTGATCTATAAGTCGGCTAACAATTCCGCCAAAGGAGTCTGACATGCATATATACCATAGTGTCACCGCCACCATCGGCCGCACACCCCTGGTGCGATTGAACCGCTTATCGGCTGAAGCACCGGCCGAAGTGCTGGCCAAGCTGGAGTTCCAAAACCCCTTGGGCAGCGTCAAGGACCGCATCGCCGCCGCCATGATCGCCGACGCCGAGCGTCGGGGACAGATCGGGCCGGGCAGCCTGATCGTCGAGCCCACCAGCGGCAATACCGGCATCGGGCTGGCCTTTGTCTGCGCCGTGAAAGGGTATCGTCTGCGGCTGACCATGCCCGAGACCATGAGCGTGGAGCGCCGTAAATTGCTGACCCATCTGGGCGCGGAATTGGTGTTGACCCCCGGCGCCGAAGGCATGGGCGGCGCCATCGCCCGGGCCAAGGAGATCCTGGCCCAGGAGCGCAACGCGTTCATGCCCGACCAGTTCGAAAATCCCGCCAACCCCCAGGCCCACCGCGAGACCACCGGTCCGGAGATCTGGGCCGACACCGAGGGTCGGGTGGATATATTGATTTCAGGCGTGGGCACCGGCGGCACCATCACCGGCGTGAGCCAGTATATCAAGGCCAAGAATCCGGCCTTCAAGGCCATTGCCGTGGAGCCGGCCGCCTCGGCCGTGCTGTCGGGCAAACCCAAGGGCCCACATAAGATCCAGGGGATCGGCGCCGGCTTCGTGCCCAAGGTGCTGGACATGAAGCTGGTGGACGAGGTGGTGACCGTGGCGGACGAGGATGCCTTCGACACGGCGCGCCGACTGGCGGCCCAGGAGGGGTTGCTGTGCGGCATCTCGTCGGGCGCCGCGGTTTGGGCGGCCCTGCAAGTGGCTCGGCGACCGGAGAATGCCGGCAAGCGCATCGTGGCGATTCTGGCCAGCACCGGCGAGCGGTACATCAGCACGGCCTTGTTCCGCTAGATGAAAGCGGTGTTGATCGATGCCTCCTCGGCCATTCCGCTCTTCAAGGCCGATCTGTTGGAGATCATGACCAGGGCCTTCGAACTTTGCGTTGTGCCGGCGGTTTTCGAAGAGATCACCGTGGTCGGCCGCGAAGGCGCCGCCGAATTCAAGGCGGCACTGGCGGCTGACAAACTCAAGTGGATCGTGCCACCGCGTCTGTCCAGCGACGATTCCCTGGCCGCCCTGGGGGCTGGCGAGCGGGAGACGCTTGCGGCCTTCGATCACGGCGCCGCCCGGTTTGTGATCATGGATGACCGCAAGGGCGCGCTGTATTGCCGTGGCCGACGGATTCCCTACATCAATGCCTTGCTGTGTCCCTGCGTGCTGCGGGCCGCCGGTTATCTGGACCGGAATGCGCAGACGACTGTCTTTGACCGTTTGCTGCAGTTGGGGCGTTACAGCCGCTCGGTGACGGCCTATGCCCGCGGTTGCTCGGCGCACGACCTGGATCGTTTTCTGCCGGACCCTAAAAGGCCGGCGTGACCGGCGGATAGAAGCAAACGGTTAAGGGGCATTTATTAAATAATTGACATTTCGGTAATTTTCATTCATCTATTTTACCAACAACCAAGGGGAATTAGCCCTCGCAGGGCAAAACATATTACAAAATACAGGTCAGGCAGGACAATAGAGCATGGGCATTCAAGAGCGTAAAGAGAGGGAGAAGGAGCGACGGCGCCAGCAGATCATCGTGGCCGCCAAGCGGGTTTTTTCCGACAAAGGCTTCAACAAAACCACCATGGAGGACATCGCCAAGGAGGCCGAACTCAGCCCCGGCACCTTGTATCTGTACTTTAAAAACAAGGAGGAGCTTTACGCCTCCTTGTCGTTGCGGATTTTGCAGTATCTGCATATCCGGGTTTCGCACGTCATCAACCAGACCGAATTGAGTCCCACGCAAAAGCTGGATGCGCTCCAGGAGGTCATGTTCGACGTCTACGACTTCGATCCGTTGATCATCATCAACATGTTCCACCTGCAATCCAGCGAAACCTTGAAGAATCTCTCTCCGGAACTGATCGAGGAGATCAAGACCCTGTCGCGCAACTCCATCGGTGCCATCGCCAAGATTTTCCAGGAGGGCATCGAGGCCGGTAAATTCATCAATTGCCATCCGGTGGCGCTCTCGGACATCTCCTGGTCGCTTTTTTCCGGTGTGGTTTTGTGGGAGGCCAGCAAAAAGATCATCGACGACAAAAAGGATCATCTGAAAGCCACGCTCAAGCTGGCCTATGAAATTTTCAACCGGGGGATTCTGACCTCGGCGCCCGAGCGTTCCGATTCCAAATCGAACTGATCGCCCGTCGGCCCCGATTAAAACCGTAAAAAAACCTGTCGCCCTGAGGCGGCAGGTTTTTGTTTGTTTCGATCCGGCAGTGTTTGGAACTCGTTCTATTCCGTCGGATGGCATTGAATGCATCCGGTCGGACCGCTGGCCGACAGTTTCTGGTCGGTAGGGATGCGCGTCGCCTGG
>JAKAFO010000077.1 GCA_021819735.1 Deltaproteobacteria bacterium
GTCCTTGCAGAAATCGATGATCTCCTGTTCGGTGGCGGTCTGACCCTCTTTGAGCGTGACGAAGACTTTGATGGTCTCGCCGCGGTATTCGTCGGAAACGCCTATGGACACGGCTTCGGCCACTTTGGGATGCCGGTAGAGGACTTCGTCGATCTCGCGCGGGTAGATATTGTATCCGCCGGCGATGATCATGTCCTTGGTGCGATCCACGATGAAGAGATAGCCGTCTTCGTCCTGGATGGCCACGTCGCCGGTGTGCAGCCAGCCGTCTTTGAGTTGATTGGCGGTTTCGGCCGGGTTGTTCCAGTAGTATTGCATGACCTGCGGCCCTTTGATGAGCAACTCGCCGCGTTCGCCGGGCTTGACCTGGGTGACGCCGTCGTTGGGATCTACGAGGCGGATATCGGTGTCAGGAAATGGAATGCCGATGCTGCCGGGCTTTTTCAAGCCCATGTTGGGGTTGGCGGTACCCACCGAGGTGGTTTCGCTCATGCCCCAGCCTTCGCTGATGGCAATGCCCAGATCCTTGGCCCGCTCGATATGGCCCACCGGGCAGGGCGCGCCGCCGCTGTTGAGCAGGCCGAACTTTTTGCCCAGATCCATGGATTCGGCCTGGGGATGGTTGAGGATCGCACCGATCATGGTGGGTACGGCCGGGAAGAATTGGATGCGCTCGATCTTGGCGAGCATACCCATCACTTCGTTGATGTCGAAGCGCGGCACCAGAATCATGGTGGCGCAGTTGAACATGGCCCAGTTCAAGACGATGATGTCGCCATAGACGTGGAAAAAAGGCAGCATGGCCAGCACGTTGCGTTTTTCCGGGGGCGTCTGGTTGTTGAGAAAAGAGCCCCACATGCTGGCCTGCACGGTGGCGGCGATGATGTTGGCATGGCTCAACACCGCCCCCTTGGGAATGCCGGTGGTGCCGCCGGTGAACTGGATCAGGGCCGGGTCGCCGGGAACGATGGGCACGCGGGGGGGGATGACGTTGGTGCAGCCGTCGAGCAGGCGGGAGAAGTGGTGCCAGCCCTTGGCCAGTTCCAACTGCTCCGGCGTGCTCACGCCGAAGCCTTCGATGTAATCGGTGATGCGCGTCACGATGACCCTGGGGATCTCGACCTTGGCGCACAGCGCGCGGATATTGGGCAGCACCATGTCGAAGGTGAACAGGGTGGTGACGCCGGTGTTCTGGCAGATGGCGATGAGCTCCTCGGCCGTATACATGGGGTTGAGGTTGACCACGATGGCGCCCAGGGACATGGCCGCATAGTAGGCCACCACGTACTGGGGGCTGTTGGGCAGATGCACGGCCACGCGGTCCCCCTTCTGGATCCCCAGGCCGGCCAGGGCGTTGGACATGCGCATAACTTGCTGGCGCACCTGCCAGAAGGTCATCTGGCTGCCGTAAAGATCCAGGGCCGGCTTGTCCGGAAAGGTGTTGGCGGCGATGTTGACCAGATCATGAACAGGGATGCGTGGGTAGCGGATAGTCGCGGGAACATTGAAGTCGTACTGAGCATGCCAGAACTTTTCTTCCATTACGAGCCTCCTCAAGTGCTGATGATTCAACCACAATACAGGAATAGGCGTCCTCAACCTTACAAATGAAGTATTTGTAAGGCTTCAATCGGAAGAGCTTTATTGTGTCGAGCTTAGACTGCACCCCGGATACGCCAAATTGCTTATGAAAGCAACCCCGTCCTAGTCCACTTTCTCCCGCGGCATGGAACGGAGCATTCTGGTTCGTGCGGCCTATTTGGCCGACATGGACAAGGGAATCACCGAGGTTCCCCGAACTTCGGCGGTTTTGGTCATCAGATCCCGGCCGCTGGTCGGCGGCGCGGTGCGCTGCGCTTCGGATTTGAGTTGCAAGGCGATGGCCTCGGTGGGGCAGGTGGTCACGCACAACCCGCAACCGATGCAGCGGTCGGGATTCACCACGGCCGACGCCTCGATGGTGATGGCCCCCATCTGGCAACGCTCCAGGCACATCTCGCAGGTGGTGCACAGTTCCTCGTTTACCTGGGCGAAGTAATCGTTGAAGACCGCCTCAGCCGGCTTGGGCAACAGATTGAGCGTTCGCAGCACGCCGCAGCAATCGCCGCAGCAGTTGCACATGCCGCCGGGGTTGATCATGTTGGCCGGCTGGTTTACCAAGCCGGCGGCCTCGCTTTGGTCCAGGACGGCCAGGGCCTCCTCCTGGGTGATATAACGCCCCAGCTTGTTCTCCACGTAGTAGTCGGCGTGGGAACCGAACGAGAGGCACACTTCCCGGGGCTTGTCGCAACCCTTGTCGATCAGGCCCCGCTGGACGCGGCAGATGCAGTCGGCCAAAGCGATTTTGTCTTTGGTTTTGACGATTTCCCGGGCCTGGGCGTAAGGGGCCACGGGATGGGACACCTGGATCGAACGCTGGACCGGTATGGTGCGCAGGGGTGGGATGTTTTTGCCCGGCGAAAAATCCATGAAGCCTTCTTTGAAGTAAGCTTCCACCAATTCCGCCAACTCGCGGTCCATGCGCTTGAGCTGAAACTCGTAGGAGCCGATCACAAAAGCGACGGCGGCGTACTTGGCGCTTTCATTCTTGCGACGGCGAAATACCAATCCCTTTTGGGCCATGGTTTCCAACAGGTCGGCCGTGGCGGCCGGGTCGCGGCCGGTGCGCGCCGCCACCGCTTCGGGCGCTTCGAGCATCATGCTCATTTCCAGAAAGAGGCGCGCTTCTTCTTCGGTGAAGAGTTTCCGTAGGATTTTGATCTCAACGCCGGACGCCGTGGCCGGAAAGCCGACGGAATACTGGTCCAGTTGTTCTCTCAGTTTTTCGTAAACGGTCGCGCTCATGGTGTTCCCCAATCTTTATACTTTCATCCCCGGCAAGTTAAGCGAAGCGGTGTTGCCACCATCCACCGGCAACGCCTGCCCGGTGATGTAGCTGGCCTCGTCGCTGGCCAGGAAGAGAATGGCGCCGGCTACCTCTTCGGGCCGTCCGTAGCGCCGCAGTTCGCAGCGGCTGCCCAGCTTCTCTTCCTTGCCCTTGGCCCGGGCATAGTCGAAGACCGGCTTGGTCATGCCGGTTTCGATCAAGCCGGGACAGACGGCATTGACCCGCACATTGAAACCGCCCAGGTCGCAGGCCGAGGTCTGGGTGAAGTTGATCAGCGCAGCCTTGCTGGCGCTGTAGGAGTTGCCGCCGGCGCCCGAGCGAATGCCGGCCACCGAGGCGGTATTGACGATGGCGCCCCGTTGACTGGCGATGAGGTGCTTGGCCGCATGCTTGGTCATAAAAACCGCGCCCAGCACGTTGACTGCATAAACCCGCTGCCAATCTTCGCCGGTCCAATCCTCGGGGCCACCATAATTGCCGGTGATACCGGCGTTGTTGCAGACAATGTCTATATGGCCATAGGTGCCGATGGCCAAGTCCACGAAGGCCTGAACCTCGGCTTCCACGGCCACATTGGTCTTTTGAGCGACACCTGCTCCGCCCGCCTCTTTGACCATTGCAAGCGTCTCTTCCAGGGCTTTTTCCTGCATGTCGGCGATCACGACGGTTGCGCCCTCACGGGCGAAGAGAACGGCCGTGGCTCTGCCGATGCCGCTGGCCGCGCCGGTAATGATGGCCACTTTATCCTTCAGGCGGCCGGCTCTGGTTTGGCTCATGGGAATTTATCCTTTCGGAAATCAACAACGGTACCCCTTTCCAGCAGCGGAAAGGGGTACCGTGGGTGCAAGCTACGCCATGGTAGGCTATTTACTCTTTTTCGCCAGAGCCTCGCGATCGCCGCCGCTCATGCCGGCAATGTACTTCACCAGTTTCTTGCGGGATTCGATGTCATACTGGGTGGTGATGGCAATCTGCTCCATAATGGGCGATCCGCCGCCGTGATAGTTGCCCACGTTGGTGATGCCGCCGGTGGCCGAACAGAGCACATCGCCCAGATAGCGCCAGAACTGGGCCTGGTCTTCCACCGGCATGTTCGGATTGCGCTGGGTGTATTTGAGCAGCAGATCGCCGGTCTGGGGATTGGCGAAATCCTTTTCGTGGGGGAAGGTGGCCACTACGCCGCCGGCGATGTCGCACAACATCTCCGCTTCGCGATAGACCGCCTCGCCCGACAGGCAGCGGCCCACATTACAATAGATGGAGTGGGGAATGTAGGAGCCGGGGCCATAGGGTTTGAAACCCACACCCGGGATGTACACTTCGGGTTTGCCCAGATCCGAGGCGGTGTAGCCGGCGGCATACCCCAGCTCGGTGGTCATGATGATCTCGGCCAGTTTTTCACGCACATGCTCGGCCTTGTGGACGTTGTTGACCTCGGCCGCCAGGGCCGCGGTGCCCAGCATGATGTCGCCGATGGCCGGTTTGCAGCCCGAATAGGAGTGGCGGTGGAACAGGGCGAAGAGCAGGGCCAGAACGCCCCCGTGCTGATATTCGCCGGCCAGGAAGACCCGGTCCCAGGGCACGAAGCAGTTGTCGAAAATCATATAGGAGTCGGTGGAGCCTTGCACGAAACCGCGTTTGTAGTGCGAGCGGGGACGCAGGTTGTGGACGGTCACCACCTGTTTCAAGCCCTCCCAGTCGCCGGGAACGGCGAAGGCCACGGCATAATCCTTATCCTCTTTGCGCAGGGCGCGGGTGGGAATCACCAGCACTTCGTCGGCCACCGAGGCTTCGGAAATGTGCACCTTGCACCCTTCGACCACGATACCGTCCTTGCGCCGTTCCTTGATGCGCACGTAGGCGCCCGGATTGGGCTGGTCGGCCGGCCGCAGCATGCGGTCGCCCTTGACGTCGGTCTGGGCCGCGCAGCCCACCAGATCTTCGTTCTGGAAGCGGGTGAGCCATTTCTTGAAGTTCTCGTGATATTGGGTCTCGCCCTTGTTCATCTTGTCGGCTTCATAGGAGACGTTGTAGACCGCGTTGGTGGCGTCGATGCCCATGCAGCGCTGGATGCAACCGCCCACCTTCTGGCACAGCATGCGGGTCATGTCCTGCTTTTTGTGCAGGTCATCCTTGTTCTGATGGATGTGGTTGAAACGGTTGATGCGATTTCCGGTGAGGTGGGAAATGGCGGTGCACAGCTCCTGGTTTTCAGGCTTTTCCGCCTCATCGTAGGTGGTGCCGATGGTGTTAAGGCACGCCATCTGCAGCTCATCGGTGCGGTCGATGAGTTCGCCGTTGAAATAGATGTTGCGTTTCATCTTGGATAAACCCTGGATGTATTGCTGTTTTGTCCTCATTTTTCCTCCTCGTCCGGAAAGGCCGGAGACCAAATAATTGAAATAAATTGAACCGTCCTCATTGAGAGGCTCTAAACCGGCACCTGCTCATGCTCAAAAGCGTAACGCCAAGGAAACTGCCAGCTTGATAGACTCTTAACAGTCGGACCCCGGCGGTGTCAATAAAAAAACCGAACGCTCGCTCTATTTTTTCGAATTATAGGGACGCTCCCCATCTCACCAAAACACAGTGCGGCGAACGTTCCTGGCAGTTATTCCGGGGATAGAGATTTTTTCATTAATTCCAGCACGAATTCGGCATATTGATCCACCGAGATGCCGCGCTTGGCGTATTTATATCGTTTGAGATACCAATCCTGGAGCATGGCTTGGATGACACTGGCGGCCAGTTGGCCGTTGGGGGTACTGAAAACCCCTTCGGCCTGGCCCTGTTCGATGATGCTTTCGAAGACTTTTTCCAGGCTTAGGTCACTGGCAACCGCTTTGTCCCGCTCGACTTTATTGAGGTTTTTGGCCTCCATGAACGAGAAATAGTACCACGGTTGCATGGCTTCGCTTAAATAGAGGTGGGTGAAAATGGCCGCTTTGAGCTTGGCCCATACGGTTTGCTCCTGATCCACCCGCTCCTTAAGAATGCGCTGGGAAATTGAGCGTTGCTGGTTTTGGAGCATCTCCAACAGCTCGTCCTTGCTTGAAAAATAGGTGTACAGGGCCCCCATGCTCAAACCGCTTTCGCGGCTCAGATCGCGCATGCTCATGGCCTTGAACCCTTTGCGATTGCTGATCTTCAGCACCGCGCCGAAGATTTTCTCCAGGTTCTTGACCACGGTTTTCTCTTTTTTAACGCGCATGGTCTCGCGGTTTTCGGCAATGGTCTCCTGGTAAATATCCTTTTTGGAAATGGTGACGACGCGGTTGAACTCGGCATAGGTCATTGGCGGTTCCGTTTTTTTGGAAGCAACCATGGGGCTCTCCCAAATCGTGGTCGCTAAGGTTTCTGGCAATCGGATGGCATCATTCAGGGCCAGCGTTTCAATGCAGCGGGAAGGTATCACAATTTTTATTTTTTGGAAATTTGTCAAAACGCCACCCTCCGTTCAGCGCGACAGAGGGACTGGGAATCGGACCATACAAGCCGGCTCGAATGACGGTGCGGATGAGAAGAGGCGACGATCTACTTGGCTGCCTTGGCTTGGTAAGTCGAAAGCATTTTGCGAAACGATTCTATTTGGGCGGGATGTTGGCGTTCTTGCTCCGCGGCGTCAACGGCCTTCTCCATGTTGGCAACCGCAAGATCGTACCGTCCTGCTTTGGCATAGGCCGCTGCGATGGCATCGAGAGATTTGGAACACATATTGATTTCAACCGCCTTTTGGGCGAGCGCCAATGCCTTTTGGACATCGATATATTTAGGGTCTGACGCGTTGGAATGGAGGCGTGAAAGTTTTGAGTAGGCATTGTCCAGGTTGGGGCACTTTTCGATCGCGGCATTGTAGTCCGCAACCGCCAAGTCCATGCGACCGGCATCTTGCCATACGTCCGCTTTCATGGATATGAAAACAGCCTGGCCACAGCCACCGGTGCTTTTCGCAACGAAGGGGAACTGTTGATCGAAAAGCGTATTGACTTCTTCGATTTTCCCGCGGCGCGCCAAAACTTCCGCCCTGAAGATGAGCGGCGTAATTCGAACAGCGCCGATGGTCTGCTTTGAAGCCAGCAGCCGCTTGGACACCTCCATGATGGTGACCTCATCGCCACTCTCTTTGGCCGCGTAGAGCCTGTTCAGATCTTCCCGGATTGCGTCCCGTCCCGCATAGTCCTCAGGCGCGCCGCCGCAAGCCACCCACGTCGTCAACAAGAGAGCCACAAGACATCTGAAGAATGTTTTTTGCATTGGAAATACCGAGGGGGCTACCGAAAAAAAAGCGCCACCGCGGTGCAGTGGCGCTTAAATTCGACTTTATGTGCTTTTTACATGCACTATCAATGTGACAATGAGTAAACCCGAATTAGTTGCAACCGCCACTGCTGCTGGAGCTGGAAGAGGAGCCGGAGCAGGAGGTGGTTTGCTCGATACCGTTGGCGACCATGGCGTTCCACATCAGATCGGCCAGCTTGGCGGAAGCCGCGTCGGTGGGATGAATGCCATCGACGATCGTGTAGCTGGAAACCCGGCTCTTATCGAAGTAGGGATCGTCCTTGGGCTCGATGAACACCATTTTAACCCCTGGGTTTTTGGCGGCCATATTGGCAAACTCTTGTTTGGTGCGGTTCTGGAAAACATCGGAGACCACCCACAGGTTCTGGTCAGATGAGTAGTAGTAACCCTGGTTGACGATGTTTTTAACGCCATCGTTGATCATGTCCTGCCAGAGGGAATTGTTGACGGCCTCAACCTTATTAATGATGTCGTAGCAGGCCTGTGACAGCGTGCCGTTCGGGTAAGAGGCATCGCACGAGCCATTGGCGCCGATGAGCACATCGTTGCCGCCGCCGTTCATGAGAACGGTGCGGATATTGCGGTCGGCATTTTTGGCCTGGGTATACTGCGCGGGAATGGTCCTGACCAGGCCGCCTTCCATCTGGGCGCCGCTTACATAATAGGTGCGATAGGATTGGTTGGACAGTTCTTCCAGCGCAACGGCCTCTTCGCCGGAGAGCGCGAAGATGGAGTCGCCGATCCACACGACGCAATCCTTTTGCGTCGCGGTAGGGGTACAGCTCACTGCAATCGCGAGTCCCGCCACAACGAGTCCCAACAGTGCCACCAGAGCCAATGATCTTCTTTTCATTCTCTTTCCTCCCTTTGA
Source organism: Deltaproteobacteria bacterium (assembly GCA_021819735.1). Classification (GTDB taxonomy): domain Bacteria; phylum Desulfobacterota; class Desulfobacteria; order Desulfobacterales; family Desulfosarcinaceae; genus Desulfatitalea. The sequence continues at coordinate 8,058 of JAKAFO010000077.1, forward strand.
AGTTAAACACCTCGATTACTGTGTTTTCGATAGAAACCACACACTTTCCGCGAAGCGAAATTGACATCTTTCACCGCCGATGAGGTAGATGCGAATCGCTTCTGAAGCCTTTATCTTTCTCAGGCCATGAATATCGAAATGAGGGCCGACGGACAATGGGGGATTGCCTAAATATCGATCCTGAAACGCCTAATTTTCGAACCAAATCAGGCTACAGTTACATGGAGCGGAGAGGTTACGCGAGGAAGATTTCTAAAACGGAAGACTGCTTTGTTTTAAGATCATCCAAGTTGGCGACATGCATTTTTACGGTTTCGGCATTCCACTCGATGCCGTGGGTGCGCGCCAAGGCAGCCGTTTCGGCGGCAAAACAGCCTTCGGGAAGCGAGTTCTCGTCTTGCATGGCTTGGCTGCGGTCGCTGATGTGCACCAGCAGATCGGCGAGGTGGACGGCCAATGCCTGGGCGACCTGCACGCTGGCCAGGGCCGGGTGGTGGTGAAATCCCACGGCCGATTGCAAATGTTGGGGAAATGCCCATCGTTTGAGCAATCGCAAGCCGACCTCCTCGTGGGTTAAGCCTAATAGTAGTTTTTCGGCAGCCATGTGTTCCAAGCCGAAGTTTCCGGTCATCTTCATCATTTTGACGAACTCCATGGGCAGCGCCACGACCATGACCAGCTTACCGATGTCATGGATCAGGCCGGCCACGAAAAGCTCGCCGCCGGGCAATCGCATGGAACGGGCCAGCATTCGGCAGGCAAGGCCCGTGACGAAGGAATGACGCCAGAAAAGATGGGCGTCAAATCCGGGCACGCGACTGATCTTGCCGAAGTTGTTGAATACCGCAGAGGCGAGGAGCAGGTTGCGCACCTCATTAAATCCTATGACCACAATGGCTTGCTTTAATGTGGCGATTTCCCCGGAACGGCTGTAGAAAGCCGAATTGGCGAGTTTCAAAACTTTGGCGGTGAGCACGGGGTCGACGGAGATCGCTTCCATGAGCTCCTGGGCGCCACTTTCAGGATCGGCGGTGATTTCCATGACCCGATTGACGACCATGGGCAGGGTGGGGATCGATTCGATGGCGGCGCTTATAATGGCGGCTCGGGCAGCGGTTGCCATGGTTGGTTATTCCTTATCGAATTCAGCCAGTAGGATGCCTTTCAATGCGTTGAACCGAATCCACTATGGGATGTGTCGGCGCACGCAAAATGAATTGTAGCATTTTCGGTGCCATATGCAAGCTTGGCCGATCGCTCGCGGGTAAAAAATATCGGTTTCTAAAACCATAGAAATGAAGGTTACGTAGGAATTGAAAGTGCGCTTTATTTAGCGTATATGATAGCCCTCTAATAATTCTGAACCCATTGAAGGAGAAACATCCGTGAAGCTGTTCAGAGCGAACTCTTCTTTCTTTCTTTGGGGTATTGCCCTGGGGGGCTTCATCTTTTTGGCCTTTCCAGGGACGGTCCCAGCCGAGGAGCGGCCGCCGTTGAGCCTTGCCGAAGCCATCGATACGGCGTTGCGTTTCAACCCCAATATCCACGCGGCGCGCCATCAGGTCGAAGCCGCCGTCGCCCAAACCACCCAGGCCCGTTCCGGATTGCTGCCCCAAGTCGATTTGTCCGAGACCTACAGCAAGACCAACAGCCCGCTGTGGGCCTTCGGCACCCGTCTCAACCAGGGGGTCATCACGACCGAAGATTTTTCGCCGGACCGCCTCAACGATCCCGATGCCATCGATAACTTCAAAACCGCGCTGACGCTGACCTGGCCGTTGTTCGACGGCGGCAAAACGTTGACCGGTTGGCGCCAGGCCGAGCGCAACCAGGAGGCCGGGCGCCTGGCCCTGCTGCGCAACGAACAGATGGTAATTGCCCAGACCGCCTCGACCTACGCGGCCTGTCTGCTGGCCGTGGAGAACCGCAACGTGGTGACCCAAGCCCTGGAAACGGCGCGCGCCCACCTCAAGGTGGTCCAGGATCGGCAGCGCAGCGGCTTGGCCGTCAAGAGCGATGAACTGCGGGCTCAGGTGCGTATTGCCGACCTGGAACAGCAGCAGCTCCAAGCCGAGAGCCAGATGCAGGTGGCCCTGGCCATGCTGGGGGCCACCATGGGACGACCCGAAGCGGTTCCCGCGGCCCATGGACTAGAAACGGTCCTCGATGATACCGTAACCCCTCAAGGCGATCTGGACGGGTGGGTGGACCAGGCACTGGCCCATCGGCCTGACCTCAAGCAGCTTAAAATCCAGGAAGAGATCGCCCAGGCAGAGGTGTATCGCGCCCGCTCCGGCCACTACCCCTCCCTATCTTTGCAGGGCAACTACGAAATCAACACCGAACAATTCGAAGAGACCCAGGACAACTACTCCGTGGGCGCCGTGGTGCAACTGAATCTGTTCAGCGGCCAGCGCATTTCGGGGCAGTCCGCCGAAGCCAAGGCTTTGCTCGCAAGAATCCGCGCCATGCGCGAAGCCCTGGCCCTGGGCGTGCGGGTCGATGCCCAGCAGGCATACCACCGCACCCAAAGCGCCTGGCAGAGCATCGAGGTCGCCCGGCGGGCGGTAGCCCAGTCCGAAGAGGCATTGCGCATCGTGGCCGATCGCTACGAAAACGGCCTGCTGGCCCTGGTCAGCCTGCTGGATGCCCAGGTGGCGCATCAACAGGCCCAGACCCAGCATTTCAAAGCACTCCACGATTACACCGTGGCCCGCGTCGCTCTGGCGCTGGCCAGCGGCGAGATCGATAAAAATTTCCACTGATATGTGTGCCCGTGGTTGCGCCCACCGCGTCGATCAAATACGGGCCAATCTTAAAAAATGGATGGAGAGAGGCATGACGTCTAAACCCGTTTCAATGGCCTTGATCTGGATGGCGCTGCTCGCGCTTTTGTTGGCCTGTGGTCAAGAGATCGCTCCCGGCACCAGCGCTCCGGGAGCCGGACAAACGATAAAGGCACCGGTGGCCGAGGCGGTTATCAGCCAGGAGCCCGCCTATTACGAGGCTGTGGCCACGATCAACGCCCGCACGGCCAGCACCATCTCGTCCAAATTGATGGGCGCCGTCCTGGCGATTCATGTCAATGAAGGCGATCGGGTCAAAACCGGCGATCCGCTGATCACCATCGATGCCCGCACGGTCAAGTCCCAGCGGGAACAGGCCGAGGCCGCCCTGCGGGAGGCGCGCCGCGCCGAGACCTCCGCGGTTTCGGCCCGGGACGCGGCCGCGGCGGCCTCCCAACTGGCCGCCTCCACGCTGGCGCGCTACCGTCCGCTGCTCCAGGAAAAGTCGGTCTCCCAGCAGGAGTTCGACGAGGTGGATTCCCGGGGCCGCCAGGCCAAAGCCGCCTTTGCCCAGGCCGATGCCATGGTGGAGGCGGCCCGCTCGCGCATCCAGCAGGCCGAAGCCGCCGTCCGTCAGGCCAGCCTGGCCGAACGGGACGCCCAGGTGATCTCCCCCTACGACGGCCAGGTGGTGGCGCGCATGGTCGATGAGGGCGATCTGGCCTCACCCGGCACGCCGCTGCTCACCATCGAACAGGAAGGCCTCTTCTGCGCCGATCTGCTGTTGCCCGAACGCTACATCCAGAGCGTCGCCGTGGGCGCGGCGGTCAAGGTCCGAGTGCCGGCCCTGGGCGACGTGGAAGCCAACGGCCAGGTGGGCCGCATCGTTCCGGCGGCCGATGCCCAGAGCCGCAGCTTCGAGGTCAAGGTGGCCATGCCCCAGGGCCTCGATCTGAAATCGGGCATGTTTGCCCGGGTCTTTATCCCCGTGGGCGGCACCGGCGGCTTGCTCGTGCCGGCGGCGGCCGTGGTCAGCGAAGGGCAGCTCACCGGCCTCTTTATCGTGGACGAGCAGCAGACCGCCCATTTTCGCTTGGTGCGCACCGGCAAAAATTACGGCGACCGAGTGGAGATCCTTTCGGGTTTAAGCGCGGGGCAACGCTACATCCCGGTCATCCCGGCCGGCCTTAAAGACGGCATGACGGTGGAGGCCATCCGATGACGCCAACAATCGGAACTGCCGGCAAGATCGCCCACTTTTTCATCGACTCCAAATTGACCCCCCTGGTGATCGTGGCCTCGATCCTGCTGGGCCTGGCGGCCGTGGCGGCCCTGCCCCGGGAAGAAGAGCCCCAGATCATCGTGCCCATGATCGACATCTTCGTCCAGATGCCGGGGGCCGACGCCCAGGAGGTGGAGCAGCGCATCACCGGCCCCATGGAGCGCCTGCTGTGGGAGATCCCCGGCGTGGAGTATGTCTATACCACCTCCAGTCCGGGCATGAGCATGGCCATCGTGCGGTTTTACGTGGGCGAGGATGAAGAGAAGGCCATCGTGCGCCTGCAATCCAAATTGATGGCCAACTATGACCGCATTCCCTGGGCCGCCTCGCCGCCGCTGATCAAGCCGCGCTACATCGACGACGTTCCCATCCTGGCGCTCACCTTTTGGAGTGACGACCCGAGCGTGGACCACGATCTGCTGCGCCGGGTGGCGGCCGAGATCGAGATTGATGTCAAGCGTGAGGCGGATGCCTCCATCACCACGCTCATCGGCGGCAATCCGCGTCAGGTGCGGGTGCTCTTCGACGCCATGCGCCTGGCCTCCGCCGGCATCGATCTGAATCAGGCCGCGGCCATGATCCAAGCCGCCAATCAGGCCTCCCATGCCGGCACCTATCCTTCCCACGAGGGCGAGGTGACGGTGCATGTGGGCGGCTTTTTAAAAACCCGCGAGGATGTGGAGCGCGTGGTGCTGGGCAATGCCCAGGGCCGGCCGGTCTATGTGCAGGACGTGGCCACGGTGCTGGACGGCCCGGCCGAACCGGATCAGTATCACTTCTTCGGCACCGGTCCGGCGGCCGCCGACAAACAGATCGGCAGCCAGGGTCTCTTTCCGGCCGTCACGCTTTCCCTGGCCAAGCGCAAAGGCACCAATGCCACCGACGTGGCCGAGCGCGTGCTGCACCGCATCGAGCGTCTGCGCGGCAGCAAACTGCCCGGCAACATCCAGATGACCGTCACCCGCAACTACGGGGAGACCGCCGCCGAAAAATCCAACGAACTGCTTTACCACATGGCCATCGCCGTGCTGTCGGTCACGCTGCTCATCGGCGTGACGCTGGGCCTGCGCGAGTCGGGGGTGGTGGCCCTGGCCATACCGGTCACCCTGGCCCTGACCATGGCCACGTTTTACTTCTATGGCTATACCCTGAACCGCATCACGCTCTTTGCCCTGATCTTCTCCATCGGCATTCTGGTGGACGATGCCATCGTGGTGGTGGAGAACGTGGTGCGCCACCTGCGTCTGCCGGAAAACCAGGGCCGCAACCGGTTCCAGGTGACCATCGAAGCGGTGGACGAAGTGGGCAACCCCACCATTTTGGCCACGCTGACCGTCATCGGGGCCATCCTGCCCATGGCCTTCGTGGGCGGGCTGATGGGGCCGTACATGCGTCCGATTCCGGTGGGCGCATCGGCGGCCATGGTCTTTTCGCTGATCGTAGCCTTCATCGTCACGCCCTGGGCCTCGGTGCGCCTGCTGCGATCCGGCGGCGCGGCCGGCGGCCACCACGACCACGGCCCCGAGGATTGGAGCACCCGTCTCTACCGGCGGGTGATGAACCCTCTGCTGCACAACGCGCGCCAGCGCAATCTCTTTCTGGCCGGCGTGGTCGGTCTGCTGCTCGTCGCCTGCGCCATGGTGGGCGTCGGTTGGGTGCAGGTGAAGATGCTGCCCTTCGACAACAAGAGCGAGTTTCAGGTGATCATCGACATGCCCGAGTCGGCCACCCTGGAAACCACGGCCGCCGCGGCCCGGGAGATGGCCGCTTACCTGGCCACGGTGAACGAGGTCACCGACTACCAGCTCCATGTGGGCACCAGCGGTCCGTTCAACTTCAACGGGTTGGTGCGCCATTACTTCCTGCGCCGGGCGCCTTACATGGCCGATATCCAGGTCAACCTGGTCGGCAAGGGGCGCCGGGCCCAGCAGAGCCATGACATCGCCAAACGGGTGCGCCCGCCCCTGGTGGCGATCGCCCAACGTTACGGCGCCCGGATCAAGGTGGCCGAAGTCCCGCCCGGCCCGCCGGTGCTCTCGACCCTGGTGGCCGAAGTGTACGGCCCCGATTACGAACGCCAACGTCAGTTGGCCGGGCAGATCATGGAGATCTTCGAGCAGACCGAAGGGGTGGTGGATGTGGATTGGTTCATGGAACAGGATTATCCCCACTACCAGTTGGAGATCGACCGCGAACAGGCCGCCCTGCACGGCATCAGCGTCATGCAGATCGCCGAAACACTGCAACTGGCCCTGGGCGGCCGGCAGGTGGGGCTGCTGCACCAACCCAGAGAACGCGAAGATGTGCCGGTGATCGTGCGCCTGCCCCTGGGCGAGCGCGCCGACATCCAGCGCTTGCAGGCCCTCAAGATACGCTCGGCCGGCGGCGATCTGGTGCCCTTGTCTTCTTTGGTGCAGGCCGCCAAGACCGCCGACGACAAGAGCATCTACCATAAAAACCTGATGCCGGTGGTCTACGTGCTGGCCGACGTGGCCGGCGCCCGGGAGAGTCCGGTCTACGCTATTCTGGAGATGCGCAAGAAGATCGCCGCCCTCCAGTTGCCCGAAGGATATGAAATCGCCCAGCTCACGGCCAACATACCGGACAGCGATCGAAAATTCGCCATGAAGTGGGACGGCGAGTGGCACATCACCTACGAAGTCTTCCGCGACCTAGGCATCGCCTTCGGCGTGGTGCTGATCCTGATCTTCGTGCTGGTGGTGGGCTGGTTCCAATCCTTCACCACGCCGCTGGTGATCATGGTGGCCATTCCCTTCTCGCTCATCGGTATCCTGCCGGCCCACTGGGCCATGGGCGCGTTCTTCTCGGCCACTTCCATGATCGGCTTCATCGCCGGCGCCGGCATCGTGGTGCGCAACTCCATCATCCTGGTGGACTTCATCGAACTGCGCGTGCGCCAGGGTATGCCCCTGGACCAGGCCGTGGTGGATGCCGGCGCCGTGCGCTTCCGGCCCATGATGCTCACCGCCGCCGCCGTCGTCGTGGGCGCCTCGGTGATTCTCTTCGATCCCATCTTCCAGGGCCTGGCCATCTCCCTGATGGCCGGCGAAGTGGCCTCGCTGCTCTTCTCGCGCATGACCGTGCCGATTCTCTACTTCCTGGACAAGCGCTGGGAGTTCGCCCATGGGCATGGCTTGTCCCAGAGCAAAAGCGAAGGGGAGCAAAACCAGTAGGCAGCCAAATAGAGATCGGTCTTCATTTTTTGGACGGGCGTTTGGCGAAAGCAAGGTACTTGAGATACCCCTCCGCCGTGCGCTGGGGATCGATCTGGAGGATTTGGGCCAGGGACTTCAGGAAGGATTTGAGGAATACTTCGGCCGGCAGGTCGTTCACCTGGTTGGCTTCGATCGTCCGGATGGTGGAGGCCGAGATGCGGGTGATTTCGTAGATTTCGCCGATCTCGACCTCCAGGGCCTCGCGCAAGCGCTTCAGATCGCTGCCGGCCACGATGTCCTTGCCGAGAATTTCGGCGGTCAATTGTCTGATCTCTTCTTCCTTGGACTTTTGCTTGACCCAGGCCTGAAGGTCGCGGTGCTTGACCGGCGCCGGTCTCGCCGGAGAGGCGGAGGGTGGCTTTTCGGTTTTGCGCGCGAAGATCGACGGGTCGGCCAGTCCCGCATGCACCAGCATTTGGTTGTAAGCGGCGCGTTTGGTTTCATCCGTCAGGGTATGGTACGCCTCGTCGATGGCTTGCAGCAGATCGCCGCGCTGCTCGTCCGAGAAGAGCTCATAGGTCACCAGCGAGTTCTCGCCATAAATCTCCAATGCTTCCCGGTAGGCGCGCTGAATGGCGCTCGCATCGGCATCGAACGGCAATTTCAATATTTCGTAGTAATTTTGATTTTCGAAGGTCTTCATGGCACCTTGACCGTTGTATGGGAAGCGACCCGTTTGGGGGCCAATTGATCCACGATGGCCCTGAAATCCGTGGCGGTCTTGCTCTCCGGGAATTGCAGGGTGAACAGGTTCTTGCTCAAAATCGAGTCGGTGACCCGCTCGTCGTAATCGATATGGCCCAAAAATTCGAAAGGCGAATAAAAATGCCGATTGCAGACGGTCTTGATTTTTTCGCCCAGGGCGCTGTCGGTGTTCTTGCGGAACTGATTGAGGATGAATTTGAACTGAAGGCGGCGGATGCTGTCGCGCAGAAACATCTCCATGCCCGGATCGTATTTGAGCACGATATCGACAATGTCATTGTAGCGCAAGGCCTGAGGGCCATTGTCCTGGGCGGCGTCTTTGACGATTTTGTGAAACGCGTTGTGACTGATGACCTGTTTGAGCTTGCGCAAATAGGCCGCCTTGATGAAGCGGAAAGCATTTTCGATGGCCGTAGGCTCCGGCGTGCAGACGAAAACGCCGCGGTCGGAGGCCAGGAAAAAATCGAGGGTGTTGAAATGGGTGCCGGCGCCCAGGTCGAGCAGGACGCAGTCGTAGGAGAGCCTCTGAATGGCGTTGATCAATTTGATCTTCTGGGCGTGATAGAGATTGGCGATCTCCATGGAACAATGCAGCGAGCTGATAAAGCTGAGGTTGGAGATATGGGTGGGGACGGCGACCTGTTCAAGCCGGTTTTCGGTCTTGTCCAGAAAGCGGTCGAGGCCGCTCGGGGGACTTTTGATCCCCAGCAACGTGTGCAGGTTGGAGCCGCCCAGGTCCAGGTCGATGAGAATGACGCGGTGGCCGCGTTTGGCCATCAATGCGCCGAGGTTGGCGGAGATGAAGCTTTTCCCGACGCCGCCTTTGCCACCACCGATGGGAAAGATAACCGGCATAGGCATTTCAACTACAGAGCGATCGCAATGAAATTCGATGCACCGCAACTCTCCAATTACGCAGGTCCCCTGCGAACGGCATGCCGCGGAAGGTTGCGCGGCGATGTCCGAATGCGCCATCATAGTCTCAACCGGGGCGGCTTGTAAACTGGCGGTTGAAAAAAGGGCCGGTAATTGTTAAAAATACGGTAACCCAAAAAAGGATGAAGGCTTTGGCCGTCCAAACCACTATAGACGCTGCCGCCGGGATCATCACCCATAAGGTGACGGGCGACTTGCTCATCGAGGATGTCCAGCAGGCGTTCGCGGTGAGAACGGGCCATCCGGATTACCGGCCCGGGATGAGTATCCTCTGGGATTTGAGCCAAGCCAACGCCTCGCGCATGACATCCTCCGACATCCGCAGGATCGCCGGCCAAAACAAGGCACGGCTGAAAAAAGCGGGGGTCCCTTACAAGGCCGCGTTTCTGGCGCCCCGGGATATCGAATTCGGCCTCTCCCGAATGTATGAGATGTTCGCCGATGCGTCGCTGGTGGAAAACCGGGTCTTCCGGACCTTGGAAGATGCCCGCCGCTGGCTATCT
>JAKAFO010000408.1:0-2509 GCA_021819735.1 Deltaproteobacteria bacterium
CCCGAACCACGGCGTAGCTATCGGTGGTGCCGTAGACCCTGGCGCCCCAATTCTTCTTGCCGGCCACGATCTGCTCCGGCTGGATGGTGGCATGGGATACCCTCAGCACGGCTGGACAGTCCCGGGCAATGGCCTGGGCATCGCCGATAGTCAAGGTGGGCTTGGTCCCGTAGCCGGATTGTACTCCGCCGCTTTTGACCGTGCCGGAAAAGATCATCAGCATGTTGGCGCCCAGACTGTGGATCTGGTCCTGAATGCTGGCATTGGCGCCCCGGCCCACGCTGATCATGACGATCACCGAGCCGATGCCGATGATGATTCCCAGCATGGTGAGCAAGCTCCTGACCTTGTAAGCCATCAAGGCCCGAACGGCCAGCCGGACGATGGTCCACCAGATGTGCATCTCAATTCACCTCGTCGGCTTCGATCATCCCGTCGCGCAAACGGATGCGGCGATGGGCCGCTTGTCCCACTTCCGGATCGTGGGTGACCAGGATGAGGGTGATACCATCGGCATTCAACGATTTGAGCAGGTCCATGATCTCCCGGCCGGTGCGGCTGTCGAGATTGCCGGTGGGCTCGTCGGCCAGGATCAGGGCGGGCCGGTTGACCAGGGCGCGGGCAATGGCCACGCGCTGCTGCTGACCGCCGGAGAGTTGGGTCGGCAAATGGGCGGCCCGGCTTTCCATGCCCACGCTGCGCAGCGCCTGCATGGCTCTTTCGCGCCAATCGGCAATGGCCGGCCGGTGATAGAGCATGGGCAGTTCCACGTTCTCCACGGCGCTGCAGCGCGAGAGCAGATTGAAGCTCTGGAAGATAAATCCGATTTTGCGATTGCGGATGTCCGCGCGATTTCTGCGGGAGATGGCCGAAACATCTTCGCCTTCGAGTTCGTATCGGCCGTCGCTCAGGCTGTCCAGCAATCCGGCGATGTGCATGAGGGTGGACTTGCCGGAACCCGACGGCCCCATGATGGCCACAAACTCTCCGGCATGGATATCGACATCCACGCCCCTGAGGGCCTGCACCGTTTCACCCGCCATGGGATAGCTTTTGCGGGCGCCGCGAAACCGAATCACCGGGAGATCCATGCCCACGTCTACCTCCGCATGAAGGTGGAGAATAAATTGGCTTTTTCTTTTTTGGCGGCATCCCCGTCAAGGGCGATGCCGATGATCACGCTGTCGCCGGCCTTGAGCTCTTCGGTCACGATCTGGGTCTGGGCGTCGTCGGTGACGCCGGCCAGAATATTTCGGACTTCGGGCCGGCCCGCTGCATTCAGGACATAGATTTCAGCCGGACGTATCTTTTTATTGCTCTTACGCTTCTCGAACGAGGCCTTGAGTTCGGCGATATAGGCGTTGAACTTCTCGTGTTGATCGCTGTGCAGGATGCCGTAGAGGTTGCGATTGATTTCGGTGTAGAAGTTCTTCCAGGCCAAAGGGATGTCCCTTTGCTCCTCGGGCAGGGCATAGGCGGCCTTGAGCTTGACGCCGGCGTTTTTGACGAAGCTTTCCAGTTGGTCGGTCTGGGCCGCATCCAATCCGATGTCCTGCACCGCCTTCTTGAAACTGGGGCGTTCGCGGATCGGTATCTTGCGCTGGTCGCCGGCATCCTGGCTTTGATTGGCCGGCTTGAAGCGCAGGGCGGCGTTGGGTACCTTGAGCACGTCGCCGACCTCGGCCGTCACGATGGTGACGTTGGCGGTCATGCCGGGCCGCAGTTGCAGGGAATCGTTCTGGACATCGGCCACGATGGTGTAGGTGACGACATTCTGCACGCTGTTGGCGGCGTTGCGCACCTGCCGCACCTCGGCCTTGAACTTTTGCTCCGGAAAAGCATCGACGGTGAATTCGACCGTTTGCCCGGCCTGAATCTGTCCGACATCGGCCTCGCTCACGTCCGCTTCGACCTGCATGCGGGCCAGGTCTTCGGCAATGGTGAACAGGGTGGGCGATTGCAGGCTGGCCGCCACGGTCTGGCCTACGTCCACGTGCCGGGAAATCACGATGCCTTCGATGGGCGAGGTAATGGTGCAGTAGTTGAGCTGGATTTCGGCCAGGTGCAGCGCCGCCTCGCGCTGGGCGATCGAAGCCTGGGAGCCCTGATTCTGGGCCCGGGCGCGATTGAGGTTGGCCCGGGCGCTTTTGACCTGGGCCTGGGCCACGTCCAAGGCGCCCTGGGCATTGTCTCGTCTGGCCAGGGCCGCATCCAGGTCGGCTTTGGCGATGACGTTTTCTTTGTCCAGGCTTTGAAACCGTTGAAATTTCAGTTCGGCTTCGCGCTGGGTGGCCTTGGCCGAGTTGAGCTGGGCCGCGGCGCTCTCCACGGCCGCTTCGGCCGCCAGAATATTTTTCTGGTTCTCCTCGTGCTGGGCCCGGGCCATGAGCACCTGCGCCCTGGCCTGCTCGACCTGGGCCTCGTAAAAGGCCGGGTCGATCAAGGCGATGACCTGATCCCGATGCACGGTCGAGTTGAAATCCACGGGCAGGGCCTTGATAATGCCCGA
>JAKAFO010000408.1:2609-3757 GCA_021819735.1 Deltaproteobacteria bacterium
TTTGAATGGGTGGAAAGATCGGACGGCAGTTGAAAGTCGGAGATATCTGTGAAATATTGCGCAACTTGCAAAGCAGCACTTACGTTTTCGGGCTAAAACGCCTGCGCGGGATCGTGAGGTCACTGAAGCGGCCGGCCAACTCCCAAACCGTCATGGATACGAAAGGTGGCTGAGCAAACCGATGAAACGCAAACTGAGAATCATCCTGCCGATCCTTGTGCTGATCGGCATCGGCACCCTGGCCCTCCGGCACTTTCTGAACGCAGAAGAAAAAGACGCCCGAACCCATCTGAACCTATACGGCAACGTGGATATCCGCACCGCGCAATTGGCGTTCTTCGAACAGGAACGCATTGCCCAGGTACTGGTGGAAGAGGGCGATCCAGTTACCGCCGGACAGACCCTGGCGACGTTGCAGACCCAGCGCCTGGAAGCCCAGATGAACCAGGCCCGATCCCAGGCCGACGCCCTGCAGCAGGTGGTCAACCGCCTCGAGGCCGGAACGCGCGTCCAGCAGATCGACCAGGCCCGGGCCGAAGCGGCGGCCGCCAGGACCACGGTGGCCAATGCCGAGCAAACCTACCAGCGTCTGCAAAAGACCTCCAGCGGCGGCGTCACCAGCGAACAGGACCTGGACAATGCCCGCACGCAACTGGCCGTGGCCAAATCACAGCTCGAAGTCAAGACCAAGGCGCTCAACCTGGCCCTGGAAGGCCCGCGCAAGGAGGATATCGCCGAGGCGCGCAACCAGTTGCAGGCGGCCAATGCCGGCCTGGCGCTCCTGAAAATACGCCTGGACGATATGGTCCTGAAATCCCCGGCCGACGGCGTGATCCAAAACCGGATTCTGGAGCCGGGCGAAATGGCCGGCCCCACCCGTCCGGTCTTCACCCTGGCCCTGACCGATCCCAAATGGGTGCGGGCCTATGTGCCGGAACCCGACCTGGGGCGCATCGCCCTGGGCATGAAAGCCCTGATCCAGAGCGACTCCTTTCCGGATCAGCCCTTTGAAGGCTGGATCGGCTTCATCTCGCCGGTGGCCGAATTCACCCCCAAGAGCGTGGAGACCACGGACTTGCGCACCAAGCTGGTCTACGAGGCGCGGGTCTTTGCCCACGATCCCCAGAACCGGCTGCGCCTGGGGATGC
>JAKAFO010000408.1:3767-4080 GCA_021819735.1 Deltaproteobacteria bacterium
CGGTGACCGTCACCGTGGACCTGACCGCCGCGCCCGGTGCTCCCCCAGGCCAACCCTCCGCGAAAAAAGGCGACCCGCCGGTCAAGGAGTAAATCGCATGGGCCTTGGGACGGCGGAAGACCAAGCCGCGCAAAGCGACAGCGTGCTGGTGGTGCGGCACCTGTGCAAATCGTTTGGCACCCAAAAGGGGGCGCCGGCCCAATGGGCCCTGGACGACGTCAGCCTGGAGGCCCACGCCGGCCGGGTCACCGGCCTGGTGGGCGCCGACGGCGCCGGCAAGACCACGCTGATCCGTACGGCGGCCGGTCTGCTG
>JAKAFO010000409.1 GCA_021819735.1 Deltaproteobacteria bacterium
CACTTGGCCCAGGGCCGTTCGGTCATCCTGGACGCCACCTTCGGCGGCCGGCGCCGGCGCGAAGAGGCGGTGCGCCTGGCCGGCGACCTGGATGTGGGCTGGCTCTTCGTCGAATGCACCTGTGCGGATGCCGTCACCATCGCCCGCTTGACCGCCCGCGAAGCGCAGCCGGGGGTTTCGGATGCCCGCCGGCAGCATTTCGAGCAGTTCAAGACCCATTTCGAGCCCCTGGACGAGCTGCCCCCGGAGCATTGTCTGCGCATCGACACCGCGCAGGAGCTGGAAGGCAACATTCTGAAGATTATGGCGGCCGCCGAACGCTTCGGGCACGATCGGACTCCGGCTACTTGCTGCCCTGCCCGTAGAGATCCATCTCCGGGTAGTACTTCTGGGCGCACTCCGGGCAGATGCCGTGACTGAAGTCGGCATGGGAGTGCTCCGACACATACGCCTCGATCTGATTCCAGTAGCCCTGGTCGTCGCGGACTTTTTTGCAGTAGGCGCACAGGGGGAGCAAACCGCGTAAGGTCTTGACTTGCCCCAGAGCCTCTTCCAGGGCTTTCTTTTCGTTCAGCAATCCGGTGTAGTAGTAAGCGCGCGAAGATTCCAGGGCAAACGAGACGATGACCACGATGCAATAGGTCATCAGGAAGCGCGTGCTGACGCCGAGGCCGTAGTCATAGGCGCCGAGCCCGAAGAAGAGGAAAGCGAGCATGACCGACAGGGTGGCGATGACCCAAATCATGCCTTCCTTGCGGCCGAAGAGGAAGAACAGGGCGATGGGGTAAAAATAGAACCATAGAAAGGCATGCCCTTCGCCGCCGCCGATCGCCAGTTCATAGACCAGAAGCAAAAAGACCACCCCGGCGCTGATGCGATACGCCCTGGGCATGCGCTCCAAATTTCTGGCCATATACGCGATGGAGATCATAAAAAGGGCGACACCGATAATGATAGCGCCCTCGATCCGTCGCCCTTCGTACCAATCGATGCCGCCGTAGATGCTGATCATCGGCACCGCCACGAGGATGCAAACGAACAGCAGCGTTCTTTTGCGCCGCTCGTCCACGGGCAGGTCGGGCAAGCCAAACAGCCATTCGATGCAGCGTTGAAATTTTTCCATGATCGGCTCCTGATGACGGGGTTACGGCCCGGCCGGCCTGCGCGCTTTTGGACCTTGCGGCGCCGGCTCCGGAGGCGCGGGCCATAGAAATCGCTTGTCTGGCCGCCGCCTTGTCATTCGATCATGAACAGTCGCGTTGGCCGATCAGAATCCTCAAGTAGCGCACGCTGGAAAGCAGAAGCGCCAGGCCGATGCCGATGTAGACGACCGCGAGATAGGGTTTGGGAATGGGAGAGTGGCGCAAAAGAATTCCCATGATGATCATGACCGCTACATTTAAATAGCTTTTCCAGCCCATAAAGGCAAACAAGCAGCGCTTGTCCTTCATGGGCAAAATGCGGGCAAGGTTTTTATCCACGATCTTCAGAAAACCGAAGTGATGGATGCCCAGGGCCGCGGCCACCCCCATAGCCACTAGCGCGAAGCTGGCATGTGTCGGGGCGGCGTGCAGCCAGAGATAGGCCCAGGTGAGCAACAAGCTTCCCACCCCGATCCACATGCCGGCCGCCAGGAACAACAGGACGGATTGGCCCACCGCCGGGCGCATGTTTCGCATATGGACCATGGATGCCGCCTCCTCTCGAGGGATCGACCGGATGGTCATGTTCCGGCGCATCCGTTATGGGTACGTTACAGCATACCTTTATAGAAACATCAAACCCTCCTTTGCCCGCGAGAACCAAATGTGCTTGCACGCAAGGCAGCGGGGTTCAAGGTAATCGATTGACGCAGGGGCCTTGTTCGCGCTAACTGGAAAGCGACCCCTCAAACGCATTTTTCATCCCGAGGTCCGCATGCCTGACAAACAAATCCATGCCGTAACCGGTGCTTACGGCTACTCCAGAAAATATATCGCCCGGCGGTTGTTGGATATCGGTCGCACGGTCATCACCCCCCATGGGAGCAATTAGCATATGGATGCGGCGAACAAACCCAGAAAACCATGGATCGCCGGATTGCTATCTTTGATCACGGTCGGCAACGGTCACGTTTATGCCGGCCGAGCCCGCCGAGGTCTGTTTTTCTATGCCGTTCCCCAAAGCCTGATCGCGGCGGCGAGCATCACCCTGCTGGTCTGGGTCCCCGCGCCGACCGGACTCGTTCTTGCGGCGATTTTGTTTTTCGGGTTTGCCGTCTTTTGCATTGCGGATGCCATGCGCATCGCCCGCCAAAACAAGGCGTTCTACACCCCCAAGCGGTATAACCGCTGGTATGTCTATCTGCTGTTCTGGGCGGTCGCGAACCTCGTCGTCCAGCCCTTGCTGGGCGCGGCCATAAAGCGCAACATCGTCCAGACCTATAAAATTCCTTCGGCCGCGATGCAGCCGACCATTTTAGTGGGCGACTATGTGCTGACCAAGAAGCACCTGCTGATGGACGCCACGGTCAAGCGCGGGGATATCGTGATATTCCCCTATCCAAAAGATCCCGCCAAAGAATTTATCAAAAGAGTGGTGGGCCTTGGCGGCGAGCGCCTGGAAATCAAGGACAAGCAGGTGTATATCGACGGCCGGCCGCTCGCAGAGCCGTATGCAATCCATTGCGACGACCGCATGTATAAGGCCGACGAAAACCCCCGGGACAACTTCGGGCCGATGGTGATCCTGCCGGGCTATCTTTTTGTCATGGGCGACAACCGGGACGAAAGCAACGACAGCCGCTTTTGGGGATTTGTTCCCGCGGAATCGGTGAGCGCCAAGGCGCACAGCATTTACTGGTCTTGGGACAAGGAAGAATTCAATGTCCGCTGGCGCCGCGTGGGGATTATGATTCCCTGAAATGGTGGCTTCTTCCGCGATTTGACCCAGGTCAAGGTGCTTTCCGCTGGCATTTGGCATTTGTGCGCAAGGCATTATGGTATGTCGTGCGTAGCGCAAACCAGATGATTCACGGAAGGAAGGTTCAATGAAAAAAGTCGAAATCTTCAAAGAGGGCAAGTTCAAGGACGGGTCCATGACCCGATTGCTGGTGCACGAATCGCCTTACATGAAAGTGATCAATTTCAACATCAAGGCCGGCCAGATGCTGCCGCTGCACAGCCATGACATCGAGGGCGAGGTGAGTATCGCCGTGCTCGCGGGCAGCGGCGAGTTTCTGGGCAAGGACGGGTTGACCCTGCCGGCCGAGGTGGGCGATGTGCTGGTATGCGCCATCAGCGAGCCCCATGGGGTGATGGCCAAGAGCGACCTGCGCATCATGGCCACCATCGCGCCGCCCATTTGACGGTGCGGCCATGGGCGCTTTGGAGGTGCGACGCACCAACACCATTCTCTACTGCCGCCGCTGGACCGAGACGGTGCAATTCTACCGTGACGTGCTGGGCCTGGCCGGTCATTGGCTCAGCGAGTGGTTCGTGGAGTTCCGCCTGGCGCCCGGGACCTTCGTCAGCATCGCCGACGCGGCCCGGGCCACCATCGCGCCGGCCGCAGGGGCGGGCATTACGCTCTCCTGGCAGGTGGCCGATGTGGAGGGTTTTCAACGATACCTGGTGGATAGCGGCGTGACCGCCGGCCCCATCACCAATCGCTGGGGCGCCCGCTGTTTTTACTTCCACGACCCGGAAGGCCATCGGCTGGAGGCCTGGGCCGACGGGCAGAGGCGCTAGGCGATTCAACCCTACAAACCGGAGGAGGTTCTTCCATGGCCGTGAAAAAATGTGAGCAGTGTGCTTTCCGCGCACGTTATGACCGCGATCCCCAGTCGTTTCTGGGGCGCTTGTGGCGCTGGCATGTCGGCTGGTGCCCGGGCTGGAACGGTTACATGCGTTCCCTGCCGCCCGAGGAGCGCGGGCGCCTGGCGGAGAAGTACGACCTGAAGAAGTACAAATCCAGGGTAACCGCATTTGGAACTCAGCTGCCCAGGACCTTCAATAAATAGTCGTTATCCCAGCCCGCCCTTAACCGTTTTGCCTTGATGCTTTTTCTTTTGCGCGATGTTTCCCTTTTAATCATAT
>JAKAFO010000410.1 GCA_021819735.1 Deltaproteobacteria bacterium
GTGCAGGTGCTGGAGGGCGAGATCTATGATGTGGCCGTGGATGTGCGCCGCGGATCGCCCACCTTCGGCCAATGGGTGGGCGTGCCGTTGTCTTCGGCCAAGCCCCGCCAGCTTTACATTCCCAAAGGATTCGCCCACGGCTTTTGCGTATTAAGCGCCACGGCCCTTTTCAGCTACAAGTGCGGCGATTACTATGCGCCGTCGAGTGAAAATGGCGTCTGCTGGAACGATCCGGACCTGGGCATCGACTGGCCGGTGCAACATCCCGTACTCTCCGAGAAAGACCAGGCCTATTCGCGACTGAAGGATATTCCGCCGGAACGCTTGCCGGTATATGAGGGTTAAATGCGGTTACTCGTCTTTGGCAGCAATGGACAGTTGGGCCACGACCTCATGGAGCAGTCCCAGGCACGCGGATGGGGGCCTTCGGGCGCCGACCTGCCGGCCTGCGACATCACCCGGGCCGAAAGTATCGACCACGCCTTTGCCGGCGCTGGCGCTATCGATGCGGTGATCAATGCCGCCGCCTACACCGCCGTGGATGCGGCGGAAAGCAATGCCGATACCGCCTTTGCCGTCAACCGCGACGCCGTGATCCTGCTGGCCCAGGCCTGCGCCCGGCGCGGCGTGCCGCTGGTCCATGTCTCCACCGATTATGTCTTCGACGGCCTCAAGACCAGCCCTTATCTGCCCGATGATCGCGTAAATCCCCAAGGCGTTTACGGCCGCTCCAAGGCCGAAGGCGAAGCCGCCCTGCGGCGCCATTGGGAGCGCCACATAATCGTGCGCACCTCCTGGCTCTTCGGGGTACACGGCCCCAATTTCGTCAAAACCATGCTGCGCCTGGGCAAGGAGCGCGACACGCTGCGCGTTGTGGACGACCAGGTGGGTTGTCCCACCTACTCCGGCGATCTGGCCGCGGCCCTGCTGGCGATCGCCGCCCAGGTGGCCGACCGCAAAGAGGCCTGGGGCACCTATCATTTCTGCAATGACGTGCCGGTGACCTGGTACGCCTTCACCCGGCGCATTCTGGCGCTGGCCCGACCCTACGAACGCTTCCGGGCCTCGGAGATCGTTCCCATTCTCACCGCCCACTACCCCCTGCCCGCCCCCCGGCCGCCTTTCTCGGTGCTGGATTGCAGCAGCCTGGAGCAGCGCTTCGGCATCGTGCGCCGCGACTGGGAAGCGGCGCTCAAGGAGATGCTGAGCGCGTTGTATGCCAGGTAAGTCCTATCTTTCGAAATGGTCCCCAAAATAGGCGGCATCCAAGGGCGCGTTGCCATCGGCCCCGATGGCCAGGGCCTGATCCCAAAACCGGGCCATCCAGCGCTCCTGGTCGGCACGCAGCCGAGATAAGGAGCGTCGCGGACGCTCGCTCAGACCCGGCGGCATGGGCACCTTGCGCCGCGGCCCCGATCGCGCCGGCTGGGGCGGCGCCGCGGCAAGCGTCTTGAAGATCTCCGGCCCGAAGCGCAGCAAATAGAGAAAGCTGTGGTGCGTGGAGATGGCGCCGGCCCAGGGGTAGTGATCCAGGAAGTACTCCCGGGAGAGCCGCGCCACGGCCTTTTCGATGCGCGGATCGTCTTGCGCCGACGCGACGGAAGGGTTTTCGTACAGCGGGAAGAGACGAAATTCGTCCGCCCGGCAGTAAAATACCCGTCCCAGCCCGAAGGCCCCGGGGTCGGCGGCGATGCGCGCACCGCTGGTCAAGCCGAAGCGGCCTAAGATAAACAAGTCCACGGCCTTGCGTTCCTGATGGATCAAGCGCGCGGTTTCCAGGGCGTCGGTGTTCTTTTCTCCCGGATGGCCGCTGAAGGTCATCCAGGCCGTGGCGATGCCGACCTGGTGGAAGCGGGCGTTGACCGCGCGGATCGAGGCCACGCAGATGCCTTTGTCCATGGCGGCCAGGGTGCGGTCCGATCCGCTCTCCACGCCGAAAGCCACGGCCCGCAAACCGGACTGGTAGAGCAAGGCGCAGCGCTCGGCCGAGTAGTACTTCTCGATGCGAAAGTCGGCCGACCAGCGGATGGGCGCGCCGCGGGCCACCAGGGCCCGGGCCAAGTCTTCGGCAAAACGCGGGGCCATCACATCCACCGAAAGATAGAAGTTGCGCGTTGTATGCCGCGCGGCCAGGGCCGCAAGCTGGTCGGCGGCCCGTTCGGCCGCCATCTCCCGGTAACCGTGGCACCCCGCCCGGTTGGACCCGTAGTCGCAAAAGGCGCAGCGGTCCCAGTAGCACCCCCGAGTGGGAGCGAAGAGCAACGTTCGCTCGGGAGCCAGATAACCGTCCAGGTCCAGGTCGGCGTAATCCGGCGCCGGCAGGGAAGATAGCTCGCTGACCGCCATGGGCCCGGCGTGCAAGTGGCCGTCGGGCGCAGCCATCAACAGATTGGGCACTTGGGCCAGGCGCTGGAAGCGTTGGGCCGGATCTTCGGGCACTTTACTATCGGACAGGGCCGCCAGCAGCGCCGGCAAGGTCTCTTCGCCTTCGAAGCGGCAGGCCGCATCGGCCACGGTGACCACCCAGCGCCGGGCCGCCGCGCTGCCGTGGGCCAGCATCTGCTGCAGGCAACTGCCGCCCAGGACGATAAAGCGCTCCGGCGCCGACTCCCGCAGCAATTGGGCCAGGTAAAAGGCCTCGGGGATCTGACTGATGAAGGTTAGGTTGATCCCCACCAGGTCGTGCGGGCCGATGGCCAGGCGGGCAAAGGTGTCGCGGTAGAATCCATCCAGCGGACTGCGGCGCTCCCGGTAATAGGTTTCCAATAGCGCCGGATGCCACGGCAGGGCCAGGTGGGCGGCCTGATTGAAGTGATAGCGATAGGGGAAATGGGTTGCACCGACGCAGGCCAGGGCCGCCTCGGCCAGATCCCGGGCCTGGCGGTAGACGGCAAAATCGTAGAAACGGCCCGGGTCCTGGAACGTCTCCACAGGCGCTGTTTCGGCGGCCAGCAGTTGCCGCGCCAATGGCCGCGCCTCGGCCAGGGCCAGGTATTCCATCTGCTCCAGGCGCGTGAGCCGCTGGCGGCCGTCGAGCCGCCCAAAGCGCTCGGCCAGCCGCTCGGCGTTGTCGCGCACCGCCGTTGCTCCCAGCAGATGGCGCGCCGCGGCCACGTTCAGATCAACCACCGTGGCATCCAGGCTCCTGGCCCGCAAACTGCCCTTGAGGTACGGCAGGGAAAGATAGGGCTGGGTGGGATCGGCAAAGGGCGGATAGAGGAGCCAGGTTTTCATGGGGCGGAGGTCTCCGGGATCGTTTTGGACTGACTGATGCCTCTCCTTATCATGCACCGCAGCGCCCGGCAAAAGCTATTGAGGCATCACGCGGCCATTGCGCAAAAGGCTATTGCGACCCGCGCCCTCGTTGATGGCGCCAGCAAAAAGGCCCTGGCGACGAGTCAAGGCCGAAGTGACGCGAAAGGCTTGCCAAACGATCCCCATTGGGGCTAAAACCGCTTTCCGGCCGCTCGCCCTAAAGGAGCACCCCACGGCCGCGATACGCTCGATCCCTTGGCGGACAATTTCATACGAACAATTAGATGAGAAAGGAAGACGATGATGAACGAGGTAGTAATTGTAGGCGGCGCCCGCACGGCCATCGGCAACTTCAACGGCGCTTTGGAGAGTTTCAATCCGGTGGATCTGGGCGTCATGGCCCTCAAGGGTGCCCTGGAGAAGAGCGGCGTGGCGGCATCGGCCATCCAGGAAGTGATCGGCGGTCACTGCAACCAGGCCAGTTCGCCGGGCAACAGCGCGCGCCATGTGGCCCTCAAGGCCGGCTGCCCGGTGGCGTCCGGGGCCTTTACCGTGCACCAGCAGTGCGCCTCCTCCATGCGCGCGGCCGAACTGCTCAGCCAGCAGATCATGCTGGGCAAGATCGACACCGGCGCCGTGGTGGGCATCGAGAGCATGACCAACACCCCCTACTACCTGTACGGCGCTCGCAAGGGCTACCGCCTGGGCAATGCCGAGCAGGTGGTGGACGGTCTGATGAAGGGCGGCCTGATCTGCGAATTCGTGGGCTACCACATGGGCATCACCGCCGAGAACATCGCCGAGCAG
>JAKAFO010000078.1 GCA_021819735.1 Deltaproteobacteria bacterium
AGGCCATCCAGATCTTCGGCGGTTACGGCTACTGCGAAGATTTCCCCGTGGAGCAGCACTTCCGGGACACCCGCATCCATACCATTCACGAAGGCACCACCGGCATCCAGGGTATCGACATCCTGGGCCGCAAGGTACGCATGAAAAACGGCAAGGCGTTCGATCTATTTCTGGAAGAGGTGGGGCGCGCCATCGATCAAGCCCGCACGGTCGAGACTTTGGCGCCTTACGCCCATCGGCTGGCCGCCGCCCTGGACGAACTGCAACAGATCACGGCCGGATTGGCCGCCCGCGGAGAAGCCCAGGGCAGCCGGGCCATGCTGGCCGACGCCACCCTTTACCTGGATTATTTCTCGCTGATCGCCGTGGCCTGGCAGTGGCTGCTGCAAGCCATTACGGCCGAGAAAGCGCTATCCGGAAATCCGTCCAAGGCCAACCATAATTTCTACCAGGGCAAACTCTCCACGGCGCGCTATTTCTTCCACTATGAGCTGCCTAAGGCCATGGGTCTGGCAAAGCGATTATCGGAAGGGGATGGTCTTACGCTGGCCATGGAGAACGACTACTTTTCTGATTAGCGTCCGAAATCGTCCGTACCTTGGCGAAATCGAACCAGCAATGCATCGAGTTGGCGTGCCAGCTTGGAGAGAATATCGGCATGCCGATTGACTTGAGTGCATTGCTGGAAGCTTTGGGAGGCAGCTTGGTCGACTTCACCGATATCGGTGTCGATTTGCCCCGATAACTGCGTGCCCTGTTGGACATTGCCGTTTACTTGCGAAAAGCGCTCGAAGATGCGTGCGATGTGTTCCGAAATCTCATGGGTGGTGGCGGATTGGTTTTTGATTTCGCCATATATTCCCGACACCAGGTCATTGCCCTGCCGGATGGTATTTAGAATTTCATTGATCTCTTCGGTCGTATGTCGGGTGGTCGCCTGGATCGCCTCCACCCGCTGCTGGATTTGATCGGTAGAGCGCGTCGTCTCCTTGGCCAGCTCTTTGATTTCGGCCGCCACGACGGCAAACCCCTTGCCGGCTTCACCGGCCCGGGCGGCCTCGATGGTCGCATTCAGGGCCAGCAGGTTGGTCTGCTCGGAGATCCTGTTGATCGCCTCGACGACATCCGTGATTTGGCGCGCCGCCGATCCAAGATGGGCGATCTCCTGGGATACGTTGTTGCCCTGTTCCACTGCTTTTTCGGTTATCTTCAAGGCGCGATCCGTGTCGGCGACGATTTGATCCACCGTTTGGGATAGCGCCCCGGAAGCATTCTGCACCTTATCGACTTGCTGCGAAGCTTCGCCCAGCGCCTGGGAAACGGCATTCATCATCGTATTCATCTGCCCCGTGGCTTGGGTGACATGGGTGGCCTTCTGGTTGGTTTGAGCCGCATTGGCGGCCATATCCTGGGAGGCGCCGGACAATGCCTCCGAGGCTGCATGCAGTTTGGCGATGCCTTGCTTCATTTCCGCAAACAGAGCCGCCAGCTTGGTGGATACTTCATTGAAGGCGCGTATCAAACGCCCGATTTCATCACGGCTTTCCACGGGGACGGCTTCCGGAAAGTCGCCCACAGAGATTCTTTTGGCCATGGAGAGGCAACTTTGCAGCGGCTTGACGACCATATGCTTCAGGGAACCGAAGATGGCCGCCGATAAGATCACGATGATCCCCACGACCCCCGCGATCTGACTGAAAAGCGCCGCGCGAATCTTTCGATCCACGCCGGCGACGACCTGGCCAAGACTGGCCAGGATGGTTTCCTTGTTCTTCTGCAGCCGAAGAATCAGCGGCTGATCGGTGAAATAGAGGGTCAGGCGCCCCACCTCTTCCGAGCCCACGCGGCAGGCGGCGGTAACGGAAGGCCAAGTGTGCAAAGCAAAATCCTTGGGGATGGCTTGGGCGCTTTGGGTATTTTTTTCCTTCCAGAGCGCAAAAAACGATGCCTTGTCGCTGTCTTCCACGGCGATGGCCACAATTTCTTCCAGATCCATGAACGGGGTAAGCGCCAGCTTGATGCCGGATTCATCCAGATTGTAAATGAAGGGCGCCGCCGCCCCGGCGGCAATCGTGGCATAGGTATTAAAGCGGCTTTCCAGGCCGTGCTTTTGATCCCGGGTTTGATCGGCGATGGTCTTTTCGGTCTGCCGGCTGAACTCGCCGACGGTGTAGGCGGCCAACTCGGATTCATGCCGGAAGAGCAACACGCTGGCCACCGACAGCAGTAAAAATATCAGGGCGCCGCAGATCAAGGCGGTTTTAGCGCCGATGCCCCATTTCGATAGACCCGCGATTTTCATTGAGCGCCCAATTTGGATTTGGCGGCATTCAGATCCGACTTCCAGTCGGTCAAACCATATTTGGCCAGAATCTGGGCCAGGGCTCCGGAGACGCGCATCTCATTGATGCCTTCTGAAAAAAGCTTGGCATAGGCCTGGGAGCTAGGCTTGTTTGGCGCGAAAGCGATGTAGACCCTTCGGCTCTCGAAATCTTCCTTGGATTCGATGGGCGTTGCGCCCGCCAGCGCCACCTGGTCCGAAACACCGAGCAGCATGGCGGTGTATAAGAAGGCCGATTTGTCTTCGGGAATGGCATCGATGCGATCTTTGAGCAACTTGCGGATGTTCAATACCAAGGGCTCGTCGGCGCTGACTTCCTGAACCTGGGGCGTGCTCTTGTGCTGGGCGAAGTATTCGTCCAAAGGGCTCCCATATTCATATTCGGCCTGGATTCCGACTTTCAGAGACTTCAGAGATTCCAGGTTCTGGTATTGCCAGGGGTTTCCCTTTTTGACGAAGAAGCACATATTGGTGAACCCGAACTCTTCATCCGGGAAAACACACGTCTCAGCTTCTCCCTTGGTCGCTCCCACGATGGCATCGATTTTTCCTTTCTGGACAAAATCGATGCAGCGCGGCCAGGGCATGTTTTCATACTGAATGGTGTGGCCGGCCTTTTCGAAGATCGCCTTGGCCACCTCGATCATGTAGCCGGGTTTGTCCGAGCCGACCGCGCAATTATATGGACACCAAGGGTCGGAGTTGATGGTGATGGTTTCGCACAAGGCCGGGCCGACCAGAAACAAAAGGGCAAAAATGCTCAGGCATATTTTAAAAAGATGTTTTTTCATGGCGCTCCTCATCGGCAGAATTGGACCCATTTTTCGGTTTGCATGCTTTTGTATCGGCGGATTGAACCAAAACTTAAACCGTGTCCATGGCTTGAGATAACCGCTGGAGGGTCCTTCCTACGAGTTCGGGCAGGCGGGCATGAATAACGACAATAATCTGATATAATTTAAGATATTGTCAGTTAGGGTTGTGCTCCGGAAGACTGGGCCAGTTTAAGGGTCAGCACGGCGCCGAGCGCCCGTCGGATTTTATTCATCGTGATGTGGGGTCTCTCCGGAGGCAGGCCCCAATCGGCGCATATCATGCAGACCACCTCCGGCTGGGTGGCGGAATGCAACTCCATAACGGCGGCCATGACCTTGTAGTCCATGCCCTCGTGGGTTTCGAAGTCGATCGGCTCAGCCGCCCCCCAGCCGGCCGCGGCGATTTGTATCCCTCTTGGCTGTTCCGGTGCCTGGACCTGCATGAAGAAGAGTTCCGTGTAGGACTTTTTCACCACGAAGGTATCGGACTGGATCGTTTGGGGGGTCTCTTTTTTGGTCGTCAGCTTCATTGTGCAGTGAGGCATGTAGATGTTGACGCCCCGCCAACTCATGGTTTGGCCATCTTGAAAATAGACCTGATCCTGCCACGCCGGAACCTGGAGCGTCTGGTTAAGCACCAGTGTGGAGCCCGCCGGCACCATGAATTCGGGTGTCATCTCATCGGGTTGGCCGTGGACCGCGGCCGATGAGCAGCCTGCCAACGACAAGGCTGATGCGAGCAATAGAATGGATATTGTCCTCATGCACCCTCCTCCCACGAGATTGAACCGTGACCCCAAAGGCCGTAACCGGAGTTCATTGTGATGCACCAATTAATAGGATCGACCACGATTGCGCGCAAGGGCAGGTACACGCAGCCATCGCTGATGTTAACTTTATCCCGATGATGGTCACAGGAGTACATCGGGTAAAGCCGCTACAAACAAATTTCTAATTTTTTCCTCACCAAATCGTCACAAAATTCCTCCACAATGCGCTCCTGTTGTTTAACCATCAATAGGAGGAGCGCAATGATATTCAAGCGGTGTTTGGGGTTGGCCCTGATGTTTTCCGTATCTCTTGCGGTTGGTCAAGTTTGGGCCGGCAGCATTGTGATCAAAGGTTCGACCACGGTTCTGCCCGTGGCCCAGAAGGTGGCCGAAGCCTATATGAAGCTCAAGCCCGAGGTAAGCATCTCCATTTCCGGCGGCGGTTCGGGCAACGGCGTCAAGGCCATCATCGACGGCACCACCGACATCGCCAACAGCTCGCGCTTTATGAAAGATGCCGAAATCAAGCTGGCCATGAGCAACAACGTCTATCCGGTGCCGTTCGCCGTGGCCTACGACTGCATCATTCCCGTGGTACACCCGAGCAACCCCGCGGACAATCTCACCATCGCCCAGCTCAAGGCGATCTACAAGGGCGACATCACCAACTGGAAAGAGGTGGGCGGACCCGACCTGAAGATCGTGGTGGTCTCCCGGGACACCTCCTCGGGCACCTACGAAGTATGGGAAGAAAAAGTGCTCAACAAGGAGCGCGTCTATCCCGGCGCCCTGCTGCAAGCCTCCAACGGCGCCGTGGCCCAGGCGGTTTCCAACAACAAGAACGCCATCGGCTACATCGGCCTCGGCTATCTGAACAACAACCTCAAAGCCTTGATGGTCAACGGCGTCAAGGGTTCCGAAGAGACCACCCTGAACGGTCTTTTCCCGATCAGCCGCCCTTTGTACATGTTCACCAACAACTGGCCCAAGGGCGAAGTGAACGACTTCATCAACTACATGCTGCACCCCCAGAAAGGCCAGAAACTGGTACGCGAAGCGGGCTTCGTGCCGCTTTACTAGTACGGTGTAAGGGGACGCTCCAAAATGTAAATATTTAAAGAATGTCCCCGTCTACGCGTCTACGTCCCGGGGGAAGCATGCTGATCCAACGACAACGCCAGGAACAATGGATGCACCGCGTGTTCATGGCCATCGCGGCCGCCTCCATCGTCGTCTTGTTGACCATCACCCTGTTCCTCTTCACCGAAGGGGTGCCGATCTTCAACAAGGTGAGCGTCCAGGCCTTCGTTTTCGGCAAGTTCTGGTATCCCACGGCCGAGCCGCCCGATTTCGGGATCTTTTCGCTGCTGGCGGCCTCGGTGCTGGTCACCTTGCTGTCGGCCGCACTGGCGGTGCCCCTGGGGGTGATGACGGCCGTTTACCTGGCCGAGATCGCTCATGCCCGGGTGCGCGAAATCGTCAAGCCGGTCATCGAACTGCTGGCCGCGCTGCCGTCGGTAGTCATCGGCTTCTTCGGCATGGTGGTGGCGGCCCCCTTTCTGCAGAACACCTTCGGCATCGCCACGGGCTTGAACCTGTGCAATGCGGCCGTGATGCTGGCCTTCATGTCCATTCCCACCATCTGCAGCATCTCCGAGGACGCCATCTACAGCGTACCCAAGAGTCTGCGCGAGGCCTCCCTGGCCCTGGGGGCCAACCATTGGGAGACCATCGTGCGCGTGGTGCTGCCGGCCGCCGTTTCCGGCATCAGCACGGCGGTGATCCTGGGCATGTCCCGGGCCATCGGCGAAACCATGGTGGTGCTCATGGTGGCCGGCGGCGCGGCCATGCTGCCCGGCTCGTTCTTCGACCCGGTGCGGCCCATGCCGGCCAGCATCGCGGCCGAGATGGCCGAGGCCCCTTTTCGCGGCGATCACTACCACGCCCTGTTCGCCACGGGCATCGTGCTCTTTCTCTTCACCCTGGCGTTCAACCTGGTCGCCGACCTCGTTGCCCACAAGTATCGGCAGGTGGGCGAGGGGAGTTTGTGAAAGCAGAAAAAGGAAAGTAGAAAGAGGAAAGTTGAAGATGGAATCCACCTTGTTTTCCGCCGGAGAGGGGTTGAGGGCCGTCGAGGGGTTCCGCGGCCCCAGACCGGTGGCTGTTCTGGCCGATCCCCGCATTCAGGCGCGCCGGCGCCGTCGGCAGCGCGGCCTGTTCATTCTCTTCCGCCTGGCGGCCCTGGTCAACGGCGCGGCCCTGCTGGCGGTCATCGTCTTTGTGGCCGTGCGCGGCGCAGGGGCCATCGATTGGACTTTTATAAGCCAGCCGCCACGGGAGGCCATGACCCAGGGCGGCATCCTGCCGTGCATCGTGGGCACCATCGGCCTCAGCCTGGGCGCCTTGCTGGTGGCCTTTCCCATCGGCGTCTCCTCGGCCATCTACCTGAACGAATACGCCCAGCCGGGAAAAGTGCTGCGCCTCATCCGCCTGGGCATCAGCAACCTGGCCGGCGTGCCGTCGGTGGTCTTCGGGTTGTTTGGTCTGGCCTTCTTCGTCACTTTTTTGCATCTGAAGGTGAGCCTGCTCTCGGGCGCCCTGACCCTGGGGGTCATGAGTCTGCCGGTGATCATCGGCGCCACCGAAGAGGCCCTGCGGGCCGTGCCCGATACCTACCGCGAGGCGTCCTTAGGGCTGGGGGCCACCAAGTTGCAAACCATCTTCCGGGTGGTGCTGCCGGCGGCGCTGCCGGGCCTTCTCACCGGCGGCATCCTGGGCCTGAGCCGGGCCGCCGGCGAAACCGCGCCCATCATGTTCACGGCGGCGGTCTTCTTCACGCCCCATCTGCCCCGATCCATTCTGGACCCGGTCATGGCTCTGCCATACCACATCTACGTGCTGGCCACGGCAGGCACCGAGATCGAGGCCACCCGGCCCCTGCAATACGGCACGGCGCTGCTGCTCATCGCGCTGGTGCTGGGGATGAATCTTTGCGCCATCGTCTGGCGGGCGCGGTTGCGAAGACGGATGAGATGAAATGAAGTGGATGCCATGACCCAAAAGCATAAGGCCGTCACCCGGCAATTGAACTTTTACTACGGCGCCAAGCAAGCGCTGCAGGAGATCAGCCTGGCGTTCGTCGCCAACCAGGCCACGGCCCTGATCGGGCCGTCGGGGTGCGGCAAATCAACCTTTTTGAGGTGTTTGAACCGCATGAACGATCTAATCCCCGGCGCGCGGGTGGAAGGCCGGGTGCTGCTCGACGACCGGGATATCTACGGCCCCCAGGTGGATGTGGTCAATCTGCGCAGCCGGGTGGGCATGGTCTTTCAAAAACCCAATCCTTTCCCCAAAAGCATTTTCGAAAATGTCGCCTACGGCCTGCGGGTCAACGGGGTCAAGGACCGGCAATACATCGCTGACCAGGTGGAGAAGAGCCTGCGCCAGGCCGCCTTGTGGCAGGAGGTCAAGGACCGGCTCAACGACTCGGCCCTGGGCCTTTCCGGCGGCCAGCAGCAGCGGCTGTGCATCGCCCGGGCCCTGGCCGTGGAGCCGGAGATGATCCTCATGGACGAGCCCTGTTCGGCCCTGGACCCCCTGGCCACCCAGAAGATCGAAGAGCTCATCGACACCCTCAAGAGCAAGTACACCATCGTCATCGTGACCCACAACATGCAGCAGGCCTCGCGGGTATCGGACGTGACCGCGTTTTTCTACATGGGCCGCATGATCGAGACCGGGCCGACGGAGATGATCTTTACCCGGCCCCACGTCAAGGAGACCGAAGATTACATTACCGGCCGGTTCGGATGATCCGGGGGGATGAGCATGGGAAGTGAACGCATTCTGATCGTCGAAGACGAAGAAGATATCCTGGAACTGGTGCGTTTCAACCTGGCCAAGGAGGGGTTTGCCGTCACGGGAGCCCTGTCCGGCGAGGAAGCATTGGAGATCGTCAAGGAAGGCCCCTGGGATCTGGTGCTGCTGGACCTGATGCTGCCGGGCATCGACGGTTTCGCCGTGGCGCGCCACCTGAAAAACGATGCGGCCCTGGCCCACGTGCCTATCATCATGCTCACGGCCAGGACCGAAGAGAGCGACATGGTGGCTGGGCTGGAGATTGGCGCCGAGGATTACATCACCAAGCCCTTCAGTCCGCGGGTGCTGCTGGCCCGCATCCGTGCGGTGCTGCGGCGCGGCGCCATGGTGGGCAAGGAAACCGAAGAGCCGGTGATCCAGCGCGACGAGCTGCTCATCGACGTGCGGCGGCACTGCGTCAAGGTGGGCGAAAAGCCGGTGGAGCTGACCTATTCCGAGTTCGAACTGCTCTCCTTTCTGGCCTCCCGGCCAGGATGGGCCTTTTCCCGCTCCCAGATCGTCGATGCCATCCGGGGGTACAACTACGCCGTCACCGACCGCAGCGTGGATGTGCAGATCGTGGGGCTGCGGCGCAAGCTGGGAGCCTGCGGCCGCTACATCCAGACCGTGCGCGGGGTGGGCTATCGCTTCCGGGACCAGAACGGCCACAACTGAGAGGGCTGGGCCGCCTAACCCAATTTTCATCGAACGCTTACCGAACCCTCATCAAAGGCTCATTTTCCCGGGCTATACTTCTTAAACGGCGAAGGCTCGCATCTGCGTGGATCGGACCGATGCGACGGCCGGGACGTTTGCCGTTTAACCCCGGAAAAGCATCATGAACAAAGCAGTCTATCCAGAAAATGCAATCGTACTGTCGGCCGCCCCCCATGCCGGGCCGGGAGATGCCGTCTGCATCGTCAGTCGCAATCACTTCCAGAATCAACTGATCAAAAGCTACCTGGAAAAGGAATCGGTCGAAGGGTGCACGGTATGCACTGTGGCCCAGTGGCCGCCCGAGCCGGGCGCTGAAGTGTCGGAAACGTTCGCGGCTGTAGTGCTTTGGGATTGTTTCGGCCTTGGCCCCGATGAGATTTGGGTCAAGCTGAACCTTGGCGGCGCTCCCGATCCGACCCGTTGCGCCGTAGCACTCTTCAATCTATCCCACAACGACCCGGAACTGGCCCGCGAGGCCATCGCCCGGGGCATCCGGGGCGTCTTCTACCTCGACGATCCGCCTGAGCGCCTGGTCAAAGGCATCGCAAAGATACTGCGCGGCGAACTATGGTACTCCCGCAAGATCACCTCCCAGGTGCTCATGGACAGCGAACGCTTCCGCCCGCGCCTGGAGGCCCTGGAAGCCATGCTCACCGCCCGCGAGAAGGAGATCCTGATCGCCATCGCCTCGGGCGCCGGCAACAACGAGATCGCCGACGAATTCCGCATCAGTCTGCACACCGTCAAAACCCACCTGTACAACATCTACAAGAAGATCGACGTGCGTAACCGCCTGGAAGCCACGCTGTGGGTGGCAAGATATTTATAACTCGCTGGGGTTCAGGGTCGGCGGATTTGGCGTCGGGCTATGCCCAGCATGAGCAGGGCGCTTGCGGCACTGGCGGCCCAGCCCACCGGCACCGTGGGGCCGGGAAGACTATCAGGGTCCAGGGGATCGCTGCCCGAGGCGACTTCCTGGCCGTCGCTCACACCATCTTCATCGCTATCGATGTTGGCCGGGTCGGTACCCTGGGAGTACTCCTGGGCCGCCGTCAAGCCGTCGGCGTCACCGTCCAACACCCCATCCGCGGGGTCATTGTAAGCCAGCCCCCATTCCACCTCCCACTCGTCATCCATGCCGTCCCCGTCCGAGTCGGCCGGCGCTCCCATGCGCCAGGCCAACGTGTAGTCCCATAGAAAATCGGTTTGCGAAGCGGGCCGGGACACCTCCAGGCGGTAGCCTCGGCCCGGTACGAGCGCGCGCCACACATGCTCCGAATTGTTCTGAGTGTCGCTGGACGCGGCCACCAGGCGGTCCTCGCCGGCGGGCGTGGTGTCGTACAAGGCCAGGTTGAGGTCGTACAGGGTGGCCGTATCGCTCCAGTTGTTCCAGGTACCGCCGTGGATCTTTAAATTCCATATCAGGGCGGCATAGAGCCGCCGATGGCCGGCCGTCGCGGTGAAGCGGTAGGTGGCCGTGGCATTGCTGCCGGACAATCCACCGAAAAAGGGGTCCACGTCGAAACCGCGGCCGTCGATGGCGCCGCCGGCCGCCGGGTCATCTTCGGCGTTGTTCTGCTCGCCGGCGGCGACGATGTGGTAGCTGTTGTAAAGGTCGAGCTGGCCGGCGCCGAAGCGGATATCCAATCCGTTACCGCTGCGATGGGCGGGATCACGCCGGTAGTCACGGATTTGGGCGGAGACACCATTGTAGGTCATCCGTTGGGCGCCGGCCAGCAAAGCGGCCTTGATCGTCTCGGCCCGTTCGGCGTTGACGATGACCCGGCCGCTGCGGTCGGTGATATGGGTTTGCTGGGGATCGATGGCCAGGTCGGTGTCGCGCCCGGTCTGCACCAGCAGGGCCGCGGCCGCGGCGACCGCCGGCGTCGTATAGCTGGTCAGGGACAAAGGCGCGACGATCAGTGGGCAGACCCGACCGGCCGTGTAAACGCTATCCACGGCCAGGGTGCCGATGGGATGGCCGGCGTCGGTGCGCCCCACCGTCAGGGCGTTGAACATGCCGCTGAACAGGTGATGCTGCGTGCTGCCGTTGTTGACAGCCACCACCTGGATAAATTCATCGGCGGCCACGGCAAAGTCCATGCGCCGCAGATAGGCACCGTGATTGCCGCCCGAGCCCACCCAGCTATGGTTGCCCACCCGGCTGGGGGCCGCCAGGATGCGCTGGGACGCATCGGCGCTGTAGAAGTACATGGGCTGGACGGGATTGCCGCCGATGGTCACCCCCTGCATCAGGTAACCCAGGGAGAGCCAGTAGTAGGCTGAAAGGGTCGTGGTGGCCGCATAGGCATCGATGGCGCCGATGCCTGGGGCCAGGGAGGTGGCGGTGCCGTAAAAATAGGTGCCCACCGTGGTTGCATGGCTCGAACTGCCGGTGTCGCCCCCGGTCTTGTCGCCGATGGTTTTGCCGCTGAACTGGACATTGGCGCCGTTGGGCATCCAGTGGCCGTTGGCGTCGGGTGCCTCCACTTGGGTAACCGTCACGGCGGCGCCGGTTGGCATGGCCGCGCCCAACTCGGCCGCCAGTTGGGTATAGCCGGTGTCCGATTTGAGATCGGCGGCCAGATCGGCGGCCGGAACCATGACCAGCAGCGCCATGGCCAGCAGGATCGCCAATGAACCGTCCCATCCGAGGGCATTTCGCACATGCCGCTCCTTCCAGAGTATGAGTCCGTCTAATACCGGTCCGAAAGCCTACACCGCTTTTACTAGAACTTTGTCAGGCCAACATTATATTCTGGGTAATCTTTCACTAGGAAACGATGAGCGTCCAAATCGGAAAAAGAACAGTCCCGCGGGCGATACGCTTTGGGGCCGGATCGTGATCTTTAAGGCCCATCGCGCACGCCTGCCGGCAGCAGCGGCCATCCTTACCGAGGGCGCGCTATTCCCTGGGTCCTTTGCCGACTTGAACTTCCAAGGATCGGAAAGCCCGTGGTCATCGGTTCCCAACGGTGTCCTCGGGCTTTGTCAATTTTGGTTCAACGGAAAGGAGTACCATGGAAGAGAAACGAACGATGCGCCGATTCAGCCTTCGGCTCCCCTGCCTCATCTGCGTCCTGGACAACTGCGTC
The DNA here is from genome assembly GCA_021819735.1 of Deltaproteobacteria bacterium. Classification (GTDB taxonomy): domain Bacteria; phylum Desulfobacterota; class Desulfobacteria; order Desulfobacterales; family Desulfosarcinaceae; genus Desulfatitalea. The sequence goes on from JAKAFO010000078.1 coordinate 11,597, forward strand.
GGAGAGGCGGTCTACCCGACCGAAACCGATAACATCTGCAGCGGCGGGGCCTTCCTGCGCACCGAAACCCCCATGCCGCCCGGCACGCGTCTGAGCATCGAACTGCTGGTGCGGCGCGGCGCCGAAGCGCAGCCGGCCAGGGCCGAAAGCTGCGTCTGCCTCACCGCCGAAGTCGTTCGAAGCGACCCGGCGGGCATGGCCGTGCGCTTCGACGGTCCCTACCAGATCGTGAGCATCGCCAAGCTGATGCAGTTCGGGCGGGCCAGATCCCAATGGATGGAAACCCTGGCGCAAGGCTTTCAGCCCGCATCCGGGCGGCCGGCGCCCCGCGGGTTGGCAGTGCAATCGAGAATCGAACGGCGTCATGAAATCGTCCACCGCCCGATGCGTCTGCTGCCCGCCACCTGACGCGCGAGCGGGCGAAAGCTGAAGACAACCATCACCGTCGGTAAAGACTAAAAAGGAGAAAATGCCATGAAACGTATCGTCAGCGCCATTTTACTGCTCACCCTCGTCTGCGTCTCCCAGGCCGCCGCCTGTTTGACGGCCCCCAAACAAACCAGTGAGCTTTACCAACTGTTCAACAGCTTCTTTTATGCACCCCAGGATGCATCCCGCATGGCCGGCAATATCGATCTGCTCAATTCCGAATTTTTTATACCCAATGGATCGGATCTGGCCTTCGGCGACGCCGGCGACAGCTTGCGCGTCGACCTGACCTACAGCAAAGATATCTTCGGTCACGAGCTGGGCTATCTGGACGGCGACCGCTACAGCACCCTCGTTACCGCCGATGCCATCGGCAAAGGTCGGGTCCAGTCCCAGAACGCGGTTTTGACCCTTTCCGGCCAGTTCTCGTTCGCCGATACCATCGAGATGATGGGGTATCCCCTGCAACGCTGGTCCAGCGATCCGGCTCAGAACCCGCTGGGCGCCAGGGATCACTTCCTGGCCTTCGCCATTACCGACGACGAGCTGCTGGCGGCCTTCAACCGCCAATACCTCACCGACTACAGCACCTCCCACTACGATGTCTGGATGATCGCCTTCGAATCCCTTAACCTGGGTGACGCCGATTTCAACGACCTGGTGGCCGTGGTTTCCCGCCCCCTCGCGGCGGTCCACACCCCCGTGCCCGGCGCCGCCCTGCTGCTCTTCAGCGGCCTGGCCGCGGCCGTGGGGCTGCGCCCGAGCCGGCGGTCGAAGTAAACCGAGGATGGCCGGGAGACTGGATTGGTTTGGCGCTCCCGGCCTTCACCCGCAAAAATAACACAATCATAACGTTGCTCTCATTCGATCTTCACGCGACTGTTCTAAACATCCTGGCAACGGCAAAGAAAGCAAAGAGGATTCGCGATGCTGCTGGGAAAGAAAATCGTCGTCGTCATGCCGGCCTACAACGCCGAGAAGACCCTGCCAAAAACCGTGGAGGAGCTGCCCCGGGAGATCGTGGACGAGGTGATCCTCGTGGACGACTGCAGCGCCGACCGGACCGTCCAGGCCGCTGCGGAGTTGAACCTGAAGGTCTTCGCCCACGACCTGAACCACGGCTACGGCCGCAACCAGAAGACCTGCTACCGGGAAGCGCTCAAATCCGGCGGCGACATCGTCATCATGGTCCACCCCGATTACCAGTACGACCCCCGGCTGGTGCTGCCCATGGCCGGCATGATCGCCAGCGGCACCTACGATGTCGTCATCGCCTCGCGCATCCTGGGCGGCGGCGCGCTCACCGGCGGCATGCCCCGCTACAAGTACTTCTTCAACCGCTGCCTGACCCTCTTCCAGAACCTGGCGATGGGCTGCAAATTGTCCGAGTACCACACCGGCTACCGCGCCTTTTCCCGGGAAGTTCTGCGCAGCCTGCCCCTGGAAGAGAATTCGGACGACTTCGTTTTCGACAACCAGATGCTGGCCCAGGCCGTCTATTTCAACTACCGGGTGGGCGAAATCTCCTGCCCCGCCAAATATTTCCCGGAAGCCTCCTCCATCGGCTTCCTGCCCAGCGTGCGCTATGGCCTGGGCGTGCTGGCCACCACCACGGCCTATTTTCTACAGAAAAGAAACTGGGCCGATTTCCGCATTTTCGGGGCCAAGGGCCGAACCCTGGAAGGGGCCTACTATCGGGAAGTGGCGGCCGGGCGCACGTGTGAATCCATGCAGCACGGCGCCTGAAACGCCCCGATGGGATGCCCCCGGATATCCGCAAGGCGGCCGACCGAGGCCGCCGCTTTTCGCGAAACCGTTACAAGACCCTTATCAAAGGCTAACACAGAGGCACTAAACATGGCGCTGTTTTCGACATCAACCCCCATGCACCCAGGAAATGGATGAGACCCCATGGCAAAACCGAATAGAGACGAAGTGTCCAACAGCGATGTCTCCATCGTGGCCGTCCAGGCGGGCAGAGGGGCCATCTCCGAAACCCCCGGCAAAGCCTATACCCTGCGCACCAAAGTGGTGCCATCCGAAAAGAGCACCCAGACCGACCGGCTTCAGCAACTGATGGGCTACCTGCTCAGTCTGGGAGATCAGGACTTCACCGGATACATCAAGATCAACTACAGCCAGGGCAGTATCGGCCGGGTGGAGCGCTTCGAAGAGATCCTCAAAAAGAGGCCGGGCCGCGATAATTTATAGGCGGTCCTTTTCCGTTTCCTGATTCTTTCCAGCCAGAGATAGAGTTTTCTCCCCAAAAGACAATTAAACTGCTTGTGGCGGCAGGCTTTCGCTGTTCTTTGAGTCGGATTTCATTGGGTTCGCGTCGAGAGGCGCTCCGCCAGGCCCGCATCGATGGCGCGCAGCCGGCCTTCCTCCTGGCGTGCCGCGGCCTTGTCGCCCATGGCCAGATAGGTTTCGGCGAGCTTGAAGCGGGCGGCCGAAAAATCCGGCCTTAGCCGCAAGGCTTCCTTGAAATGATTCACGGCATCGCTCCAGGCGCTGCGCCGCCCATGGAGCAGGCCGAGGTTGAAATGGGCATTGGCATAACCGGCATCGGCGGCCAGAGCTTGCTGGAAATGCGCCTGGGCTTCATCGAGCCGATCCATGTTGAGCAGCAGCAGTCCCAGATTGTTGTGGGCCATGGCCAGGTTCGGATCGATTTCCAGCGTGCGGCGGTACTGCGCGATGGCCTCATTGGCGCGGCCGGACCTGCCCAGGGCATGGGCCATGTTGTTGGCGGCCAGGGCATGCTTGGGATCGGCCTCCAGCGTCTGGGCGTAGTGGTCAATGGCCTCGTCCAGACGATTGCGGCCGGCCAGCAGATTGGCCAGGCTGTAGTGGAGCTCCGCGTTTTTCGGCAGCGCGGCCAAACCTTCTTCGATCCTGGCTTCGGCCCCATCCACATCGCCGGCCTGGGCCAGGGCGTTGCTCCAGTTGACGATGGCCTCGGCGAAGGCCGGCCGCCGGCGAACCGCCTCGCCGAAGGCCTCAATGGCCTCGTCCAGGCGACCGGTCATGGCCAGGGCATAGCCCAGGTTGTTCCAGGCCTCGGCGTGTTGGGGTGAAAGGCGGATCGCCTTGCGATGGGAGATTTCCGCCTCGCGCCAGCGCCCCAGATGGGCCTGAACCACGCCCAGGCTGGTGTGTGCCCGGGCGTCGTTGGGCTGCAGGCGGACCGCCTGTTGCAGATGGGCAGCCGCCTCTTCGTAGCGCCGGGCCTTGATCAGAATTTCGCCCAGGTTGAAACGGGTGGGGAAGAAATCCGGCCGCACCTTCAACGCCTGGTGCAGGTAGGTCAGGCCTTCCTCGATCTTTCCCTGGTCCGCGGCCATGACTCCCAAATCGGTCAGTACCTGGGGGTCGAAAGGGTACGTGGCCAGCGCGGCCTTATAGTGCACCATGGCCTCATCCTGGCGCTTCAGGGCCCGCAGGGTATCTCCCAAGGCGCCATGGGCGATGTAGTTGCGCGGGTCGAGCCGCACGGCATGGCGAAAAAGGGTTTCCGAATCGCGCCACACAAGGGCCTGTTGGAAAGTCGCAACGCCCAGGAGGGCCAGCAGCACGCCGCTTGCGAGGGCGCCGCTCCAGGTCGGCAGGTTGAATTTGCGGGCAACGAGAGCAGAACCCCACACCGCCATGATGAAAAGACCGATGAGCGGCATGTAGGTGTAGCGGTCGGCCATGGCCTGGCTGCCCACATGCACGATGCCGATAGTCGGCACCAGCATGCCCAGGTACCACAACCACCCCATCGGCAGGAAACCGAAGCGGCGCAGGCGCCACACCAGGGCACAGACACCGGTGAGCAGTCCCAGAGAGACGAGGGTGGGTCCCTTGGGCAAGGGCATGATCAATGGGTAGATCGGTGAAAGCGCCGCGGGCCAGATGGTTTTGGCGATGTAAGCGGCATAGGCGATGACGGCGTTCTGGAGGCGGGCCGCCAGCGGCAGGGCCTCCAGGGGCGCAATGGCGCCGCCTGCCTGCTGGGCCTGCACGGTGAGGATGCACGACGCCAGGGTGAGCAGGAAGAAGGGCCATTTTTCCAGGAGCCGTGACGCCAGAGGCGCCCAGCGGGCTTTCCATTCAGGGCCATTGGCGTTGTAGAGCGGCTGTTCCAAGGGCCAGCCATCCATCAGCAGCATCACGAAGGGCAGGGTGACCGGCATGGGTTTGGCGGCCAATGCCAGGGCGAAGCTGACCAGGGCCGCGCAGTAATACCCGAAACGCTTGCGCCGGGTCCAGACGGCGTAGGCCCACAGGGCCGGCAAACTGAAAAGCGTGCTGAGCAGGTCCTTGCGTTCGGCCACCCAAGCCACCGATTCCACATGCAGCGGGTGCAGGGCGAACAAGGCCGCCACCATCAGGCTGCGGTAGAAAGCGCCGGTGATATCATGCAAAAAAAGTAAAATCAGAAGGGTGTTGAGCGTATGCAGAAAGAGATTGGTCAGGTGATGGCCGCCGGCCCATTGGCCGAAAAGCGCCCAATCCAGCATGTGCGACAGCCAAGTGAGGGGATGCCAATTGGCCGCATGAAAGGTGGTGAGGGCCCAGCGCACACCCGACAGGTTCAGCCCGCCTTGGACCTGGGGGTTGTTCTGCACGTACTCGTTGTCGTCCCAATTGATAAACTGGTGATGCCGGGTGGGGGCATAGACCAGCAAGGTCGCGGCCAGAAGAGCGAATCCCAGCAAGTTTTTGAAGCGCATGATGGCTCTGCTTTCATTTGGAGGGAGAAGTGCAATCAGCGGCATTACTTATGGCCGCCTGGTTAGGGTTTGGTGAAGAAGTGTTGAGAAGTCGGTTAGCGGCTGCCAGGCTCATTGAATACTTATGAAACGCTCACGGAAGCATAACAGTGACGCGATAGAGACATCCGATCATTTAGAAACCGTCTGGTCCCAGTCGGTATTAAGCACATAATATAATAGATCCCTGTCGCCGGCCTGCGGGCAAGATTCCGGCGGTCAAGGACAAAAAAGGTGGAATGACATCATGAATCGAATCGCGACCCCTCTGACACTGCTCTTCATACTCTTGACGGCGGCCACTCCGGCTTGGGCCGCCTTCGACTATATCGGCACCGGCAGCCTGGTCATGACGGTTTACGACCCCACGGGCAACGAGCAGTCCTTCGACCTCGGACAGTCCAACTACCTGAGCTACGCTCCCGGCACCACCCTGTGGAGCGGCACCCTGGAT
>JAKAFO010000079.1 GCA_021819735.1 Deltaproteobacteria bacterium
CGAAGATCGGCGGTCCCATTGCCGCTTTTACTACCTGCTTTCTGATCTTGTTGCTGCTCTTCGTGCCCACCGTCTTCTTTGTGGGCAGCCTGACCCAGCAGGCCCTGGAGCTCTATCAGATGGCCAAGGGGGCGGTCTTGAGCGATCAAATCAATGATTTGCTGCGGGATACGCGAATTTTGGACCGGCTCAATGCACTCTTGGCCGACTTCAACTACACGTTGACCGGCGATGAGATCAAGAACGCGGTGACAGGCATCTTTAAGTTCGTCGGTCTGTTTCTCTATGAGCAGGCTACGGCGATTGCCTCCAACACCTTGGCGTTCGTCGTCAACTTCATTCTGATGCTCCTGGTGATTTACTTCTTGTTGCTCGATGGGGATCGGCTGATGGCATACATCATGGACCTTTCCCCTTTGCCCAAGGATCAAGGGCGCATGCTGATCGGTAAATTCAAGGAGATGGCCGGTGCGATACTGATCGTCAACGGTCTGGTGGCGGTCATCCAGGGCGGTTTGGGAGGAATGCTTTTTTGGCTCTTCGGTTTCAAGTCGGCATTTCTGCTGGGCGTTGTCTTGGGGATTCTGGCCTTCATCCCCATCATCGGCATCGGCTCGCTGTTGGTGCCCATGTCGGCCTACCTTTTCCTTAAAGGCAGCGTTGGCCTGAGCATTTTTTTCCTCGTTTTTTACGTGGCCGCCGGCGGCGCGGAATACGTGCTCAAGCCGCACTTCGTGGGTCAGCAGGTGGAGATGCACCCCTTGCTGGTTTTCTTCGCCATTATCGGTGGCCTCAAGCTGTTCGGCATCCTGGGCATCATCTATGGGCCCTTGGTCGTGACCGCCTTTTTGACCCTGGCCGATATCTACCGGGCCAGTTATCAACACGCGGTCGAAGACCGCCCGCTTTAGCGGCTGCGCCGGGTTTTTGCCGCGGGATAAACATAACAAGTGCCGATGCTTTTAATCATCAAACGGAAATGGATCGATGGATAAGCTATGGAAGATGAAACAATGACCCCAGGCAATATGCATCCCGTGGTGAGCATCGAGAAGGAGATGAAAAAATCCTATCTCGATTACGCCATGAGCGTCATCATCGGCCGGGCCTTGCCCGATGTGCGCGACGGCCTCAAACCGGTGCACCGTCGGGTGCTGTTCGCCATGCGCGAGTTGAAGAACGACTTCAACAAGCCTTACAAAAAATCGGCACGTATCGTCGGCGATGTGATCGGTAAGTATCATCCTCACGGCGACACCGCGGTGTACGACACCATCGTGCGCATGGCCCAGGACTTCTCCATGCGCTACACCCTGGTGGACGGCCAGGGCAACTTCGGCTCCATCGACGGCGATTCTCCGGCAGCCATGCGGTACACCGAAGTGCGTATGACGCGTCTGGCCCATGAACTGCTCGAAGACCTGGACAAGGAAACCGTCGATTTTCTGCCCAACTACGATGAGTCGCTGACTGAGCCGGCCGTGTTGCCGGCCAAGGTACCGGCACTGATCATCAATGGCTCGGCGGGTATCGCCGTCGGCATGGCCACCAACATCCCGCCCCACAATCTTTCCGAGGTGGTGGACGCCACCTGCGCCTTGATCGACCAACCCGACATCTCCTGGGAAACGTTGATGGGCTACATCCCCGGGCCGGATTTTCCCACGGGCGGGATCATTTACGGTACCCAAGGCATCAAGGAGGCCTATAGCACCGGTCGCGGCATCATCCGCGTGCGTGGCCGGATCGAGGTCGAAAAGGACCGCTCCGAGCGGGAAACCATCGTGGTCACAGAAATTCCCTACCAGGTCAATAAGGCCAGACTGGTGGAGAAGATCGATGAGTTGATGAAACAAAAGGTGATCGACGGCCTCAGCTACGTGCGCGACGAATCGGACCGCCAGGGCTTGCGCATCGCCATGGGACTTAAAAAGGGCAGCATGGCCGGGGTGATCGTCAATCAGTTGTACAAGCACACCCAACTGGAGAGCAGCTTCGGCATCATCTTTCTGGCCGTGGTGCGCCAGCGGCCCCAGGTGCTGACCCTCAAGGAGATCCTGGTTCATTTCGTGGATCACCGCAAAGAGGTGATCATCCGGCGCACGCGATACGATTTGAAAAAGGCCGAAGAGCGGGCCCATATCTTGGAAGGGCTCAAAATCGCCCTGGACAATCTGGATGCCGTGGTGCAGATGATCCGGCAATCCAAGACGCCGCCCGAGGCCAAGGAGCGCTTGATCGCCACCTTCAGCCTGTCGGCCATCCAGGCCCAGGCCATCCTCGACATGCGCTTGCAGCGCCTCACCGGCCTGGAGCGGGAAAAAATTATCGAAGAGTACCTGGCGGTGCTCAAGGAGATCGAACGGTTCAAGGAGATTCTCGGCAGCGAACAGATCGTGCTGGGGCTGATCAAGGAAGAGTTGCTCGCGCTCAAGGAGCAGTTCGGCGACCGGCGCAGGAGCGAGATCGCGGAGAGCGCCCGGGAACTGACCATCGAAGATATGATCATGGAAGAGGATATGGTGGTCACCATATCCAGTTCGGGGTATATCAAGCGCAATCCCATCACCCTTTACCAATCCCAGCGACGCGGCGGCAAGGGCAAGACGGGCATGGGCATGAAAGAGGAGGATTTCGTCTCCCACTTGTTCATCGCCTCGACGCACCACAACTTTCTCTTCTTTACCAACCGCGGCAAGGTATACTGGTGCAAAGTGTACGATATCCCCCAGGCCGGTCGCGCCAGCCGGGGCAAGGCCATCGTCAACCTGCTCAACTTCGAAGAGGGCGAGCACATGACCACGGTTCTGGCCGTGCCCTCGTTCGAGCCGGGGCACTATGTGCTGATGGCCACCAAGGCCGGCACGGTGAAGAAGACCGAGCTTATGGCTTTCTCCCGGCCGCGCAGCGGCGGCATCATCGCCCTGGAACTGGTCGAGGGTGACGAACTGATCGCCGTGCGCATCACCGACGGCACCCAGAATGTCTTCCTGGGGTCGGCCATGGGCAAGTCGATCCGCTTCCACGAGTCGGACATCCGGCCCAGCGGCCGTGTCTCCCGGGGGGTGCGCGGCATGAGCCTTTCACCTGGTGACCGCCTGGTGGGCATGGAAGCGATGCGCTACGGCCAGACGCTGTTCGCCGTCACCGAGAACGGCTACGGCAAGCGCACCTCCATCGATGAATACCCGCTGCACGGTCGCGGCGGCAAAGGGGTGATCACCATCAAGACCAACGAACGCAACGGTCAGGTGGTGGGCATTCTGGAGGTCCAGGAAGAGCATGATATCATGCTGGTTACGGACCGCGGCAAAATTATCCGCATGCCGGTAAGCAATATATCGGTGATCAGCCGCAATACCCAAGGCGTGCGCCTGATCGGCATGGAGAGCGGTGAGCGCGTGGTCAGCGCCGCCACGCTGGCCGAAGAAGAAGACGTAGAGGGGAGCGATCTCCCCGTCGACGAAGAATAGTTGCCCCAAAGGGCTGTGGTCATGGAAAAAGAGAATATGAACGAACGTATCGGGGTTGTGGGCGGCGGCAGTTGGGGCACGGCCCTGGCCGATCTGCTGGCGCGCAAGGGGTATGTCATCGATTGGTGGATCTTCGAGGCCGATGTTTGCCGGCAGGTTCAGGAAAGCCGCGAAAACAGCATCTACTTGCCCGGCGTCACGCTCTCGGAGAATTTGCGACCCACTACCGATTTATCGGTTGTCGTTAAAGGCAAGACGTTGGTGCTGATCGTGGTGCCGTCCCACGTCGTGCGCTCGGTGAGCGCGGGGATGGCACCCCATCTTTCATCCGGTACCGTGGTCGTATCGGCCAGCAAGGGCATCGAAAACGAAACCCAGTTAACCATGTCCGGCGTCATCAGCGAAACCCTTCCCGACCTGCCGCCGGATCGTTTCGCGGTGCTTTCGGGCCCCAGCTTCGCCAGCGAAGTGGCCCGTGGGGTACCCACCGTGGTGACGGTGGCGGCCCGTGACTTGACCTGCGCACAGATGGTGCAGCAAGTCTTTGCCACCCCCTCGTTCCGCGTCTATACCAATGACGATATTATCGGGGTTGAGCTCGGTGGCGCCGTGAAAAATGTGATCGCCATTGCCGCGGGCATCGCGGATGGGCTGGGGTTGGGCCTGAACACCCGCGCGGCCCTGATCACCAGAGGGTTGACCGAAATCAGGCGCTTGGGCCGGGCCATGGGTGCCAATCCGCGCACCTTTACCGGCTCGGCCGGCCTCGGCGATCTGGTGCTGACCTGCACCGGCGACTTGAGCCGCAACCATATGGTAGGCAAGAAGATCGGTCAGGGAATGCGGCTGGCGGATGCCATCGGTGATATGAAGATGGTGGCCGAGGGCGTCAAAACCGCCCGATCGCTCTATAATCTCTCGCGACGCCTGCAAGTGGAGATGCCCATTTCCCATGCCGTCTACCATATTCTTTACAGCGACCTTTCTCCCAAAGAGGCGCTCGGTTTGCTGATGACCCGCGATCTGAAGAACGAGCTGGATGAAGCGTAACGAGGAGTTATTGCGTGTTCCATGAATGCTGATCGATGCAAGCCGCAATGCTTCGCTAACCTTGATATCGTGTTTCCCATGCAAGCCGACGGCTTGCGGGTAACGCCGGAGGAATGCCTGCGCTGTGTCCGCAAGACGGAATGCCTGCGGGCGGCCATGTCCAACCGCAACGGTTTGCGCGTTCGGGAAGAGATGCTCGATCGCGCCTATCGCGGCGGTATGATCGGTTTCTTCCAACGCTGGTCTCAAAAGAAAAACATTCACCGTTTGAAACGAGATAAATCATCCACCCCATAACCTTTCGCTCCAGGAGGTGCCTTATGTCGAAGATGACTGTCGAAGATGTCGCCGTGCAAAACAAACGGGTCTTGATGCGCGTCGATTTCAACGTGCCCATCAAAGGGGGCAAGGTGGCCAATGACAAGCGCATTCGCGAAGCGCTGCCCACCATCCGGCATATCATCAAAAACGGCGGCCGACTGGTCCTCATGTCCCACCTGGGACGCCCCAAGGGAGAAAAGAAAGCGGAATTTTCACTTGGCCCATGCGCCGCGGCCCTGGGCGAGCTTTTGGGGCAACCCGTGACCTTTGTCTCCGACTGTATTGGAGATGTGGCCCGAACCGCGGTGGGGCAGTTAAAGGCCGGTCAGGTACTGCTCCTGGAGAACCTTCGTTTCTACAAAGCCGAGGAAAAGAACGACCCCGCCTTTGCCAAGCAATTGGCCGAATGGGGCGATGTTTACATCAACGATGCTTTCGGCACCGCCCACCGGGCCCACGCCTCCACCGAAGGGGTCACCCATTTTATCCAACCTAGCGTGGCCGGCTTTTTGATGACCAAGGAACTCGACTACCTGGGGCAGGTCATTCAGGCGCCGCAGCACCCATTTGTGGCCATCCTGGGTGGGGCCAAAATATCCGGTAAAATCGATGTGATTCAGAATTTGCTCTCCAAAGTGGATCGGCTGATCATCGGTGGCGGCATGGTCTTTACCTTCCTGCGGGCCAAGGGACTCGAAGTGGGGCGCAGTCTGGTGGAAGAAGATCGCATCGCCATGGCCAAGGAATTGCTGGCCGCCGCGGGCAACAAGATGCTGCTGCCGGTGGATTGCCAAATCAGCAGCGACTACGATATCGCCGCCGGACGGGTAGCGCAGTTGCGCACGGTGCGGGTGGAGGAGATTCCTGCCGACGCAGCCGGTCTGGACATCGGTCCGGCCAGCATTGAGAACTTTCGGGGGGCGTTGACCGGCGCGCGGACCATCGTCTGGAACGGCCCCATGGGTGTATTTGAAATTCAAGAGACGGCCCAAGGCACTTTCCAGATGGCGCAGGTATTGGCGCAATTGACCGCCCAGGGTGCCGTCACCGTTATCGGCGGCGGGGACTCCGCGGCCGCGGCCGAAAAGGCAGGCGTAGCCGACCGCATCTCTCACATCTCCACCGGCGGCGGGGCCTCCCTGGAATTCCTGGAAGGAAAGATCTTGCCGGGCGTCGCAGCGCTGACCGAAAGATAAATCCGGCCGATCGATTGACGGCCTTCGGGAATCGGTGGTAAGGCATAGGAAAAGCGGAGGAAACGATTGGCCTTTTGGAGCGTACGGGAAGAGCTGAGCCGGGTGCAGCGTCTGCGCAGGTCTTATTACGAACTGCTGCGCGACGACTTGGACCAATACATGCTCGACCATGCCTTGATCGGCTCCTATACCCGTTTTTTAAACAGCGGCACGCCCTACCCCTTTGTGGAAAAGCGTGAGCTTAAACCCAGGGCGCGCATCCCCGGCGTCGAATACGAACATCAAAATACGTTTCTGGTCATCTTTGTCGAGGACACCATCCCGTCGCGCTACAAGAAGTATGTGCGCTTCTTCGACCTCAACACCATAAGCAAGAGCAATTTGCTCAAAGCCAAAGCCCTTCCGCTGCCCGACAGCTTTGACCGCAACCAGAAGTATTTCGATGCGGTGCAGTTCTACAACTTTTTGAAAATATTGCTGCCCGTGGATTACGCCCTGCTGATTCAGCGTGATCCCGGCAGCCATTTAAAGAATCGCTACATGCTATCGCACTTTCACGTGCGCATCGACTGGCCCATCGCCGAAGCGGCCGAGGACATGGCGCAGACGCTGCGTTACATCTCCAAGGATCTGTACGAGAGAGGCGACGCGTATGCGGAGAGCCTGCAAAAGAAGTTTTTCGAATACTACGGCGTTCCCGTGATGGTGGGCGGCCGGCGCACGGCCGCCATCGTGGCGGCCCAATATCTGAAACGGATGCAATGCATCTCCACCGTCTATGTGGGCAGCAGCGAGTCGCGAGCCTTGATTCGCATCTCGGAACGCGGCATCTCCAAGGCAATCCTGCTGCCCATGAGCGAGGCGGAGATGCAGCAGTTTGCGGCCCTGCATAATATGGCTTTGCTAACTTTCAAGAAGAATTATGTGGTTGCGCGGGAAGGACGTTACGGCATCTGTATTTTTCAAGTTACATATGCTTACACCAATCATGCTCGTCCGCCGGATGACGGAAAACTGCGCGAACTTAATCCCGATGTCAATTGGCTCAGCATCGGACAAGAACACATTCTGCCCAAACCGGGGGTGCACAAGTATCCCCCTTTGCCCATCGCTTTTATCTACTCTTAAGGATGAAGCCTTACGCCCACGCAGATCCTTATAGTCTGCCCGAATGGAAGATAAATCGGTTTGTCAGGGTCAGAGGATGGAAAGTCCGACGAGATAGTGACCTTTGAATCGGCCGTCCTCATTCTTGGTGATATGTTTGATCTGGGTCTTCAGGTTTTCGGATGCCCCCCCCGAATCGGCGAGATAGTAAGTCATTTCGATGATGTCGCCGACTTCAATGTGATGGAGCACCTCCGATTGTTCCTTGACCAGGATGCATAGTCCCTTGGGGGAGATATTCCACAGCTTGAATTGGTAGAAGGCGTCCAATCCCTCTGTGGTGAATTGAACGCTGTAGTATCGAGAGTCCGTTCCGCGCGTTTCCGATCTTCGTTCAGGCAAATTGTTGCTGGGAAGATTTGTCTCCATGCTGACCCCCGCTGACCGATTGGGATATGAATCGATTGTCGTATAACCGAACTATCATATTATCAAATAGATATCAACGTGATGATGTAAAAAAGCTTGTCAAGGCGCATGGAAATCGCTATTCATGAACGTAATGTGAACTGATTGATACAAAGCGATGCGTGGCGGTGGTTTAAACCTGACAATGCAGATAAAGGGAGCCGGCCAATGCCTTTTTTGAAAAAGGAGTGGAGAACAGTCCTCGTTGCAGGATGGCTCGTTTTGGTCACTATCTTTGTGATTCGCATCAGTGTTCAACTTAGCCGAATAGAGGCGAAAAACGCAAAAATGGCCTCCACTTTGGATTCGGTGGAAAGCGTTGCCATCAGTACCGATGCGGCTGTCGCTCAAATGGCCAAAAAAGTAGGTGAAATGGAAGGCAATGTCAACTTCATCACAGATAAGCTCAGAAGACGACAGTAAATCGGCGCCTCCCGCAGGAGAAGCCCTGAAGGGGTATCAGCGAAAGTACCTGCGGGCCATGGCGCATGCACTGAAGCCGGTGTTGCTCATCGGGCAGCGGGGGGTAACCCCAACGGTAACTCAGGAGCTGGCGCAAGCCCTCGACCGGCACGAACTGGTCAAAATCAAGTTCATCGAATGCAAGGTCAAGGGCGACAAACAGCGGATGGCCGAAGAATTGAAAGATGCCGCGAGTGCTCATTTAATCGGCATGGTCGGACATACCGCCATTTTCTTCCGCTCTAATCCGGATCCCGAAAAGAGAAAGATCCTGCCACCTCAAAGACCCACAGCTAATTCCGAGCAAGAGCCTATTTCCGCTTGAAAGACAGGCGCATAGAATCGGGGCGTCAGCGAACCAGCACTTTCACGGCGCCGGGGGCATCGGCCGCGAGTTGAGTCCCTGTTGGATTGTCAATATAGATGGTTCGCGCCTCCTCGGGGATATCGAAACGTGCCAGGGGCTGATCCGCCAGCGCGGATTGCATGAATCCCGTCCAAATGGGCAGCGCGGCGCGGGTACCGGTTTCCTGGGGACCCAAGGTGGACGCATCCTCGTTGCCCACCCACACACCGGCTGCTATCGTGGGCGCATAACCCACAAAGAGCGCATCCCTATAACCGCTCGTGGTGCCGGTTTTGCCCGCGATGGGTCCCGGAAGGCTTTTCGCGTACTTGCCCGTGCCTTCGGTGACGACAGCACGCAGCATATCCGTGATGATGGCCGCGGAGATCCGCGTCATGGCCAGGTGTTGTTCCGGTTTGGCCTGCCACAGAATCTTGCCGCGATCGTCACGAATTTCCAATACGCCATAGGGTTCTATGTATTTGCCGCTGTTGGCGAAGACCGCATAGGCCGCGGTCATTTCCAGCAGGGTCACCTCCGATGTGCCCAGGGCCAGCGATAAATTGGGTTTAAGCGCCGCGCCGATCCCCAACTGCTGAGCAAAAGCCACAACCGACGATGGGCCCAGTTGCTCGATCAGCCGCACGGCCGGAATGTTTTTGGATTGTGCCAAGGCCCAGCGCAGGCTGATCTCACCGGCATACCCCTCTGAACTGTTTTCCGGCCGCCAATCGTCTCCGGAAGAGGTGTTCGGAAAAACCGCCGGTGCATCCAAAAGCGTTTGGTTTTGCTCAAATCCCTTCTCTATGGCCAGCGCGTAGACGATGGGCTTAAAGGCTGAACCCGGCTGTCGCAGAGCGGTGGTCGCCCGGTTGAAACCGTTGCCGGAACCGTCACGGCCACCCACCATGCTGAGAATGGCACCGGTCTCCACGCGCAGGGAGAATAGCGCTGCTTCAGGTCTGGGGTTGGGCAATCCGTTATGGCGCATGCGGTTTTCCAGCGACGCCAAACCAGCGCTGACCGCTTGTTCGGCGGCGGTTTGCATACGATTGTCCAAGGTAGTGAAAATGGTCAAACCCCCTTTGTAAAGCAAGTCGGCCCCCACCGCCTCTTCTATGTCTTTCTTGATGTAGGCCAGAAAATATGGGGCTTTTCGATCTTGGGGCTGCGCGGCAGGGGCTGTCACCGGTTCTTGGAGGGCCTGCTGGAAGTCATCGGCTCCGATCACACCGGTCCGGTGCATCAACGTCAAGACCACATCCCGGCGCCTCCGCGCCAATTGGGGGTCAACAAGGGGCGAGTATCGCGAGGGCGCCCGGGGCAATCCGGCGATCAAGGCGCACTGCGCCAGGCTCAATGCTTCGATTTTTTTGTTGAAGTAAATCCGGGCGGCGGCGGCCACGCCATAGGCGCCGCTGCCGAAATAGACCTGATTCAGATAGAGGGTTAACAATTCGTCTTTTGTATAGCGGCGTTCCAATTGCATGGCCAAGAGCGCTTCCCGCAGTTTGCGAATAAAACTCTTGCGTGGTGTGAGGAAGAGGGTCTTGGCCAGTTGTTGCGTCAATGTGCTGGCGCCTTCGGAAAGACGACCCCGGAGCACATTTTTAATGGCAGCTCTGGCAACGCCGCGGATAGCGATCCCGCTATGCTCGAAGAACGCCCGATCTTCAGTGGTAAGCAAGGCCGTAATCAGGGCCGGGGGAATTTGCGCCAATGAAACCGGCTCCCGTCTTTCCACAAAGAGTTCCGCCAACTGTACGCCGTCCGCCGAATAGACGCGGGTGATGGCGGAAGGCTTGTATGCTTCCAGGGCTTCAATCTGGGGCAGGTCCCGGGTCAGCCCTAGCAGGGCACCGGCCGTGATGCCGCACAGCAAGCCGGCCAGCAGGGCTGCCCAGAGCAAACCCCTGCGGTTTTGTGCTTTTCCGGATAAGGCGCGGTGTGCTGGTTTCATTTAAGGCCTGGGATGCATTCAATCAATTTGCGCACGACGCGGACATGGTTGACTATTAGCATCCGCGGCTGTAGATAGTAAACGGTTTTGCCGCATCCTAACCCCGTCTTTCCCACGACAGCAAAGGAGCATTTCATGGGCCACCATGATCACCATCCGCCGGGGCATGCCCACCACGACAGCCAACCCATGGGTTTCGCGGAAAAAGGCAGCAAATTGCTGAGCCACTGGATTCAGCACAATAGCGACCACGCCCAAAACTATCGCCAATGGGCAGCCGAGTTCCGGCTGAATCAACTGCCGCAGGTGGCGACACTATTGGAATCCGCCGCGCAATTGACCCTCCAGATCAATCATACATTGGATGAGGCGGCCCGGATCGTGGCCTCTGCCAAAAGCGAGCATTGACAGCCGCTTCATTTCAGCCGGTTTCCGTTCATGCGCTTTCGATCGAAGGACGGCGGCGGAGCAGGTCGAGGCGGCTGCAATCGTGGCTCAAGCGGAGTGTCACGTGGCTGCCGGGTTGGGCCAGGGGAACGACATCGCCATGGTCATCGATGATGTTTTGAACTTTATCCGGCACAGGCGGCCCCTTCCGGTGGACGATTTCGATGGCATCTCCCTGACGGATCTGGTTGCGCACTTGCACATGGGCTTTGTTCATGCCGGCCGGCGCCAGGACTTTGGCTGCCAAGGGGTAGGCCCCCGCCAGCGGCGCATCGTAGCTCGGTACGGTCTGGTTGGCATCCCCTAAATAGAAGCCGGTGCAATACCCCCTGCTGGTGATTTTATCCAACTCGGTTTGCCAATGAGAAGCCGGCGCAAATTCCTCCGGCGCCGCATAGTAGTGATCGATCGCTTCCCGATAGATCTTCACGCTTGTGGCAGCGTAATGGATGCTTTTCATGCGGCCTTCGATCTTGAGCGTATGGATGCCGCTTTCAATCATGGCCGGAAGATGCGCCAGCATGCACAAATCCCTAGAGTTGAACAGATAGGTCCCCGCCCCATCCTCGGCCACGGGAAAATATTGTCCGGGTCTGGTTTCTTCCACGACCGCATAGCGAAATCGGCACGGTTGGCAGCACATGCCTTGATTGCTCGGCCGTTGGGCCATGAAATTGCTCAGCAGGCAGCGGCCGGAGTAGGAAATGCACATGGCCCCGTGGACAAATGCCTCGACCGCCACAGGGCAACTCCCTGCGATTTCAGCAATCTCGCTAAGGCTCAGCTCGCGCGCAGCATTGATGCGTTGGACTCCCTGGGAATGCCAGAAACGAGCGGCGGCGGCATTGGTGGTATTGGCCTGGGTACTCAGATGAATGGGGATGCCCGGAGCCACCTCTCGGGTCATTTGCACCACCGCGGGATCGGCGACGATGATCGCATCCGGGCACAATTCGGCCAGGTGGCGTAGATAGCTCTCGATGGGCGCCAAATCCTGGTTGCGCGCAAAGATATTCACGGCCACATACGCTTTGGCCTGGGCCGCATGACTCATGCGGATGGCTGTGCGCATTTCATCCAAACCGAAGTTTTCGGCAAAGTTGCGCAGGCTGAACTCTTTGCCGGCCAGATAAACGGCATCGGCGCCATAATGCAGCACAATCTCCAGTTTCTCAATGTTGCCGGCCGGCGCCAGCAGTTCAACGCGATGGGTTGGGTTCCGGTTGCCCATGGATCAGCTCTGCTCCCTCGACCGTTGACCCTCGACGGACATCATCTCAGCCATGCAGGCCAATGAATCTCTGAGATAATCCAGCGAGAAGACCTCCAAAGATACGGCCCCACTGAATTTTCGCAAAAAGCATCGCAGAGTTTCTCTGGCTTCGGGCGCTAACTTGTCCAGGGAGAGATGGTCCCTGCCTTGATCCACGCCATGCAGGTGAAAGATGGTGATGCGTTGGTCGAACAGCGCCAGGGTCGATTGCAGGTCGAGCCCGTGGCGCACGATGTGGCCTGCGTCCAGGCAGACCGCCAGGTCGAAGCGGGTCACCAGGGGGGCAAACCATGCCGGCGGATAATCGAGGGTTTCAATGGAGATTTGACCGGGTGGTACGGCCGTTTCCTTCAAGAGTTCGGCCAGCGCGCACGCCGTTTGGGCTTGCCACTGCGCGACGCTTTGCGGGCAACGATCTTTCGCGTTATAGGCCAAGTGCAACGTATGGGTGGTGGGCCTCAAGGGGCGCACCAACGCCAGGACGGAGGCAAGGCGCTCGATGGCCTCGCACCGGGACGCTGGATGGGAAGTGCCTAAATCCAGATCGATCGGCAGGTGGACATTGTATGAAACCTGAGTATCAATGGCCAACGTGGCCAAGGCGTCAATCTCGTCGGCAGACGGGAGACTTTCCATGCCGCTTTCGAAAAGCAGCAACTCTATTTCATCCACGAAGGGGCCAAGGCGTTGAACGTTGGTGATGTAATCGGCCGGGTAGATGAACGACGGCACGCTCAGGCGAAAGGGGAACTTCTTCTTGAAGGCGTGGGGCAGGGTGGGGTACATGGCGTTCCTTAAGGCCGGCCCGGTCAAACCGGTCTGATCGTGGCAGACAGGATCAGGAAAAGCCCCGCCTCGGTAATTTCGATGAGCGCCCCCAGCATATCACCGGTGATGCAATCGATTTTTACACGGTAGTAAATCAAAACGCCGGCCGTCAGGGCGGCGAAGCCCACAACCAAGAGCAAACCGGACCAGCCTGCCAAAAGCAGAGCCGCCAGTAGTACGGCCGCCAGCGCCCAATAATCCTGCAAGCGCGGTGTGCCCTGAAAAAAAGCTTGGCCGGTGCCGCCCTCGGGGCGGCCATAGGGCAAGTAATGAACGGCGAAGATGACCCCGGCGCGCGCCGTTGCCGGGACCAGCAGCAGCAAGATGGTGCGATGCATGTCGAGTTCGTTCAAGCCGGCCCATTTCATGGCCAGGCAGCAAGCAACCGTGACCGTGCCCATGGCCCCGATGCGGCTGTCTTTCATGATGGCCAGGGCTTTTTCCGGCGAGCGGCGGCCGTAAAGGCCATCGGCCGTATCGGCCAAGCCGTCTAAATGCAAGGCACCGGTAAGCATAGCCAGGGCTACCACATCCAGGACGGCCACCACACTGCGTTGCCAGAACAGGGAGGCACTATAATCCACCAGGAACAATACGGCACCAACGACCAGCCCGCACAGTGGAAAAAGAGGTAGGGTTCGCTGGGCCTCCAGCGGCTGGGTGGGGCCACAGGGCAGGATGGTCAAAAACTGAATTCCGGATAAAAAGTGGCGCCACATGGCTAGTTGCCCTGCTTGTCCATTCCGGGGTTCACGGCCATTGGTTTGATCGGCACCGGCAAGCCGGCCACCATCCATATGACCTGGCGGCAGGCAGCGGCCACCTGTTGATTGGTCCAGCCGACAATATCGCGAAAGCGGCGGGCCAGGGAATTTTCAGGAACGATGCCGGCCCCGACCTCATTGGAAACAAGAACGACAGGGCAGGGCGGATCGCGCAAAACGGCGCACAAGCGTTCGATACGCTCATCGATGGGTTTTTGATCCTCATAGGCCAACATCATGTTGCTGAGCCACAAGGTCAGGCAATCGATCAGCATGAGGTCGGCATGGGGACCTTCCTTGGCGATGCTCTCCGCCAGTTCCACGGGAACCTCCAGGGTGGCCCAGTGCGGGCCACGATCCTGCTGATGACGGTGGACCCGTTGTCGCATTTCACTATCCTGGGGGACACACGTGGCCACAAAGATTTTGCGCCGGCCGGAGAATGATTCAGCGAGGCGGAGGGCATGGCTGCTCTTGCCGCTACGGCAACCGCCAATGACGAAGATTGTTTTTTTCATAAAGCTCTGTCGATCCAATGGCATTTTCGATACGGTCTATACCGGATGCCCGCTGCAATGTAAATGCCAGCCGCAGGCGTTCGCCGTTACCGGCTTTGCTCACAAACGAAAAAAGGGCTTACAAGATTGCTTGTAAGCCCTGTTCGTTCGCTGGTAGGCGGTAGAGGATTTGAACCTCCGACTTCCACCGTGTGAAGGTGGCACTCTCCCGCTGAGTTAACCGCCCGTGCTTTGCTTGCCGGCC
Organism: Deltaproteobacteria bacterium; assembly: GCA_021819735.1. Classification (GTDB taxonomy): domain Bacteria; phylum Desulfobacterota; class Desulfobacteria; order Desulfobacterales; family Desulfosarcinaceae; genus Desulfatitalea. The sequence goes on from JAKAFO010000079.1 coordinate 14,458, forward strand.
CTGATGATTATCCGATAGGCCCAGCTTTGTATTGGCCGTATATAGTGGCTGGGCACTGTTCAAGTCAAGAGTTTTTTGGGTTGTCGGCCTCGTCCCGGGCCGATTCCTCGCCGTCTGAATCGGCTGGTGGCGAAGGATGGAATTCTTCCGGAGAAAACTCCATGACAGCATCCTGGTTCTCCGGCAAGTTTGGAGAAAGAGGCGCCGGCTGGGCGTTGCCGGCGGCAGCGGCAGTGGCTTGGCCGCTGTCGACCATGGCATTGCCCAGTTCGGCGATCTCCTTGGGAGTGGGCAGATCGTTTAAATCCTTCAGATCGAACATCTCTAAGAAAAGCTTGGTGGTGGCATAAATCAAGGGGCGGCCGGCAATCTCGCGGCGGCCTAAGACACGAATCAGTTTGCGCTCCATCAATTGGCGCAGAACACCGCCGCAATCCACGCCCCGAATGTGCTCGATGTCTACGCGGATGATCGGCTGTTTGTAGGCGATGACCGCGAGCGTTTCCAAGGCTGCCCTGCTCAGCCGCTGGGGCGAAGGCTGGAGCAAGCGTTTGATCCATTCGTTATATTCGGGTCGCGACCGGATTTGCCACCCGCCGGCAACCTCTTGAAGATAGAATCCCCCTCCGCGGGCCGCATACTCATTGGACAGCGCTTGGAGCGCAGCGCGTATTTCTTTGGTATCGACCGTTTCCAGAATGGCCCGCAGCTTATCCAGCGCCAGCGGCTCATCGGCGACAAACAGTAAACTTTCGATGATGTTTTTTAAGTCCAACATGCACCAAGTTATTGATAGAAGAGACGGATGGTGCCGCTTTGAGAGCCCTGCACCACTCTGACCAGATTCATTTTCATCAGTTCCAGCAGCGCCAGAAAAGTAACGATAAGGTCCATGCGCTGCGGCTCTTGGGGGAACATCTCAAGAAAGGCAATCGACCCTTTCTCTTCCAGAACCGCAATGATGGCATTCATGCGGTCTTTTACGGAGACACGCTCCGCGGCCATATCCACGGTGTGCTCCTTGGAGACCTTCTGCAAAATGCGCTGGAAGGCATCGATGAGCTCGAACAGGCCGACGGGCATCAAGTCCTGATCGCCGTCCAAATACTCCTTGGGGTTGGTCCTGCGGGTGAAAATCCGGTCGCCGAGCATATTTCGATTGGCCAACTCTTCGGCCGCCGACTTGATCTGAAGGTATTCCGCCAGCGGACGCACGAGCTCCAAGCGCGGATCTTCTTCCTCTTCTTCTCCGGGGTGGAACGGAAGCAGCATGCGCGATTTGATCTGGGTCAAGGTGGCCGCCATGAGCAGGAAATCGCCTACATTATCGATGTTTAAAAGCTGAATCCATTCGAGATAGGCCAAATACTGCTCGGTCACCAGCGCCACGGGAATGTCGTAGATGTCGACTTCATTTTTTTTGATCAGGTGGACCAGCAGGTCCATTGGTCCTTCGAAGATGTCTTCGAGAATTACTTTGTAATCGGACCCGCTCGTGCTGATGTCGGCTGCGCTCATCGATCATCCCCATGGGGTGTAAGTTTGCGGACAGGTTGGGCGCTCATCGAACGGAAAGGATGGTGCCGCAACCGACCGGCAATACGGTCAATAGGTTATTTTGATCGCCGCGCGCACTTCGGCCATGGTCCTGCGCGCGACTTCCCGGGCATTGCGGTTACCTTGCGCTACGATTTCATCCACTATTTTAGGATGATCCTGAAAATAGGCGCGTTTCTCATGGATCGGTCCCAATCCCCGGATCAGTTGAACGGCCATCATCTTTTTGCAATCCACGCATCCGATTTGGGCCGCGCGACATTGGGTGTCGATTTGAGCGGTGGTGTCCGGATCGGTATACAACTTGTGGAATTCGAAGACGTTGCAGACATCCGGATTGCCTGGATCGCTGCGTCGGGCGCGCTGGGGATCGGTGATCATTTGCATGACCTTGGCGCGAACCTGGTCCGGGGAATCGGAAAGAAAAATGGCGTTGCCGTAGCTCTTGCTCATCTTGCGGCGGTCAAGGCCTAATATCTTGGGCGTCTGGGTCAAGATGGCTTCGGGTTCCGGAAAGACCGGTCCATACAAAAAGTTAAAACGTCGGGCGATCTCCCGGGTGATCTCCACATGGGGGACCTGATCGACGCCCACGGGAACTCCCTGGGCCTTGTACATAATGATGTCGGCGGCCTGGAGGACCGGATAGCCGAGGAACCCGAAGGTGGACAAATCCTTGTTCTGCATTTGGACGATCTGGTCCTTGTAGGTCGGGTTGCGCTCCAGCCAAGGCACCGGCGTGATCATGGACAGGATCAGAAACAACTCGGCGTGCTCAGGGACCTTGGATTGGATGAAAAGCGTGCTTTTTTCGGGCGATAGCCCCGCACTCAGCCAGTCGAGCAGAATCTCGCGCACATAATTTTCCATGCCGCTCGGGTTTTCATAGTCGCTGGTCAAGGCGTGCCAGTCGGCCACGAAGAAAAAACACTCATATTGCTCCTGCATGGTGACCCAATTGGCCAGGGCGCCCAGATAATTTCCCATGTGAAGCGCCCCCGTGGGGCGCATGCCACTCAAGATTCTCTTTTTGACGGACATTCGATGCTCCAGTTCTTGAACTTATTTTCGCGCTTTGCGGCCTTGGCAAGCGGACCATCCGGCCGGTTCATAAATCAAAATAATTTACTGATTTGAGGTCTTGTAATCAAGAGAATTATTGGCTTTCAATGAGCCGCGACCCATCGCTGGACC
>JAKAFO010000411.1 GCA_021819735.1 Deltaproteobacteria bacterium
TCCCGCGGCCGATCTCTCCGAGCAGATCTCCACGGCCGGCATGGAGGCCTCGGGCACCGGGAACATGAAGATGGCGCTCAACGGCGCCCTGACCATCGGCACGCTGGACGGCGCCAACGTTGAAATCATGGAGGCCGTAGGACGCGAAAACATCTTCATATTCGGCTTGACCACCGAAGAGGTTCTGGCCAAACGCAGCCAAGGTTACGATCCGAACCACTACTTCCACAGCGATGAAGAGCTCAGGCAAGCCCTGGACATGATCGCCCTGGGCGCCTTTTCGCCCTACGATCCGGGCCTGTTCGCGCCGATTATCCGCAGCTTGCGGGAACAAGGCGATTTTTATATGCTGCTGGCCGATTACCGCCCCTATATTACGACCCAGGAAGCGGTCAGCCGTATGTTCGCCGATCCGGATCAATGGGCGCGCCGCTCCATCCTGAACACCGCGCGCATGGGCATCTTTTCCAGCGACCGAGCGGTCATGGAGTACGCCGAAAAGATCTGGCACGTTCAACCTTTGAGTTGATTCCGTGAATCCCAATGCAAAAACACGGAAATAGCGGGAGCAAAGCATGACCAGTACAACGAAAGCCGGTGCCGAATCCACGAGTGTATCGATCTCCCGTCAGCCCATCTTCGACGAGAAGCGCCGTCTGTGGGGCTACCTCCTCTGCTGTGTCGGAACCGGCGCACAACATCTGGGTGACGGTGGTGAATCGGAACACATGGCGGCCAAGTTGGCTGGAAGTGCCCATGTCGAACTTCAGCAGATCATCGAGCGCGACAAAAAAGTACTGATCCCCTTCAGCGAACGCAACATTCTGGATCAGTTGCCTTATGCCTTGCCGCCCACTTTGACGGTAGTCCAAGTGACCGAAGAGATCTATCGACGAGCGTCCGTTCCGCCGGTATTGAATCAACTCAAGGCCGACGGCTATCTGCTGGCGACCTCCGATTTCAGCGCCGCGCCACAGTGCGACCCCTTTTACCGCCTGGTCAATATCATCGGCATGGATGTCGCGGGGAAAACCAAAGAAAGTTTAAAAACCGCGTTGACCGCGGCTCAGGCGTATAAGGCAACCAAGTTGGCCCTGCGGGTCCAGGACCCCGGGCGTTTTAACCTGTGCCGTGAGTTGGGCTTCGATCTGTTTCACGGCGCATTTTTCAAAACACCCGAGATCATCACCGTACGCAAATTTTCATCCAACGAAGTATCGCGCTTCAATTTGATGCATGCCATCCAGCAACCGGAAGTGGACTTCGATCGGTTGGCCGAAACCATTCAGGCCGACGCCTCGCTGAGCTTCAGACTGCTCTCTCACCTGAATTCGGCTGCTTTCGGGATGCGCCAGAAGATCAAATCCATTCATCAAGCGATTAACCTTCTGGGCTGGCGCAAGATGAAAAATTGGTTGCAGGTCGTGCTGCTCAACGATGTCAACCAGAGTCGGGAGGCTCCCGAGCTGATGCGGCTGGCCGCCCAGCGGGGCAAATTCCTGGAACGGATCGGCCAGATCTACGACTATTGGGGCTTTGACCCCGAAAGCCTGCACATGCTTGGCATCTTCTCTCTGTTGGATGCCATGCTGGGCATGGCCATGCGCGACATCGTCACGCACCTGCCGCTGGATGAAAAGCTCAAAGCAGCCCTGTGCCGCGACCCGAATAACGAATATCTCCCCTTGCTCCAGTTGGCACAGCAATGCGAAGAGGGCCGCTGGCAAGAGGTAGAACAAATATTTCAAAAGTTAAACATGGACGGTGATAAAGTCCGCGGTGCTTTTCAAGAGGCCGTGGAGTGGGCCGCCCAATTGACCGTCCTTAATGCAACCGCTGAAAAATAAAGACAGAAGATAGAACCGTTCGAAAACTCGCTTTGGATGCGTATCCTGGCCAGGGAGCTTAAACGCTGCCCTGCCCCCGTCCAAGGCAGGTTTTGAAACGCTTCCACGCAACCAATGCGCCCACGGAAGGACCGAGGCCGATGACCACACGTCTGCTCGCTCGCAATTCCTTATTCATCTTCTTGAAAACGTTGTACGCCAAGTATGCCCCCGAAGCCGTAAAAGATCCCGAGGCCCCGACCCATTGGAATGAGAAAATACTATATATGTTTGTATGCGTATGTGTTTCCTTGGGCCTGGTCGCCTTGGCCGTGGGCATGCCCGGCAACATCAGCAATAAATTCTGGATGATTTCGACGGCGGCGCCCGCCGGTTACCTGGCGAGTCTGATCGTCTTCTGTTTCCCCAAGCTCTCTTTTAAGATCCGGGCCGCCATCGTCTGTGCCTCGATCTACTCATTGGGCGCCGCGATCATCCTGGACGTGGGACCTTTTTTGGCGTCGCGCGAATGGCTTTTCTCCTTCAGCATTATCACCGCCATTTTTCTGGGTTGGCCGGGCGCCATCCTTTCGATCAGCGTCAACCTGGTCACCTGGTTCCTGGTGGGAATCCTTATCCATATCGGCTTCTGGGGCGACCGGCTTCACGTGGAAGAGCCATTGCTCTACTGGAGCTTGATCACGATCGATTTGTTGTTCATCAATGTGGCCACCACCTTGCTGATTTCCCTCTTTTTTCTGCGGCTCACCAATTCCGACCGCTCCGCGCGCAGGTATTCCCAGCTCCTGTTGAGCGAAGGCCGGAAACTTTCCCAAACCAACGTCCAACTGGCAGCGGAAATCGAAGACCGCAAATCCATGGCGCGTGCCTTACGGGAGAGCGAAGAAAAGTACCGCACGATCCTCGAAACCATTGAAGATGCCTATTTCGAAGTGAATCTGAAGGGCGAGTTGACCTTTTTCAATAAATACTTCAGCGAAAGGACCGGTTACCCGGCCGCCCAGTTGATGGGCATGAGCTACCGAACCTTCGTCGACAAAAAAAATATCCCAAAGCTTTTTCAGGTCTTCAGCAAAGTCTTCGCCACGGGCAAGACGAGCCCTCTGGTAGACCTGGATGTCATATCCAAAGACAACGCCGGCATCACGGTGAGCCTTCTGGTTTCCCTGGTCACGGACAGCGGTGGCAAGGCCATCGGATTCAGGGGACTTGCCCGGGACATCACCGAGCACCGGGCCATGGAAAACCGGCTCCGGCACGCCCAGAAGATGGAAGCGGTCGGCACGCTGGCGGGCGGCGTGGCGCACGATCTGAACAACACCTTGGCAGGAGTGATCAGCTATCCGGAGATGCTGCTGCTGGACATGCCGGAAACGAGCGTTTTGCGCAAGCCGATCCTGGCCATCAAAAAATCGGGTGAAAAGGCCGTGGCCATCGTACAGGATCTGCTGACCCTGGCGAGAAGAGGTGTTGCCGTCAAGGAAGTGGTCAATCTCAATACCATCGTTCGCGACTATCTCCAGAGTCCCGAGTTTCACAGCTTGCAGTCTTTCCATCCGGGCGTGCTGATTGAGACCGATCTAGATCCAACCCTGTGCGACATTCTGGGTTCGCCGGTACATTTGTCCAAAACGCTTATGAACCTGATTTCCAATGCCGCCGAGGCCATCCGCGATGAAGGCAAGGTGCTTATCGCCACGCGCAACCAGAGCGCCGAAGACACCCTGAATGTGGCCTTAACTGTTCGCGACACCGGAGAGGGCATCGACCCCAATGACAAGGATAAAATTTTCGAGCCGTTTTTCACCAAGAAAACCATGGGGCGCAGCGGCACCGGGCTTGGCATGGCCGTGGTCTGGGGGACGGTCGAAGACCACGGCGGGCGCATCGATGTGCAGAGCGCCGTCGGCAAAGGAACCACCTTCACCATTCGTTTTCCGGCGACCAGGGAGAAAAGGGCGGAAACCAAAAAAGCCGTATCCATCGAGCAGTACAAGGGCCACGGCGAATCGATCCTGGTGGTGGACGATTTGGAATCGCAACGTGAGATTGCGACCGCCATGTTGACTCGCATGGGATACAAGGTTACTTCGGTTGCAAGCGGAGAGGAGGCCGTGGCCTACCTGCAAACCCACGCGGCCGATCTTTTGCTTCTGGATATGATCATGCGGCCCGGCATTGA
>JAKAFO010000080.1 GCA_021819735.1 Deltaproteobacteria bacterium
TGTACATTTCGAAAAACCGGCGCGGATAGACTTCCTTGAATATCTCCGACCGGGTGGAGTTGCTCACCTCGCCGTCGACCGCCACGATTTCCGGGAATTGAGGATAAAGCCGCTTCAAGGCCTGGCCATACGCATCCCGGGTGGCGACGGATTCGCCTGGGGAGTAATTCATGAGTTCGGAGGCACTGGAGGCAACAGCCTCCGGCGCGGTCGCATCCGGTGCCAGGATTCGCCCCCGAATCGTTTTATCCACGAAGCCCAGCTCTTTTAAGGCGCGTTGGTAATCGGCCTTGTCCAGAGCGATGCCGTGCCAGCCGTTGCGGTCCTCGATAAACGAGACGCCTTTGCCTTTAATGGTCCGGGCAATAATCATGACCGGCCGGTCGGTGGCCGCGAGCGCTTTTCGATACGCCGTCAGCACCTCGGGATAGGCGTGGCCATCGATGACCAGGGTTTCCCACCCGAAGGCGGCAATGCGCTTTTCATAGGTGGACAGATCGTGCCCATACATGGTTTCGCCGCGCTGGCCCAGCCGGTTGACATCCAAAATGCCGATGAGGTTGTTCAGTTTATAATGCGCGGCGATCTGCATGGCCTCCCATTGCGAGCCTTCGGCCATTTCGCTGTCGCCGAGCAGGACATAGGTGCGGTAGGCAAGCTTATCGAGATATTTGGCATTCAAGGCCAGCCCCACGCCGATGGAAAGACCCTGGCCGAGCGACCCGGTGGCGGCCTCGACATAACGGAAAGCGGTCGTGGGGTGCCCTTCCAGGGGACTGCCGAATTGGCGGTAGGTCATGAGTTCTTCTTCGGAAAGCCGGCCGGCGGCCGCCCACATGGCGTAATAGAGGGGCGACGCATGGCCCTTGGAGAAAATCAAACGGTCGTTGTTGGGGTAGTCCGGCCGCTCGGGGTCGTATCTGAAAATGCCGCCGAACAAGAGGGCGCCCATCAATTCGGTGGCCGACAGCGATGAGGTCGGGTGCCCCGATCCGGCCTGGGTGGTGGCGGTTAAAATGTAATACCGCATCAGCCTGGCCAGCTTTTCCAATTTTTCGTACGTTTGCGAGCTGTTCATGATGGTTTCCCTTTCTGGGGTTCCGCGTCGATGAAAGGCCGCGGCCCTTTATCGATATCCGTCAGTTGGCCGCCCTTGTCAGTATGGGGTTCTGCCAGCCTCCATCGGCCGCAATGAGCGCCTCTGCTTGTTTCGGCCCCCAACTGCCGGGCTCGTAGGTGTGGACCCGGGGGTGGGTTTTCAGGACCGGATCGACCACCGCCCAGGCAGCCTCCACCGCATCTTCGCGGGTAAAGAGCGCCCCGTCACCGGCCATGGCATCGCCCAGGAGCCGCCGGTAGGGCGTTTCTTCTCCGATCTGTTCTTCCAGCAGGTAGAGTTCGCGCTGGTCACCGACGAACTGTTTGCCGGGAATCTTGACCCGCGCGGCGAGGGCCACGGCCGAGTCGGGAGAAATGCGGAAGCGCAGATAATTGGCGCGCCCGACCGCCGGCGCCGAATCGTCGAACAGCCGTTGCGGCGGCGGCTTCAATTCCACCAGGACCTCGGCTGCCGTTTCCGCCAGATTTTTACCGGCGCGCAGGTACCAGGGAACCCCCTGCCAGCGCCAGGAGTCGATAAATAAGCGCAGGGCGCAAAAGGTCTCTACGTCCGAGTCCTTGGCCACGCCCGGTTCGCTGCGGTAGCCGGCATACTGGCCGCGTACCAGATCATTCGGCTGCAGGGGGCGCATGGCCTGGAACACCTTGGCTTTCTCGCATTGGACGGCGCCAAAGCCCTGATAGGCCGGCGGCTCCATGGCCAGCAGCGCAACGATCTGGAAAAGGTGGTTCTGGATAACGTCGCGCAGACAGCCGGCGCTTTCGTAGAACGCGCCGCGGCCCTTCACGCCGAAATTCTCGCACAGCGTGATCTGCACGCTGGCCACGTAGTTGCGATTCCAGATCGGCTCGAGAAAGGAGTTGGCGAAGCGGAAGTAGAGGATATTCATGATCGCCTCCTTCCCGAGGTAGTGGTCGATCAGAAAGATCGAATCTTGCGCAAAAACCGATCGCGCGATAGCGCTGAGTTCCCGCGCGGAGGCCAGATCGCGTCCGAACGGCTTTTCGACGATCACGCGCGCTTGATCGGCCAGGCCCGCGGCACCGAGCCCTTTGATCACCGTGGCGAACAACGCCGGCGGGATGGCCAGGTAATGGGCCGGACGCCGGGCATCGCCCAGCGCCTGCTTGAGCGCCTGGAAGGTTCCCGGATCGTTGTAGTCGCCGCTGACGTAGCGCAGCAGGGAGAGCAGGCGCTGCAAGGCCGAACGATCGTCGATGGCTCCGGATTCTCTAATGCCGTCTTCGGTACGCTGGCGCAGTTGCGCCAGGCTCCACTTCGAGGAAGCGACACCGACGACGGGAACGTTGAGGGTGCCTTGTTTGACCATCGCGTACAGGGCCGGAAAAATCTTCTTGTGCGCCAGGTCGCCCGTGACACCGAACAGCACGAGGGCGTCGGACTGTTTCCTGCTCTCTTGGGTTGAGATCATCTTGTCTTTTGCCCCTCTTCTTCTGGTTATTCCCGCAAAAGCGCGCATGTTTTTCGGGCGCGATTTTTCAAAGTCCCGATGGTCAAACCCTAATGCCCCGTTGGGCGTTGTGCTATCGGCGAGGCTCTGATTATTGCGTAGGAGTACTCTGCGAGTTGCTGTCAGCGGTTGTCCTACATGGCGGCGGCCCTATAGGGGAGCCTTTGCGCTAATTATTGGCTTCGATCTAACAGTTGACGTCAGCGTTAATTTCGGCCTCGGCGCAGGCCTTGGGGGGAGGATCGCCGGAATATCGACGAGACATGATGGTTGGTTCGGAACATTCGGCAACGCTTCCGCCGCGCCATAGCCAACAAGGCAATGGCCGGCAGTATAAGCGTTATCCTATAGCAGCGGCCCGGCCAAGCGGCAGGTATTTTCCATGAACCGGCGCCAAGCCGGGCGTTGCCGCCACACATCTAAATCGAGCCGCTCCGATTCTCGCAGATAGCTGTCCTGGAGCGCCCGCAGGCGACCGGTAAAGTCACGGTCGTACACGAGAAGAGAAATTTCGAAATTAAGCCAAAGGCTGCGCATGTCAAGGTTGACCGAACCGAACACACTCATCGCACCATCGATCGTCATGCTCTTGGTGTGCAACAATCCGCCCTTGAACAGGGCGATCCGGACGCCGGCGGACATCAGGTCATCGAAGGGCGCCACGCTCGCATAGCTAACGAGCACCGAGTCGTTGCGGGCCGGAACGATCAGAGTGACCTTCACGCCGCCCAGCGCGGCCGAGATCAGAGCGGTCAGGATCGACTCATCGGGTACAAAGTAGGGTGTCGTCATGACGAGCTCTTTCCGGGCGGCGTAGATCGCCGTCAGCAGGAGCTGGTGGATCGCTTCCGGGTGCAGGTCCGGACCGGAAGGCACGATCTGAACCAGCGCTCCGGCCGGCGTGGATGTTTCCTCGGCGCGTGCGGATGGCGGCTCGAATGTGGTTCCGGTTTCGACGGACCAGTCGAGCCGGAACACACCATCGAGGGAGGCCGCGGCAGGTCCGCTGATGCGCGCCATGGCATCCACCCATTGCCCAACACCCGACGCCTGCTTGAAGAACCGGGGGTCGACCAGGTTCTGGCTCCCGGAGTAGGCCACCCGATCGTCGATGACGGCGATCTTGCGGTGATTGCGCAGATCCGTCCTGGCCACAAGCGCCCGCAGCACACCGGTGGACAGAACCGCCCTGAAGTCTACACCCGCATCACGAAGTCTATGGGCCAGTTCGCTTTCAAGAAAAAGCTTGCTTCCCATTGCGTCGGCCAGAACCCTGCATTGCACCCCACGCCGTGCTGCGCGGATGAGCGCATTCACGATATCGATCACACGCCCCCCCGCATGCCAGGTATAGAAGCAGAGGTGGACCGTGCGCCGGGCTGTGTCAATATCGGCCACCAGACAGTCGAAGATCGACTGGAAATCGTACAGCAGTTCGATGCCGTTCCCTGGCAGGGCTTGGAAGTCAAGGACGCGCTCGGCATAGTGCAGGAGCGGCTGCGCCAACATGTCGACCCGCGCGGCCGCGGGATCGTATTGCGCTCGGAGGGCTTTTTGCCAGCGCGCGACATCGACGAAGCTCGCTTTGATCCGCTCTGCCCGCCGCGTGCCGAGCCGCTTTTCCCCGAACAGCAGATAAACGGCTGCACCGACGAGCGGTACACTGAAGATCACAGATAGCCATGCCACCGACACCCCTACAGGCGGCCGCCGCATGATCACGCGAATGGACAGGCCGATGACGATGAGCCAGTGCACGATCAGGATAGCGGTGGAGATAAAGTGTGGGCTCATTTTTGAGTCCCCGCAGGCTCTGTCACCGCCTTGGAGACGGCTTCCATGACGGCCTTTCGGGCCATCCGCGACACGAGCCAAATGACGATGAGGGTCACGACGAGACCGCCGATGAGGACCAGGTCGTCGAGGGACACCGCCAGGGTGTGCCGGCCGGCCATCCGGGCGATATGCTTGCCGGCACCCCCGAAGTAGACCTCGATGAACCAGTGGAGAGCCAGGACCGGGCACGCCAGCAAAAAACCCGAGAAACGGACACCGACCGCTCCGAGCAGATAACTGATCAACGCGGGATTCAACGGTGTCAGGCGCAAGAGCACTTGGAGACGCAGCGCGTCCTGCCGGACGGCGCGTTGAATAGCCGCCAAAGCCGGCCTGGCAGCGGCGAACCGCTGGATATGCGCCCGCAGAATGTGGCGCGCGAGCATGAACTGTAGTGCCGCAGCCAGCAGGCTGCCGACCGCGACGACCGCAAAGCCCCACGACAGCCCGAAGAGCACGCCCGCAAAGATCGCTATCACCGTCTCGGGCACCAGCAAGGATGTCGCCAGGACGTAAAGGCCGATGAAGGCGAACATGCTCCATGGGCCGAGATTCACGATCCATAACTCGATTGCGTCGATATGGTGCGCGACCTGTCGGCCCGCGACGGCGATGGCGATGACCAGCAACACCCCCATCCCCAGGTAGGGGAGCATCGGCCGATAGTTGAGGCGTGTCAAAAGCATAGGAGTTGTGTGTTTGAACACGGGTGACGCCACGACATCGGCGTCCGATAGGCCCCTCTCCAGGCACTAAGGTCATGAAGTTATTACATCCAGGGAACTAAGTAATACTATGGTATCGATGCGCATGCACGTAAAAAGTGGGTTTGCGATCTGCCACATGCGCAAGGGCAAGCGTACGACCTGGCGCGTCTGCCGGCTTGGGAAAGGTGGGCCGGCCGCCTGGCGGTGACTGGCCGAAGATGTATTTGCCAGGTAAACGTTAAAGACTTATGTTAGCGCCCGAGTCGGTCGGCCTTCGGTTTTCAATGCCGGCCATAACAAAATCAGGAGGTACGTATGCCGTTTGTATCCACTCAACAAGCCACTGTTCAGACCAGAGTCAACGCCTTTGTACGCAGCGTCTACAACTGGATGACGCTCGGTTTGGGCCTGACCGGCCTGATCGCCTACTATGTGGCCAACACCCCCGCACTGATCAATGCGATCTATGGCAACCAATTGGTGTTCTTCGCCTTGATCATCGGAGAGTTGGTACTGGTGGCGGCCCTCGCCGCCCGCGTGCAAAAAATGCAGGCGTCGACCGCTACCGGCCTCTTTTTGCTCTACGCCGGTTTGAACGGGCTGACCCTTTCATTTATATTTCTGATCTACACCAACACCTCCATTGCCCAGGTGTTTTTCATTTGCGCGGCCACCTTTGTCTCCGCCAGCCTCTATGGATGGATAACCGGACGCGACTTGACCTCCTTGGGCGGATTTCTGACCATGGGGCTCATCGGCATCATCATCGCCTCGCTGGTGAATATCTTCCTCAAAAGCCCAGGCGTCTCGATGGTCGTCAGTTATATCGGCGTTCTGGTCTTCGTCGGTCTGACGGCCTATGATACCCAACGGTTAAAGGCCATGGCGCTGGCGCAACCCGATGGCCTGGATGCCGCCGTCGTGCGCAAAGGGGCCATCCTAGGGGCGCTCACGCTCTATTTGGACTTCATCAATCTTTTTCTCATGCTGTTGAGGATTTTTGGTTCCAGCCGCGATTAGCCTTCGTTAAGGCGGCAGGCTTTCCAACTCCAACGACACGACCTTGTTCAGGCGCCGCCGGAACCGTTCGGCATCTTTGAACCTGGCCTTCAAAAAGATGTCGACCAGCTCCAAGGCCAAGGCCGTGCCGGTGACCCGGCCGCCCAGGCACATGATGTTCATATCGTCGTCTTCAACGCCCTGATGCGCGGAAAAACTCTCCGTTATCAGGGCCGCGCGGACGCCCGGCACCTTGTTGGCGGTCACGCAAGCGCCCACGCCGCTGCCGCAGACGGCCACCCCCCGGTCGATCTCCTTGCGGCCCACGGCCCTGGCCAAAGGCGCGACAAAATCAGGATAATCGTCGTCCGGATTCAGTTCCCGCGCCCCAAAGTCGATCACCTCCACGTTTCGCGCCCGCAGGGTCGTCATCAGGAGGCTTTTCAACGCATAGCCGCCGTGGTCGGCAGCTATACCGATGCGCACCATTTTTTCCCTTCTGGCTGCCATAATCAGCACTCCTTCTAAACGTGTACGATAAGACGATCGGACGCGGCGTGACATACAGCCACGACATTACTCAGGTACCAAATGGACTGTATATGCCCTGGTTGTCTGTAATGCCCGATATGGCGGTGGCCGCGGCCGCTGCGCGCCTAACAATTTACTTCATGTATTGGGTGAGCCAGGAGATTGGGAGCCTTGTGCAGGAGCGGGCCCTATGCCTAGCTCAGGGGTCAAGCCGATCCCCATCTGTCTGCTCCTTTTCCGAGCCCCTTAAAAAAGACGGGAGGATGGCAAGCGTATTGATGCATGCGAATACAAAGGCGGCCACTTTGAATCCGGCGATAAACTCCTGATCCGGCAATTGACCGAGGGCCGCGGGGTTGGGGCTGCGCAGCAGATTTGAAAAAACGGCGTGGGGGATGGCGGTGGTGATCAAAAGGATGGCCAGCCCGGCACTGGCCGTGCCACCCACATTGAACATGGTGGTTCGAAATCCGGAGGCCACGCCGCGCCGGTTGGCGGGGACCGAGTGCATGATGGAGCTGATGTTGGGAGAGACAAACATGCCATTGCCGACACCCAGGAGTATGAGCGGAACGATCATCCCCGTATAGGCGGTTGAGGGAGTCACGCCAGCGAGCCAGAAAAAGGCGATGCTGGATATGGTCAGGCCCAGGGTGGCAAACAGCCGCGTGCCGTACTTATCCGAAAGCACGCCGCTCAGAGGGCCGCACACCACAAAGGCGGCTTCCAGGGGCAGCAAGGCCATGCCTGTCCGCACCGGCGTGAAACCCAGCACGACCTGCATATAAAAAGAGACGATCAGGATAACGCCGAGCCAGGCCAGGGCGTTGAGCAGTTGGGCGATGTTGCCGGCCGCGAATTCCCGGATCTTGAAAAGATGCAGATCCAGAAGCGGTGCCGGACTGCGCACTTCCACCCAGACGAAGCAAAAGAGCAGGAGCATGCCGGCCGCCAGCATCGCAACGCCCGGCACTGTTTCCGCCGCGCCATAGCTCAACAAGGAGATCGCCAGCAGCACAAGCGTCAACCCACTGGTAAAGGTAGCAAACCCGAGCCAGTCCATCTTCTTCTGGGCATCCTTGGTCGCAATTTCTTTCAAGCGCAGATGGGCCCACAGGGTGCCGAACAGGCCGATGGGGATATTGAGGTAGAAGAGCGCCCGCCAGCCATAAAGCCCGATAATGATCCCGGAAAGGGTCAGCCCGGCCACCGATCCGACGCGGAAGGCGATTTGATTGATCCCCAGTATGGTACCGAGCTGCTTGGCGGGCGTGGCGTCGGTCAAAATGGCGGCGCTGTTGGTTATCAACATGGCCGCCCCGATCCCTTGCACGATCCTCGAGGCAATGAGCTGATTCGCGCTGCTGCAAATAGAGGCCAGCGCCGAGCCTATAGTGAATACCGCGAATCCCAGATTGTAGATCTTCACCCGTCCGACGACATCGGTGATCCGGCCGATCAGTAGAAGACCGACCGTGCTGGCCAGCAGATAGGATTGGCTGACCCACACGATGGACTCCACATCGGCCCCCAGGGCCCGCGCGACGCTGGGCAGCCCGACGATGATGATGCGAGTGTCGATTCCCGCCATGAGCGTGCCCACGGTGGTCACACTGAGCGCGATCCATTTGTATTGCATATCCGACCAAACCTATAGAAGTGGGTTACTTCGGCTCGGTCAACGGCCGTGCCCCGCCGCCGGTCCGGCTCCCCGGCGAGCGGCCCCATCGAGGATCTTGCGGGTGAGTTTCACGTAATCTCCGTCAAAATGATGGCCGCCGGCGGTTTTGATGATCTCCGCGCCGACCAGGGCGGCATCCGTGCACCCGCTCTCATTTTGTTCTTCGATGCCGAAAAAGCACTGGACCCGGGAGCGGTCCAGTTTGCGCAGTTCCGGTGCCAGGGCAAGGGCGTCGCCGGCGGACGAGCGGCCGAGCCACCCGCTCACGTGAATTTCGAAAGCGGTGTTATGGGAGAGGCCCAGCAGTGCAATCAGCCGGATATGCCCAAGAGCCGGCGGCTTCAGCCGGTTGACCATGAAGGGAATGACATCGGCGCCGAAGGAATAGCCGATGAGCAGCACATCGGGAGCGTCCCAGGCTTGGACGAAATGGTCGATGATGCGCTCCAGCCCTCTGGCCGCCGCTTCGGGCGTTTGCCGATGCCAGAACCCTCTCAGCGTGTCCACGCCCACCACCGGGACCCCTGCTTTCTGGAGTTCCCCGCCGATCTGCTTATCGAGATCCCGCCAGCCGCCGTCGCCGGAATAAATGATGGCCATGGTCTTTCCGTGACCATCGACCGGCAGCAAAACCAGGGGCAGATCGTCGATCCCGCCGGTGGTATCCTGGGATAGATGCTTCCGGTCCGCCAAGACGCTGATCACCGCCGAATTCAAGTCGTCATAGGACCTGAGAGGGAAGATAACTTGCGGGTATTTACGCACATAGGGCCGCAGGGCCTCATCGTCGGGCGATGCGGTGGCGATCCGCCAGAATCCATTGAGGTGATCCACGGGCAGATAACGAAACCCGGTCGCCGTCTTCGCATAGGGTGCGCCCGGGCATAAGGGGTAGCGTCCAGGCAGTTCCGGGTCAAACCCAAAACTTACCGCGCCGGAGAATTGTCCGGCTTCGGACTGGGCCAGCACGGCATAGGCCAGGGTGCCGGCCGCGCTTGACCCGGCCAACACCGCCGAGGTGTTGGCCGGCAGGTGCCGACGCTGAAAAATCTGGGATTTCAGAACGGCCAGATCATCGGATGCCCGCCTGCACTGGCCTCCCTCCAAATCCAAGGCTGATAAGTATCGGCCCGTGTCCACCACCGCCACAACCTGACCGGCCTCGGTCAAGGCTCGCGACGATTCCCATGGATTGGCCTCCGTGGCGCCAAGATCGGAAAAGAGGATCACTATTCCGGATGGCGACCCAACCGGATCGATGACCGTCACCCGACCCAATCGGGAAAGATTCATGGTTTCGGCGCCGGCGAAGGAAGCGACGACCAGCGTGATAAAAAGGGCAATGATCGTCCGGACCATTTTCAGCTCTCCTTGACTCCAATCGAAGTTACCCAACGGGATGCGGCGATGCGCGGTCGCACCCCGCGATCGTTCCACGACACACGCGGCATTTGCGTTACATATCAGGAAAAACCATTTTTGGGCATATCGGAATCGATGGCCGGCGGATCTTGCGTGCCGACCACCGACGGTGACGGATGGAAAGTTGGGTCGAACGGCGGGCAGGATAGCCGAGGTTCAAGAAGGTAGTGGCCGGTCCGGCTCGTACATGCAAATGTTCGTCTGCATGGAATGGCTCCGCTGCCGGACCGCTCCCTTGGCGAGCAACTCGTATTTGGCCGAAATCAAATCGAAATACTGCTTGGCCGACAACTCCTTGAGGTAAAGATCGGACAGGTACCAGCGATGATCGTAGCGGCCGACCCCCCGGAAGATTTCACAATGACGGGCCACCATGAGATCGAAGGCCTTTTTCTTCATCCCCAGGGTATGCGAGGCTTGATCGAACTGGGTGAAGCCATGGATCGGTTTTTTGTACTCTTCGCGCGTTCGGGTAGGCATCAGGATCTGGCGCTCGAAGGACTGGGAGAGCATCTCGCTGGTACGCGCCATTAAAACGGTCAGCAAGAAAGATACTTGCTGAACGCGATGGGCCTTGGGCAGACCGGCCAGCGGCAGTTCGGGATGTTGCCGGATGAAAGCATCGCACTCGGCGGCAATCCGCTGGGCGCGCCAGACGGCAATATGCTTGATTTTGCCCTTCTTGTAGGGATCTTCGCTGCGTCCCAGGTAGCGTTTGGACCCTTTTTTGGCATAGGCCTTCAGGAAATGAAGACAGTCGGCCACTTCGGCGTAAAGCACATAGCCGCTTTTGCGGCCATAGACCTGTTGCCGGAGCTTTTCCACATTCAAGGCCTCGCCGGCATCCAGGGCCTTTTGGGCTTGATGACGCAAGGCCAGGGCGCGTTCATAAACGGTTCGGGAAACGGTCTTGAGTTGCCCGCGCTCATAGCGGCCGAGCACCTGTCCCAACAGAGAAGCAGGATGAATGCCGGTCACTTCGTAGATGAACATCAGGTGCGGTCGCACGCGTTCGTAAGGCATGCGCTCATTCCGGACGCCGCTTTCCATCTCTTCGATCCAGTTCTGGATCAGGGGGCGGTCCAAACCCAAGGCTTCGAACTTGGCAAACATCTTGCGCTCTGCTTCGGGAGGCACGGTCTGGATACCGCCGCTGAAAATGCGGTAGTCGATTTTACTCTCCGCCGTTTCGTCGAACAACTCCCGGTATAGCGTGTTCTTGCCCTGGCTTCCTTGGAGGTAATTCCACAGCGCCACCATCTTTCTGAAGAAAGTACCATCGATCTTGCGCACCCCCTCTTTGGAGGGCGCTTCACCGAAGAGAATGCGATAGTGCCCGGAGGAGATGGATTTGACCCTGCGATGTACAATATTGTAGACCAGCAGGTAGGGCAATCCGGTACGCTGCGCCAGCAGCGGCGCGGGCTGGTTGAACACCTTATCGGCGAAACGCTCGACCAGCGCATCGGTCAAGGGAATCCGATAAGATCGCTCTCTTTTCTGAGCCATCATCATGTTCATGGTTCACTTCCACTTCCATCCCGCCCACCCTGCGCAAGACCCCTCACCATGGCCGCAAGCGCGTGAACGCCGCCGAACGAACCTCCCTGGCCGCCAGGCCTATCGAACGAGGCCCGGCGTCAGGGATTTCCTGGATTACATCAGACAGGCCCGGGAACGTTCCCCGATCTCCTTGGCGGCCGCCTGGTAGCATTTAGACAAAGATTCATAGCTGGTGGAGCACCAGTCGCACTTCTGTAATTCGACCACCAGGTTCTCTTTTTCCCGGGCGCAACATTGCCGCGCTTTTTTGGATGCTCTCTTGTCCATGGTGTTTACCTCCTGATCCGGGTGGATGGTATGCATCAGCAACAGCAGCCGCAATCGTCGGCTTCGAATGCGGACGTCTCGAGACAAAGATCTTCGTAATCTCCCTTGTCGTCGATGGCTTTGCAGCAGCAAAGGTCGGGTTGCCCCGCTTTGTCCGCCGGACGCATGACGCAGGAGAATTCTCTTTCTTGGGTATCGCTCATAGTCGTTCTCCTTTTCTCTTTCTATTTTCTTGTTTCCACTTTCCCTGGGATCGCCGTTTTACGACGGTCCAATTCCCGGCGGCTTCCTTCGCCGGTTTCAAGGGGTCAGGATCTGCACCGGAACGGTGGCCGCTTCGATCACCTGCCGGGCGATGTGGCCAAAGCCGCTGTCGCGCCCCTCGCCCCGGCGGGTGATCACGATCAGATCGGCCTCCTCCTGATCGGCCATTTTGAGGATCTCTTCGGCCGGCTCCCCGGTCACCAGGCGCAGGCGCAAGAAGGGGCATGCCTTGAGTTCTTCCTCGCAAAGCCTTTCCAAGCGTTTGCGCGCCTTGCCGATCTCCCAATCCCTGAAGTTGTTCAGCAATTCCACGCTGGGGTAATTGCCGTAGGCCGGAAACAGCCGGCACAAATCCACGGCCACGTAAAGCAGGATCACGGCCGCATCGTGCTTGCGGGCCAAGTCCGCCACATGCGGCCCGGCCTTGAGCGAGTTGGTCGAAAGATCCGTGGGCCATAAGATGGTTTTAATCTCCATAGACACCTCCGGTTTGCATTACCGGTTCACGGCCGTTGCCATGGCCGGCCGTTTTGCCTTTGGCGGATGGCGTTGATCAGCCCGCCGGCCAGCAGAACGTCGCGCTGGCGCGGACTCAGGGCATAGCTCGCCATGTAGCGTTGCTGTTGGGTCAAGTTGTCGATGCGCAGCGGCCGGTCCGCCGCGATGGCCGCGGGCAGCTCCGCCAGGCGCAAGAGATCTCCGGGCTCGATTTTTTGCCAATCCTGCGGGTTTTCGAGCATCAGCGGCAGGATGCCGAAGTTGACCAGATTCTGAGCGTGGATGCGCGCAAAGCTCTTGGCGATGACAGCGCGCAGCCCTAAATAGCGGGGGGCCAGGGCCGCATGCTCGCGGCTGGAACCCTGGCCGTAGTTTTCGCCGGCCACCACGAACGATCCGGTGCGCTGGTGCGGCATGGCCCGCTCGTAATACCCCGCATCGATGCGGCTGAAGGCAAAACGGCTGATCTCCGGGATGTTGCTGCGATAGGGAAGTACTTCGGCACCGGCCGGCATGATCTCGTCGGTGGAGACGTTGTCGCCCATCTTCAGCAGCACCGGTCCTTCCAGCAGATCCGGCAGCGGCTCGAACAGGGGCAGCGGCTGGATGTTGGGACCTTTTTCCAACTCGGTAGCGGCATCCGCTTCGGCGGGCGGCACCAGCAGGGCGGTATGAATCTGCTGCACCTCCGGCTCCTGAAAGCGCGGATAAGGGATGCCCATGGCGCGCGGATCGGTGATCACGCCGCTGAGGGCCGAAGCCGTGGCCGTTTCCGGGCTGCACAGATAGACCTGGTCTTCCACGGTGCCCGAACGGCCCGGAAAATTGCGCGGCACGGTGCGCAGGCTGATCTTGCCCGTAGCCGGCGCCTGGCCCATGCCGATGCAGCCGTTGCACCCGGCCTGGTGAAACCGCGCCCCGGCCTGGATCAGGTGTTCCATCAATCCCAGGCTGATCATGTTTTCGATAAGCTGCCGCGAGGTCGGGTTGACGTCGAACGAGACGTGGTCCGGGATCTGCCGGCCGGCCACCATCAAAGCCGGCACGGCGAAGTCGCGCAGCCCCGGATTGGCCGACGAACCGATATAGGCTTGATAGATGGGCCGGCCTGCCACCTCGCGCACCGGCACCACCTTGCCAGGGCTGCTCGGCAGGGCGATGAGCGGCTCCAGTCGACTCAGATCGATCGCGTCGTTCTCATCGTAGGCGGCGTTAGCGTCGGCGCTGATCGCCCGCCACACTTCGGCGCGGCCCTGGGCTTTGAGAAAGCGCAACGTTTGTTCATCGGAAGGAAAGACGGTGCTGGTGGCCCCCAGTTCCGTGCCCATGTTGGCGATCACGTGGCGGTCCATGGCCGACAGGCAGGCCAACCCCGGGCCGTAGTATTCCACGATCTTGCCCCGGCCGCCGCTCACGCCGTAGCGCCGCAGCATCTCCAGAATCACGTCCTTGGCGCTGACCCAATCGGGCAAGGCGCCCGCGAGCCGAACGCCCAGCACCTTGGGCATGCGGATGTACATGGGTTCACCGGCCATGGCCAAAGCCACTTCCAGACCGCCGGCCCCCATCGAAAGCATGCCCAGGCCGCCGGCCGCCGGGGTGTGGCTGTCCGAACCGACCAGGGTCTTGCCCGGAACGCCGAAGCGCTGCATGTGCACCGGGTGGCTCACGCCGTTGCCCGGTCGGCTGTACCACACCCCGAAGCGGCGGCAGGCGCTGCGCAGAAACAGGTGGTCGTCGGCATTGCGGTAGTCGGTTTGCAGCAGGTTGTGATCCACATATTGGGCCGATAGCTCGGTGCGCACACGGCCGACGCCCATGGCTTCGAATTCGAGCATCACCATGGTGCCGGTGGCATCCTGGGTCAGGGTCTGGTCCATGCGCAGGCCGATCTCCTCGCCGACCTGCATGCGGCCCGCCACCAAGTGGCTTTCGATCAACTTCTGAGTGACGTTGCGGTTCATGCAAAGGGTTTCCTTCCATATATAATCAGAGGCCGAGTCGAGACTGGGCGGCGGACGCAAAGGCAGAAGATCCGCCGGCGGCTGCGTTTTCGGCCATCATTGTCGATAATTGCGTTTCAGCGCGCGCCAGGCCGACCGCCCGACGCACACGGGCCAAGGTCTGGGCGGCCTGGCGGCGGGCGGCCGCCGTACCCTGAGCCAGCACGGCGGCCAGTTGGGTCCCATCGGCCATCAGGGCTGCAAAACGCGTCCGTGCCTGGCCGAAGCGGCCTTCGAGGGCGGCGATAAGCGCTTCTTTGGCCTCCCGGTAGCCGAGGCCCCCTTGAAGGTACCGTTGGCGCATGCCCGCCACCGCGGCGCCGGACGCAATCTGCCGGTAGAGGGCAAAAATGTGGCAGGTTTCCGGGTCCTTGGGTTCTTCCGGTCTGCGGCTGTCGGTGACGATGCGCATCACCCGGCGCCGGATCTCGTCGGGCGGCCCAAACAGCGGAATCTCGTTGTCGTAGGATTTGCTCATTTTGCGGCCATCCAGGCCGGGCAGCGTGGGCACCTCCGACTGGATCGAGGCCACCGGCGCCTTCAGCACCTGGCCGAAGACGCGGTTGAACCCCGTGGCCATGTCCCGGGCCATCTCCACATGCTGCTGCTGGTCCCGGCCCACGGGCACCAGATCGGCATCCATGGCCAGGATGTCGGCGGCCATCAACAGCGGATAGGTGTAAAGGCCGACCTGGACATCGGCGTCGTCGTCACGGTCGGCCGCCTGGTTGCGCGCCACGGCCGCCTTATAGGCGTGGGCCCGGTTAAGCAGCCCCTTGGCCGTGGTGCAGGCCAGAATCCACATCAACTCGAACGTCTCGGGCACCGCCGATTGGCGGTAGAACACCACCCGCTTGGGGTCCAGCCCCAAAGCCAGCCAGGTGGCGGCCACTTCGTCAATGTGACGCGCCAGCCGGGCCGGGTCCCGCACCGTGGTCAAAGCATGGCCGTCGGCCACGAAGTAGTAGGCCGGGTGCCGCTCGGCCAGTTCGAGGGCCGGCCGGATGCTTCCCAGGAAATTGCCCAGGTGGGGCTGCCCCGTGGGCTTGATCCCGGTGAGGACAATCGGGTTGTGCTGGACGCTGGCCATACCTGCATCTCCGGTTTTTCTCGACATCACGCTTGCGGATGGAAAACCGGTGGTCAGGCGGGTGGATGGATCTTGGAGCAGTGGCGTTTTCGTGCAGGACAAAGGCCGACCGCGGATACATCCAACGGCGAGCGTCGAAATCAATTCAAAGTATATGTAAAAGCTATGGGAATAGTCGCCACCGGGTGACACTCTGTCAAGCGCGCCCGACGACAAAGCCGGTGGTCAAGGAGATTGTGGGGGTTAACCTTTCACCTGCGGCTGGGGGTTGGAGCGGCGCGCCCGCAGATATTCGATGAGGCCGGGCAGAACCGAAATGACGATGATCGCCAGAATCACGATCTCAAAATTCCTTTTAACGATGGGGATGTTACCGAAGTAAAAGCCGCCGTACACGAAGGCTGCCACCCAGGCAACGCCGCCGACGATATTATATAGGATAAAGCGGGTATAGGTCATGGCGCCGACCCCGGCGACGAAAGGGGCGAAGGTGCGCACGATGGGAACGAAGCGCGCGATGATAATGGTTTTGCCGCCATACTTCTCGAAGAAACCATGGGTTTTTTCGAGGTACTCCTTTTTGAAAATCCTCGATTTCTCGTAATGGAAGACGCGCGGTCCGATGAAATGGCCAACGGTGTAATTGACCGTATCGCCCAAAACGGCGGCCACCGAAAGCAGCGCAAACGTAATGTGGGGGTCGAGGGCGCCGCGGGCGCAAATACTGCCGGCCGCGAACAGCAGCGAATCTCCCGGCAGGATCGGCGTGACGACCAGGCCCGTCTCGCAGAAAACGATCACAAAGAGGATCGCGTAAGTCCAGGTGCCATACTGCGCAACAATGTTCGTCAGTCGATCGTCCAGGTGCAGTATCATGTCGATGAAAGCGCTGATCAGATCCATGTCGCCGTCGATTCCTTTCGATCCCTTGCCGATCCTGTGCTTGGTGCTCACGCCGGGGCCTTCGTGCGCAGCGCATCAAGTACCATTAACCCATGCCGCTTGGCAATGCCCGGCCGTAACCTGCCCCAGAAACCGGAAGCACCGGGAAAACGTCAAAACCCTGTTTACGAAGCGGGCACTCTGATATATGTTTGTCCAAATTTCCAGCGGCAACTGCCCGACAACCCCATTTAGAAAAAGAAATGCCCGTGAACGACGCAACCCACAGTCTTTCATCGTTATGGCCGCTCTTGATCTTTTTTGTGGCGGCCGTCGGCCTGGTCACCGGCATGATCGGCCTTTCGGCTCTTCTGGGACAGCGCCACAAGGAACGCACCACGGACACGCCCTATGAGTCGGGCATTATTCCCACGGGGTCGGCCCGCATCCGCTTCGATGTAAAGTTCTACCTCATGGCCATGTTCTTCGTGATCTTCGATCTGGAAGCGGTCTTTGTCTTTGCCTGGGCGGTCAGCGCGCGGCAGTTGGGATGGGCCGGCTACTTGGAGATGGTGGTCTTCGTCGGTTTTCTGGTATTGGCGCTCGTCTACTTGTGGCGCGTCGGAGCGCTGGAGTGGAGCACCACCCGGCACCGCCACGAGTGCCGGCCCGGCCTCGATGCATTGACCCGAACCGGCGGCGTTCGGCCGCCGCGGAGCTGAAGGGGGTCCACCGATGCGTACCATACGAGATATTCTCCAGGAAAAAGGATTCGACATATACGCCATCACGCCGGAGAGCAGCGTCTTTCAAGCCCTTCAGCTCATGGCG
>JAKAFO010000412.1 GCA_021819735.1 Deltaproteobacteria bacterium
GTCGAGCGCCACGGCGGAAGGGTTTGGGCCCAGTCCTCCGAAGATGAGGGCGCCGTCTTCTTCTTTAGCCTGCCTTCCCGGGAGAAGTAATTTAAGCTTTGCGCAATCGTCGCAGGTCGGCGATATGCCGGGCCGGATAGACCCCCGTGGGACACACCCGGCTGCACGCCAGGGCCCGTTCGCACATGGGCTCGCCGTCCGGTGCGGCGGCCCGGGCCAGCAGGGCGGCGCGCTCGTCGGCCGATGTTTTTGGCATCTGATTGTGCACGGCGGCCAGGGCCGCGGGGCCCATGAACGCCGGCTGGGCGGTCGCGGCCGGACAGACCGACACGCAGGCGCCGCATTCGATGCAATTTTCCAGGCGCAGGGCACCCCCGCCGTCGGCCGCGCCCGCCAAGGGTTCGGCGGGCCGCAGCAGCTCCCACTCCGCCCGAATTTCCCGGTAAAAGCCGGTCATATCCACGGCCAGGTCGGCGATGCGAACGAAACCGCGCAACGGCTCCAGGATCACGATTTGGCTTTCCAAATCCCAGACCCGGGTGAGGCAGGCCAACCGTTCGCTGCCGTTGACGATGCAGGCGCAGGTGCCGCAGGCGCTGTGGTGGCACGAATGGCGGTAGACCAGGCCAGGGTCCTGGGTCAGGCGGATCTGCTCCAGGCAATCCAGCACCGTCATGGCCGCGTTGACTTCCAAGGAATACGTCTGGAAGCGGGGCGGATCGATCAAGCCCGGCTTGAAGCGCGAAATCTTGAAATCGATGCGGCGTGTTGGCGTTTCGCCGGTCTTCTTTTCTTTTTCTTGCATGCAATGGTTCCTTTGAACCGGCCCTTTAAGGCCAGTAGCGCCGGTAGGGCAGCAATACCGTCTCGCGGGTGCGGCCGGCGATGTCGCGGCCGATCTTGCGGCAGATCAGGTCGGCGCTCTTTTCGGCCATGGCGCGCATCGTGGTGGCCTTGCCGCCGATGAGGGTCACCAGGCCTTCCACATGGTCGCGCCGGGCATGGTCGAAGCAGTCGAAGGTTCGGCTGATGGCAAAGGGGTCCCGGCTTTGGCCGGAGAGCAGCAACGGTCGGCTGGCGCTCCACACGGCGTGGGGCGGCAGGGTCCGCACCGCGGGAAGTAATCGCGCACACTGCGCGAACAGCCGCCGGACATGTTCAGCCGGGGCCGCGACCCGGTCCGGATCGTCGGCCAGCCAGGCCGTGGTGCCCAGGATGCTCAAGCGGCGCTGGGGCACGATGATGTCCCCCTCGCCGGCCGGGTGCAGCCGGTTGACCACCATGTGGGTCAGCCGCCCGGCCACCGACACCATCACCCCCGGGGCCGGCTGGACGGGCACCCGCACGCCGGCCAGGGCTGCGATGCGGCCGGCCCAGGGACCGGCGGCATTGACCACCAGGTCGGCGCCGATCGCTTCGCTGCCGCCGGTGCGGTGATCGATGATGCGCGCGCCGGTGACGGCACGGCCGTTCATCACGAGGGCCTGCACTTCGCAAAAGGGCCGGATCACGGCGCCGTTGGCCCGGGCCGTGGCGAAAAAGGGCAGGGCCAGGCGCCAGGCATCCATGACCGCATCGGGCACCCGTACCGCCGCTTTTACTTCCGGGTTCAGGGCCGGCACCAAGGCCAGGGCCTGGCCCACGGAGATCTCCCGGGCCGGAATGCCCGCGGCAAGGCAGCCTTCCAGGAAGCGCTCCCGCCAGGCCAGATCTTCTTCATCCAGGGCCACGAATAGCCCGCCGTTGGGTTCGATGGCCTGGGGGGCGATGCGGCGCAGGATCTGATTCTCTTCCCAGCACTCCCGGGCGGCGACGATGTCGTGCAGCACGTAGCGCGCCCCGCTGTGCAGCAGACCATGGTGGCGGCCGGTGGTGCCCGAGAGCAGCTCGCCCTTTTCCACCAGCGTTACCCGGAAGCCGCGCAGGGCCAGGTCATGGGCCAAGGCCCCGCCCACCCCGCCGCCGATGATTAAAACGTGTTCCATGCGACCCCGTATCGTTACCAGCCATCCTTTGTAGAAATTTTAGCCCGTTTCGCTCATGGCGTGCTTTTACCTTCGCGCAA
Organism: Deltaproteobacteria bacterium; assembly: GCA_021819735.1. GTDB lineage: Bacteria > Desulfobacterota > Desulfobacteria > Desulfobacterales > Desulfosarcinaceae > Desulfatitalea. Next base: position 2,066 of record JAKAFO010000412.1, read on the forward strand.
CGAAGCCAATCGAGCACTCCCTTTATCGGTAAGTCGGTATTTTTGCAGACGACTGTTGGGTTTTTCGGGAATGGTCTGCTCGACATTTTGTTCCGCGAGGAGCATGCGGATGACTTTATTGAGCTGCCCTGAAATTTCCTTGTGCCCCAACCGGCTGGAGAGCTCCGATTTGGACATCGGCCCGCTCTCTAACGAAAGCAGCACGCGTGTTTCAAGCGACTCTGGCCATGACTCTGGCCGCAACTCTGGCTGCGACTCTGGCCGAGAAGCTGTGGCTTCTCCGATTTGCCGACGAAGGGTGGTCACGAACCCATCGTTCACCGCAAATTCCGGTTCCGGCAAGCCGGCCTCGCGGCAACGGCGAATCATGTCGCGGATGCCTGTGCCCATCCGTTCAATATACCGGGCCAGGTAAAGCGGCTCCGCCAGCAACGGATTCCATGGCACTGAACCGTGTGGCTGGCGAAGCTTTTTTATCGTGAGCGAAGGCGGCAGGGTGCCGGGATTCCACACTTCGAGCCGGTCGGCGAACAGCATCACCTGCACGCTACCATTGCTGGTATAGTCCCGGTGTGCCACGGCATTGACGATGGCCTCGGCAACCACTTCGCGGGGTATTTCATAGTTCACCGGCGCTTGCGGACTTTCCGAGCGCGTGCCGACGCGCAGGCCGATCTTTGACATCACGAAATCCACGGACTGATCCACCAGTTCGAACACCGTGCCCTTGTAAACCTGATAGGAGGGAATCGGCTTGGCAACCTCTGTTCCGTGAAAATGAGCGCATTTGACTTCCGACGATATCAAGAACCGCTGCGGCTGCCGTGCAAACAACAGCACGGCGGCGTTGACCGGTCGCCCCCGGTCGAGGAGGTTCAGGTGGATCAACAGTTCTTCGGGGGACACCTCCTCACGCAGAGGAAAACCGCGGCCACGGCGGGCCTCACGAATAAAGCGCCGCATGCTTTCACTGTCAAGGTCGGCCAGTGTGGCATTTGCGTTGGGCGCGGCATCGAACGGTCCCGTGCGGATAAGCTCCCGGTCCTCCAGTACCTGCACCAGCGCACAGTATACAGCGGCCAGCAATTCAGCGGTCGTAACAAAGCGGCGCCGGATCAGTTCGTTGCCCGCTTTTCGAATGAGCGCCAGCATCATAGGGTGCTTGGTTTTATCTTCCGCACCCTTGACGAAGATCAAACGCGGTTTGTTCAGTTGTGTCGCCCGCATGAACTCCCGTTCGGTCGGCGAGATCCCTTCCGCATCCTCATAGCCGTAATCTTCGCCGAACAGGCCCACATAAATGTCGCAATGCTCAACCTGGTGCAGATACACTTCGTCAGCCCGGCGGTCGGCGGCAGGCACCTCCTCAAAAAGGAACGGCTGGAAAAAGCGCCTCATCAAGGCATCGCCGTGCAGGTAGTCCCGTAGTGCGGCCCGCTCGGTGGCGAACTCCTTTTGCACACTACTGATGAATAGTCGGATGGGGTTCATACCCGCCGAATCCTCACGAAGATCGCTCCCTCTAAAGATTGCGCAAACACCGCGGATTTACTTCTGGGTAAACTCATATAACGTAAGATCCGCGCGGCGACAACGTCCAAGCGAACACAAGTTGAAATCTGAATGCTTTTACATGGCCGCCATCACGATGCCGGTCAACTCTGCTTCGCTCAATTCGATGGGATTGCCCTTCATGCTGCTGGCGCGCCGGGCGTGGGCCACCAGTTCGGGAACGGCCGCGGCGGTGAGCCCCCAGTGGGAGAGGGCCGGGATGGAGAACTGCTTCACCAATTCCCGCACCCACTGCACGCCATCGGCTGCCGTGGCCTGGGGCGCGCCTGTGAGCATCTGGGCGACGCAGCGGTAACGGTTCAGGGCCACGCTCTGGGGCGCCCGTTGGGTGAGCGCCCGCACGTTGGCCGCCATCACCTCGGGCAGCAGCCGGGCGCACACGGCGCC
>JAKAFO010000081.1 GCA_021819735.1 Deltaproteobacteria bacterium
AAAAATAGTTCGTCTATGACGAACAGGTCAAGCGGACCGAGCTTTAAAGTGGGATGTCGAGGGAAGAAAGTTACGGTGTTCTGAAGTTTGATCGCGTTGGAAAGCGAAAGCGGTGAGTAAAACAAAACGAATGGTGACCAGCGGTATTGAAGCGTCTCGCGGGTACTCGGCTATCTTTGGCTCCGGCGGCCTTTGGGAGCCATGTCCAGCAAGCGTTCAAAACGTTCCGGGCCGATGATCTGGCGCACTTCCACGAAGAAGGCGAAACGCTCGTCGGCCAATTCGCTGCGCGCCTGTTCCAGGGAGCGGTGCTGGGCTTTGATGGCGCCGTCGTCCATATCTCGCCTTTCCACCATGGTTTGCAGTTTGAACTGTTCGGTCTCCACCTGGCTTTTCAGGCGGATCATCTTCAGGCGCGAAGCTTCGTAGGAGCGCTCCAGTTGCTGGATCTCGCCCGGCGAGAGCTGTAATTGATTGACCACCTGCTGGGAGTGCCACCAGCGGCCGACCGGGGCCTCCTGGGCCTGGGCCGTTGCGGCGGCCAGCATCGTTATCAGCACCAGCGCCCATGCGCACTTATTCCTGAACATGCAATACTCCTTCTTGCTTAAGTTAAAGAGTCGTCTTCTGCTTCGACGGGCGGCACCACCCAATCGATCAATTCTTGATCGTCTTGATCGTCTTCATCGATTTGCGGGTCAACCTCGGTCTCTTGCTCGTCCAGGGAGGCCAGATGCTGGAAGCTGACCGGCAGGGCATCCGCCACCAGGGCATCCACCGCCTCGCTGAGCCGGCGGTCCGCTTCCAGCATGGCGGCGGTCGGGACCGGCGCGGAAGACGAGGGCCACATGCCGCGCCCCGCAATGACGGCCAGCACGATGGCCGCCGCTAAACCCATGGCCCACAACGGTTTGAAGCGCCAACGGGCCGCGGCAGCGTCTTGGGACGGCAGCCGGAAGGGACGCGTGGGCGCCGGTGCGAGTTCCCGGGCCGTGCGGCCGAGGCGCAGGAAGCGCGCCTGCAAATGCTCCCGGGCGTCGCGGCAGACCGGACACGCCCCCAGATGCGCATTTGGCTCCGCGGCCAGATCGGCGGCATCCACCACGGCCAGAAGCAATTCGGCTTCGCTGAGATGTTGGCTGGTCATGGCTGTTCCTTTGTCAGGCCGGCCGCTTCGGCGGCGGCCTTGACCTTGCTCAGGGCGCGGTACAAGTGGGTCTTGACCGTACTTTCGTTTTTATGCATCGTTTCGGTAATTTCTTTTATACTGAGCTGGTCGAAAAAGCGCAAGTAGAAGACCTCCCGTTCCATGCGCGGCAGTCGCGCCATGATGTTGCGCACCCGATCCCAGAATTTACCCCGCGCCAACTGTTGGGCCGCTTCGGGCGGCGCGGCCATCTCTTCGCTCTCCTGAAACCCCTCTTCGTCCATGGAGACCATGCCGAACATGGATTTGAGGCGTTGCCGGCGGTGATGGTCCCGCACCCGGTTGACGGCGATGCTGTAAAGCCAACTGCGGAAAAGCGCCGGCGCGGCCAGGCGGCCGATGTGCTTGAAGGCCCTGAGAAAGACATCCTGGGTCAGGTCCTCGGCATCCATCTTCGAACGCGTGCGGTAGTAAATCATGCGAAAAATCTCCGCTTGAAAAAGATCCGCCAGTCGATGGAACGCCTCTCGGTCGCCGTCCTGGGCCTGCTGGACCCATTGGACGATCTGGTCGGCGTTTCGAGTGGCCCGCGGGCGATGCGAAAGGTCGGATGGGCTCATTGCACCTTTTTTATCAACTTCGGGCCTTTTTGGCTCGGCTTTAACCGCTTAGACGCGCGTTGGGCGCTTAGAGTTTACAAGGCGTTCAAAGGAATGAAAAAAGTTTGGGCGGCGCCGTTTCAAAAAGGTCCGCTGCCGCTGCCGATCGCCATGGCCAACAATAGGTTTTGAAATGGCATCGAGTGATGTTACCCCAACAAATTGTCCAGGGCCATCATGATGACAAACCCGACCATGACGCCGAAGGTGGCGCTGCGGGATCTTCCCTTGGAATGGGTTTCGGGAATGATTTCGTCGCTGATCACAAACAGCATGGCGCCGGCCGCAAAGGCCAGCCCGAAGGGCAGCACCTGGCTGAACATAGAGACGGCGCCCACGCCCAGCAGGCCGCCGATGGGTTCCACCAGGCCGGTGAGCACGGCATAGCCGATGGCCCTGGTGCGGCTGTAGCCCAGGCCCAGGAGCGGCAAGGCCACGGCCAGCCCCTCGGGCATGTTCTGGATGCCGATGCCGATGGCCAGGCTGGTGCCGCCGCCCACATCGCCGGTACCGAAGCCCACGCCCACGGCCAAGCCTTCGGGAAAATTATGGATGGTGATGGCAAAAATGAACAGCCAGATTCTTTTAAGATGGGATTCGGGCCCTTCCTTGCCGGTGCTGGTGGTCCCTTCCTTGCGCACGGCAAAGTGCTCGTGGGGCAGCCAGTTGTCCACGCGGTCCAGGAAAACGGCGCCGAGGAGCATGCCGGCGATGACCACATAGACGCCCAGGCCCGGCCAGACCGCATTGCCGTATTCGATGCCGGGCACGACCAGCGAAAAGGAGGTGGCCGCCAGCATCACGCCGGCCGCGCCGCCCAGCATGATGTTGACCATGCGCGCCGGGATCTGCTTAAAAAAAAGGATGGGCAAGGCGCCCACCCCTGTGGCCAGACCGGCCAAAAGACTAGCCAATAAGCCTAACTGGATTGTGCCCATGAATCCTCCCCGGTGGCGGTTGACGCCGAATGTGGTTCACTAATAGGTATTTCGACCATCGGCGTCAAGCGCGCGGAGAGACGATTCTTTAATTTTTAGGCTACTTTGCGTTCCTGGAGGATATTGCCGCGCGTGCTGACCACCACCAGATTGAAGGGAATATGCGTGCCGGCTTCCCGTTGGGCTATTTCCACGATGCGCGGCAGACCCGCGCAGCAAGGCACTTCCATGATCACCACGGTAATGCTTTTCAGACCGGCGGCCTTGAAGATGGCGGTGAACTTCTCCACATAGGACTGGGCATCGTCAAATTTGGGGCAGCCCAGCATGACGACCTTACCGCGCAGGAACTCCTGGTGAAAGGTGGGGAAGGCCACGGGCACGCAGTCGGCGGCCACCAGCAGATCGGCGCCTTTGAGAAAGGGGGCCGTGGGCGGCACCAGCCGGATCTGCACCGGCCAGTGAGACAAGGCCGATCCCTGGAGCGGAATCTGCCGGCCGGGCGCATTGGCTTGGGTGCAGGGGGCAAAACTCTGGATCTGGGCCGACGGGCAGCCGCAGGCCATGGCTTTGGGCTGCTTGGCGGCCTGGGCTTCCAAATGCTGCTCCACGGCATGCTCGTCAAAGACCTCTGCTTCTCTTTCCACTATTTGGAGTGCATCCTGGGGGCACTCGCCGATGCAGGCGCCCAGCCCGTCGCACAAATTATCGGAGATCACTTTGGCTTTGCCGTCCACGATGGCCAGGGCGCCCTCGGCGCAACCGGTCACGCACTGGCCGCAGCCATTGCACTTTTCGTCATCGATCTGGATGATCTTGCGTACCTGTTTCATGGGTCACCTTCACTTTCGTCTTTGGGCTGCTTCAGTTGGGGAATACCTTGCGGGCGTAGGCTTTTCCGCCTTCGGAGCGCAACGCTGTCTGGATTTGCGAGTACGTTACGGATGCTCCGTCCTCCTGTTTGCCATGTTCTTCCAGCTCGGCGATGGCGGCCGCGTCGGCCACCAGCGCATGCTCCCGGGCCATGTCGGATTCCGGCGGGGCTTGACCGCCGAGAATGGCGCACACCTTGTCCACCAGCGGCGGCGGGGCCAGCAGGCCGTCCAGCAGGGCCCGGGCCTCGGGCCGCTGGGCATCGGGCCGATCCGCCGGGTCCAGGTCCCAAACATAAGCCGCGATGATTACCGGCGCCAGGCGGCCTTTTTCGGCACCCACCATCTGTTCGGCGTGCCGGGCGCGGCGGGCGGCCCGGCCGATGCGCTTGAAATCGGTCTTCAGGTGGCGCTTGACGGCGATGGCCACCCGATCCTTGAGCAGATCCTCTTTCTGGGCCACCAGTTCCGGCGGCAGATCGCCAAGGCACTGGGCCGCGAACTGGCAGTAAGCGGCGCAGCCGAATTCCATCTTGGGGTTGACGAAGCGGTGGCCGCAGCCGCCGCACTTGCGGGTGGTGTCGTCCTTGAAGAACTCCACGGTGCGGCCGCATTGGGGGCAGGCGGCTTCGAAGATTGCGCTGGCGTTCCAGAATTGGGTGTCTTGTCCGGGGCATTTCATGGCGGCCGCTCCTTTCGATACGCATTCCCGGAGCTATCTCGCCGCTCCGGGAATGCGGCTGAACGTTTGGGTTATCCCAGAATCGCTTTCAGATCCTGGTCGGCGGTGCCGATGGGCATGATGTTGAAGTTCTTCACCAGCACATCCAGCACGTTGGGGCTGATGAAGGCCGGCAGGCTGGGGCCCAGGCGGATGTTCTTGATGCCCAGGTGCAGCAGGCTGAGCAGAATCACGCAGGCCTTTTGCTCATACCACGACAGGATCATGGACAGGGGCAGATCGTTGACCCCGCAGTTGAAGGCGCCGGCCAGGGCCACGGCGATCTGGATGGCCGAGTGGGCGTCGTTGCACTGACCGATGTCGAGCAGGCGCGGGATACCGCCGATGTTGCCCAGGTCCTTGTCGAAGAAGCGGAACTTGCCGCAGGCCAGGGTGAGCACCACGCAATCCTGGGGGATCTTCTCCACCAACTCGGTGTAGTAATCGCGTCCGGGCTTGGCGCCGTCGCAGCCGCCCACCAGGAAGAAATGGCGGATGGCCTTGCTCTTGACCGCCGCGATGACCTTGTCCGCTACGCCCAGCACGGCGTTGCGCGCAAAGCCCACCATGACCGATTTGCCGGGCGCATCTTCGGTAAAGCCGGGCATGGCAAGGGCTTTGTCGATGGCCGGCTTAAAATCCTTGGTGGCGATGTGGTTCACGCCGGGCCAGCCCACCAGGCCGGTGGTGAAGATATTGTCCTGGTAGCTCTCCTTGGGCTTCTGGATGCAGTTGGTGGTCATGACGATGGCGCCGGGGAAGGCGGCGAACTCCTTGGCCTGGTTCTGCCAGGCCGTGCCGTAGTGGCCGTAGAAGTGGGCGTACTTTTTGAGCCCCGGATAACCATGGGTCGGCAGCATTTCGCCGTGGGTGTAGACGTAGATGCCCTTGCCCTGGGTCTGCTGGAGGATCATGTCCAGGTCCTTGAGGTCGTGACCGGAGACCAGGATGGCCTTGCCTTTCTTGTGGCCCAGGGGCACGGCGGTGGGCACCGGATGGCCGTAGGCCCCCGTGTTGCCGGCATCCAGCAGGGCCATGGCCTTGAGGTTGACTTCGCCGCACTTGAGGGCCAGGCCCACCAGGTCGTTGACGCCCAGGGCGTCATTGAGCGTGGCGGCCATGCCTTCATAGATGAACTGGTAGATGGCGTCGTCTTCCTGACCCAGGATGGCCGCATGGTCGGCATAGGCGGCCAACCCTTTGATGCCGTAAACCAGCAGTTCGCGCAGGCTGCGGATGTCCGCGTTCAGCTTTTCGGCCGAGGGAATGCCCACGGCTTCGCCCTGGGCCACCAGGCTCTTGAGGTCCGCGGCGGGCGCAAAGGTTACGGGGCCGCCGGCCGCGATCTTCGCGCCGGCTTTTTCGGCCTTGGCCTTGAGATCGTTGCGCAGCCGCGCCGCTTCTTTGATCAGGGTCACGAAGCGTTGGGGATCGAAATCCACGTTGGTCAAGGTGGAGAAGATCGCTTCGCAGGTGAAGCGGTCCACTTTTGCGTCTTTGATGCCGGCCTTGCGGGCCGCCAGGGCCACCTGGGACAAGCCTTTGGTCGCGTAAATGAGCAGATCCTGAAGGGCGGCCACATCGGGCTGTTTGCCGCATACGCCGAGTTTGGTGCATCCTTCGCCTTTGGCCGTTTGCTCGCATTGAAAACAGAACATGATTTTTCCTCCTTGCTGGTATGTTGTATGGGTTGTCGGTGAAACCCTTCAATACTTGCTTTTTGATTCTACTCTATGCGGTCGGCACCCCGGTTGCATTGATCTAAGTCAAGGGAGCGATTTTTTTCCGGGGACCGTCACTCATTTGTCCGCAGGTTTATCCGTTTCGGCGCCGGGACACCTTGACTTAGATCAAGATCTGGTGAAAAGTGCGCGCAACGTATCCGAGGGCTCAGTGCATGGGAGAAACATCATGAATTCAAGTCGGCCCCTTATCTCGGCCAGCCCACTGTTCAGCGGTCTATCCGAGGCGCAGCTCCAGCAACTGGAACAAATCGGCCGGGAGGTTTCGGTGGCCCGTAACCAGACCCTTTTTATGGAAGGCGACGAAGGGTCCGGCTTCTATATCGTGGTCAGTGGACGGGTCAAGGTGTTCAAATCTTCCGCCGAAGGCAAAGAGCAGATCCTGCACATCTATGGCCCCGGCCAACCCATCGGCGAGGTGCCGGTCTTTGCCGGCCAGCACTTTCCGGCCAATGCCCAGGCCGTGGAGAAGAGCCGCTTGCTCTTTTTCCCCCGCCAGGCCTTCATCGATTTGATCACCGCGCATCCCTCCCTGGCCCTGAACATGCTGGCCGTGCTCAGCATGCGCCTGCGGCAGTTCACCGTGCAGGTGGAGAACCTCTCGCTCAAGGAGGTGCCGGGCCGCTTGGCCTCCTATCTCATCTACCTGGCCCAGGAACAAGCGAGCCCGGGCCGTGTGCATCTGCCCATCTCCAAGGGGCAGTTGGCCAGTTTGCTCGGAACCATACCCGAAACACTGTCACGCATTTTCAACAAGATGTCGGCCCAGGGATATATCGATGTGCAAGCAGCGGAGATCGTTTTGAAGGATCGCCCCGCGCTGGAGGAGCTGGCGCTCACCGGCCGTTTGATCGAATAAGGTCCGCCCGCCGGTCCCCATCGGTCCCGGCGGGCGCGAAGCATGATGACGAGATCGGCGGCGCTACTTCTTCTGGGCCGCCAATTCCTTGCTCAGCAACCGGATGTGCCCCATCTCTTCCTTGATGACATTATCCAGGTGGCCGCGGCCCAGGTTCTCCGGTACCGCATCGCGCATGCCCAGGTAGAAGACGATCGAGTCTTTCTCGGCCGTGATGGCATCCTTCAAAATCGCCAGCATGGAACCGGTGTCAATCTTCTTTTCGAAAAAGACGCGGGTGTTGGCCAGAGCCCGCAGATAATCGACGGCTTCCCCATTGGGATCGAACACCGTGGCGGCTTTTTCCGAAGCGCCGAGTTGCTTGCGCATCTTGGCGAAGGTCTGCTCGTGAACTTCTTCCATGCCGGCCAGCTTGCGCAGGAACTCGGAAGACTTTGGGTCTTTCACGGCTTCGGCCGCGGTGCGGTAGAACTTGGCGCCGTTGCGCTCCAACTGCTCGGCCATTTCGAAGATGTCGTCGGCGTTGAAATCGTACATCATGGCAATGAACTTCCTTTCTTTAGGGTCTGTTTCCGTTTCTATTTTAATTTGCACTCCCGGTCCCACTCCGGGCAGGCTTTCTCCATGGGGGTCGTGTATTTGAGCATGCACTCACCGCATTCCATCTCCACGTTGGGCACATCGCCGTACCGCTTTTTGAGCTCTTCGGCGGAAAGATGCGTGGCGAAGCTGCAACCACACTGGGGACACGCGGATTTAATCTGGTAACGTTTGTCGGCCATCTATGTCTCCTTTGGTTGACGTTGATGAAGAGCGTTGGAAGAAGTCGCTTCAGCCCAGCAGGGCATCGATCTTCTCCGCGGGTATGATGTTCTCCTCGAGGATCACCTGGCGCACGGTTTTGTCCTCGGTGTAGGCGCGTTTGGCCAGGACCGCGGCCCGGTCGTAACCGACGAGCGGCACCAGGCCGGTTACCAGCGCCAGGCTTCTTTCGATAAAATGATTGCACCGATCCCGGTCGGCTTCCAGCTCCTGGAGGCAGTGCTCGACCAGCAGCCGGCCGGCTTCGGTCAGCAGGTGCATGGATTGGAGCAGGTTGTGGGCGATCAGGGGGATCGTGACATTGAGCTCGAAATTGCCGGCTTGGCCGGCCAGGGTGATGGCGGTGTCGTTGCCCATCACCTGATAAGCGGCTTGAATCACCGCTTCGGGCACCACTGGGTTGACCTTGCCCGGCATGATCGACGATCCGGGTTGCAGGGCCGGCAGTTTGAGTTCGCCGATGCCGCAGCGCGGGCCGGAGCCCAGCCAGCGGATGTCGTTGGCGATCTTGACCAGGCTGACGGCCACGGTTTTCAAAGCGCCGCTGGTTTCCACGGCCGCATCCCGGGCCGCCTGGGCCTCGAAGTGGTTGCGCGCCTCGCTGAAGGCGATGCCGCTGATCGCCGCCAGGCGCTCAATGGTCTTGACGGCGAATGCGGGGTGGGCATTGAGTCCGCTGCCCACGGCCGTGCCGCCCAGGGCCAATTCGCTGAGGCGGGGCAGGACCGCCCCCAGGCGTTCCCGTCCCAGCTCGATCTGGCGTGCGTATCCCGAAAAAGCCTGTCCCAGGGTCATGGGGACCGCATCCTGCAAGTGGGTGCGCCCGATTTTGCGGACGGATTCGAAGGTCAGGGCTTTGTGGGCCAGCATCCGATGTAGCCGCTCCAAGGCGGGCTCAAGGGCGCCGCGCAAGGCTTTGGCCGCGGCCACGTGCAGAGCCGTGGGCATCACGTCGTTGCTCGATTGGCCCAGATTGACATGGTCGTTGGGATGCACCGGAGTTCGTCCGCCGCGCCGGCCGGTGAGGATCTCGTTGGCCCGGGAGGCGATTACCTCGTTCATGTTCATGTTGGTGGACGTCCCCGATCCGGTCTGGTACAAATCGACCACGAACTGATCGTCGAGGCGCCCGGCCGCAGCCTCATCGGCGGCGCGCACAATGGCATCGGCGAGCTCCGGCGCCAGCAGCCCCAGGTGACGATTGGTCTCGGCCGCGCAGCGTTTGATCAGGGCCAGGGCCTGGATTAATGCCAGGGGCGGCTTCAGGCCGCTGCGCATGCCGTTCTCCACGGCGCGTTGGGTTTGGGAGCCGTAGTAGGCCTCGGCCGGCACCCGCACGGTGCCCATGCTGTCTTGTTCTTCCCGAAAAGATGGTTCGTTGGGGCTCAAGGCCATGACTTTCCTCATCTCTGCGACGGTGCGGCACCTTAGCACGATTCGGGCCGCCGGACCAGCGCTTTGCGACCGGTATCCCGTCAGGCTGGTCCGGCGAACCGGCTTACGCGGTCTCGCGCAGCCGTTCGATGCTGTCGCGCAACTGGTTGATTTCGATGCTCAGGCTCACGCATTGACGACCCGTCAGACACAGCTCGGCGTCTCCCTCTTCCAGAAAGGTTTTCAATTGGCGTTGACCCTTTTGCAGGTGAACCACCCAGCGGGCCTGTTCGTGGTCATAGGTTACTTTTAGGTCGATGCCGCATCGGCCGATGTCTGGGTAGATCTCTCGAATTTTTTCGCATAGCGCGTGTTGATCGATCATGGTGTTCTCCTTTGCTGAGGGTTTGGACACGTTGGCCCACTATAAGCACTGATTGTCCTTGCGAAAGGGAACGCGACCTTTCTTTTGACAACGGCGCCTTATGCTTCTATAGTAACCCCAATGACTTGGCGCCTGTCCGGCGCGCCGGCCGCCAATATTTTTCGGACACTTCGGCCCGCGTTGATGCTTCCGTATTTAAACACCTGATAGGTCCGAATGGAATGATGCCTCTGTTCCGCCCCATAACCGCCTTTTTCAACCAGGTGCGTGGACGTTTCCAGCGCGGCCATGTGACGCGCGACGATCTTTTCATCGGAGAAGTGCTCAAGCGCAACAGCATCATCACCGAGTTCCAACTCAAAAGCGCTCTGGACATGCAGCGCGAAACCCTGGTGCAAAATGGGCGGGCGGTGCGCCTGGGCCAGGTGATTGTCGAACAGGGCTTCGCCAGCGAAGCCGAAATCATCCGAACGATCAACGCCGAATATCAGATCGAGGTAAGCTCGCTCTCCGACGACATCCGCGAGCGGCTCTCCCACAAGTACGGGGCCTATTTCGAGCGCCTGCCCCACCCGCGCCTGCCCATGTGGATCCAGATGGCCGTGGCCATTACCTTCGTCGTCGTACTGACCATCATCACCCTGAGCCTGGTGGTGCTCGGCCAGCAGAAGAACCGGCTTTACGAGCAGACGGTGCGTTTGGGCATGGTGAGTCTCAATTACTTCGCCAACAATGCGCCCATACCCTTGCTGGAAGACGATATCCTGCGACTCAACACATTGATCAAGGAGGCCGCGCGGGTGGAAGGCTTGCGCTATGCCCTGATCGTGGGCGACAACCAACTGATCAAGGCGCACACCGACGTCAACCTGATCGGCGTGCCGTTCAAACACTTTGTGGAGAACCCGGACGTTACCCGCGAAGGAGAGGTGATTTACTACAGCTACAACCGCCCGGACGGTGAACGGCTCATCGATCTTTACCGCACCATCCGCTTCAAGGATAAGTCGCTGGGGGAGGTGCATGTGGGCATCTCCTTGAACTTCATCGAAGAGTTGGTGCGCCGCGAGCGCATCTCCGTGGTATTGATCACGCTGGCCATTATCCTCGTCGGCCTGGGCGTGGCCGTCATTTACGGCGTTCGCTTCTCGCGCCCCATCTCCCAATTGGTGCGGGCCACCCAGGAGATCGCCAAGGGCAATTATCAGTACCGTGTGCCGATCAAGCGCAACGACGAATTGGGCAATCTGGGCACGGCCTTCAACCGCATGGGCCAGGAGTTGTGGAAAAATGCCATGGCGCAAAGATCCTTCGGCAAGTATGTGGGCAGTGAAGTTTTGGACATGATTTTGGCCAATCCGGAGACCACTTGGCTCAAGGGCACGAGCAACGAAGCCAGCATCATCTTCGGCGACGTGCGCGGGTTCACCGCTTTTGCCGAAGCCAGGGCGCCCGAGCAGGTGGTGGAAGCGCTCAACGCCTACCTGGAGATCGCCACGGGCGTGATCATCAAGTTCGGCGGATACATCGACAAGTTCATCGGGGACGCGGTCCTGGGGGTTTTCGGTTTGCCCGTGTCGCGTCAAGACCATGTGGAGCGCGCCGTGCGCGCGGCCATGTACCTGCAGGAAGAGTTACGCAAGCAGGCCACCGGTGGCAATGAACTGCTGGCGGCCGTGGGCATCAGTATTCACACCGGCACGGTGGTGGCCGGCAATGTCGGGTCCCAATCGCGCATGGAGTATACCGTCATCGGCGACACCGTCAATCTGGCCTCGCGCCTGAACGCTTTGGCCGGTCCGGGGGAAGTCATCGTCAGCCAGCAGGTCAAGGAACAATTGGGCCACCTCGTCGAAACCCAAAGCCTTGGACGCCTGCCGATCAAAGGCAAGTCGGAGCCGGTGGAAGCATTCAAGGTGATTCGCATTCAAAGCAAACCGCATGCGTAAGCTCTGCCTTACCAACCTACTTATTGCCGTGGCGCTCTGGACGGCTGTCGCCATGGGCTGCACCGGCCGTTTCCTGGCCCAGCCGGCCCCGCCGGTCGTGATCCGCACCGAACACGTGGCCGTGGTGACGGTCGCGGAACCGGATAGCCTGGCAAGTCTGGCCCGGACCTATCTCGGCGATGCCGATGAAGCGTGGCGCATCGCCCAATACAATCAAGTCCAAAGTGCCCAGGCAGGCCGGCGCTTGGTCATTCCCCTGCAGCCGATCGCCCTCGGCGGACTGCGTCCGGATGGCTATCAGGTGGTTCCCATTCTCTACTATCCCCGCGTCGGGAAGGAAAAGGGAGTATCGTCCGGGACTTTCGAGAAGCAGGTGCAATTTCTGCGGGAGAACGGCTATGAGACCATCTCCCTGGAGCGCTTGACGGCTTTTCTAAACCTCAGCGCACCATTGCCTCCCAAGGCAATTTTAATTACTTTCGACTCGGCTGAAACCTGGGTTTTCGAATCCGCCTATCCCATTCTCAAGCGCAACGGGTTTACCGCGGCACTCTTCATCCCCACGGCCCAGGTCGGCAAGGCGCGGCGCATAGGATGGAAAGAGCTTTCCGCCATGGCCGCCGAGGGTTTTGACATTGGCGCCAGTGGGGTCAGCGCCCGGCCCTCGAAGGCCAGTGCCAAGAAGAAGTTGGAAGATTATTATCGCGGCGTGGAAGAAGAGATCATGCTCTCTCGTAAAGACATCGCTCGTAACCTTAATCAAGCGCCCACTTATTTTTCCTACCGGGACGGTCAGGTCAGCGATGTGGTCATTGCGCTGCTGAAAAAACATGGATTCCGCGGGGCATTGACCCAAGCGCCTGGCGAGAATCCTTTTTTCGCGGACAATTACAAGCTTCGGCGGATGACCGTCAGCGGCCAGGACACGCAGGAGCGGTTCCGGCAACTCCTCACTACGTTTCACCCGGCGGATCTGCGATGAAAAGAAAGCGGCCGAAAAAACTGGTGCTTTTGCTGCTGTTCATGGGGATCGGCCTTGCGCCGGCCTGTGGCGCGAGCGAGGCGCCGATCCCCTCTTATGAAGGCTATCAAGAAAGGGCCACGGCCCTGGAAGCCCAAGGGGACTTGCCGCAAGCCTTGCTCGCCTGGCGGGTGGCCGCCGCGCTGGCTCCGGACAACGCCGATGCCAAAGTGAAAATCGAAGCCCTGGCCGCTGCTATCGACCAAGCCGCCATAGAACATTACAAGCAGGGGGTGGTCCATTTTCGGGCCCACGAGTTGGAAAAGGCACGGAATCAATTTCTGGCCGCGTTGCGTCTGAACCCTGGCCATGCACAGGCGCTCTTCTACCTGAAACGGCGTTTGAATCGGCCCGATGCGGAAGTCTATGCGGTTCAGCCTGGGGACAGCCTCACCCAGATCGCCGCAACCCGCTACAATGACGCGAAAAAAGCAGATATCATCGCCTATTTCAATGATCTGGACCCGGAAAAGCCTCTACGTCTCGATACGCTGCTTTTCCTGCCCGAGCTGGGTGGGGCCAGATTGCCGGCTCGCCAGGAAATCGATGCCATGCTCGTTCGCGCTCGGCAAGCCATGGATGAAAAGAAATACATCGAGGTTCTGGAAATAACCGCCCCCTATGGCGAAACTCACTACGGACAAAGACGCATCCGGGATTTGAACGATGAGGCCCACTTCGGGCAGGGCATGCTCTGGATGGAACAGAAGCAATACCAGCGGGCGCTGGAGATGTTCGGCAAGATCGGTCCCAAACACAAGGAACGCGATCGAGCCATTCAGCAGGCACGCAAGGGCCTTCAAGCCCAAGATGCGGAAGAAACGCTGCGCCTGGCACAGAAGCAATTCAATCAGGGGGCATATAAGGCGGTTATACTGCTATGCAAGCAGGTGCTGGAGGAGAATCCAGGGCAACCCAAGGCCCAGGCTCTTTTAGACCGCGCCTATTATACTTTGGGCAAACAGTACCTGGAGCGGGGCGAAGAAATCCTGGCCAAGGAGACGCTCAAGGAGTTGAAGCCGGAATATCAGGATACGGCACAGCTTTTGGCCCAGGCCCAGGGCCGCCTCAATGCCCGTGCCGAAGAATACTATCGCAAGGGAGTAAAGTATTTTCTCGATGAAGAACTGGAAGAGGCGGTTGCCGCCTGGCAAAAAGCCCTGGATCTAAATCCCCAGCATCCCAAAGCACGCCAGGATATGGACAACGCGCTGCGATTATTGGAAAAATGGCGCGGTTTAAAGGGGGATGACAAAAAGGGGCAGTAGTCTCCAATCTGGGCATGGCGGCAATTTCGCCTGTGGCGATGCCGCTGAATGAGTTTTTTGTTTCCATATTGTGTACCATTTTTTACCTTCAGGTTACAAAATTCGGCCTAATTCTACCCAAACGTACTTTTCGATCATGGGTGTGACTAATCCGCAACACTTTTTCTAAGCATCTGAAGAAAAAAGCAATCCACTAAGAGAATTCCCGAGAAACAGCCAAAAATCAGCTTCTGGCGCCTTTTTTGCTTGCCCTATGCTTTTATGAACGTTAGGTAATCCGTTTTTCCGCGGATTCGTCCGCTTTACATATAGAGGAAAACTTGAAACCGATAATGGCACAATGCACCGAATATACTTAGAAAGCAGGCTCCTTATCGTTGCTCTGTTCTGTACGGTCGCGCTGGCGGCCTGCGAAAGCGCATTCCTGCGCAACGATCTGGAGGTCATCAAGTCCCGGGGCGAATTGGTCCTGATCACCCGGAACAATGAAAGCTGCTACTATGAGGCCGCCCATGGCCCGGCCGGATTCGAGTATGAATTGGCCAAGCTTTTCGCCGATCACCTGAACCTGCGTATCCGAACCCTGCTCATCGAAGATGAAGCCCAAATGGTGGAAGCCCTGCTCCAGGGCAAGGGCGATATCGTTGCCGCCGGCGCTCCCTTTGGGCGTCCGGCCGCGCGGATGGTGGCGCTGGGGCCGGGTTATCTGGATGTGAACGCCCAGGTTGTGGGCCGGCGGGGTGGTCCGGCTGTGACGGAAGCCAAGGATCTGCTGCAAACGCCGCTATGGATCACCGGCAGCAGCGCCAGCTCCGATCGCCTAAAAAGTCTTAAGCAAGAGTATGCCGATCTGCGCTGGCAAACGCTTTCCGAATATAGCAGTGAAGAAATGCTGCAACTGGTGTGGAATCAGTCGGTGCCCTTGACCATCGTGGAATCCAATACTCTGGCGATGAACCGCCGCTTTTATCCCGAACTGGTGGTTCACTTTACCGTGGGAGAGACGCAGAAACTCCGTTGGGCAATAAATCCAAGCAACAAGCATTTGCAGCGCGCCGTCTCGCAATGGTTCGCAATGACATCCACCCAGGAATCGGTTGCCAGCTTGGTCAGTCATTACTACAGTCATTTGGAAGATTTCGATTACGTCGATCTCACCCGTTACCGCCGGCGCATCTTCGATCGCTTGCCCAAGTATCAGACCTACTTCGAGGATGCGGCATCGCGGAATGGTCTGGATTGGCAATTGGTGGCGGCCATGGCTTATCAGGAATCCCACTGGAATCCATTGGCGGTGAGCTTTACCGGCGTTCGAGGCATTATGATGATCACCGAGGGTACGGCCAAAACCCTCGGCTTGAAGGACCGTCTGGCCGAGAAAGAAGCGATTTATGCCGGCACGCGCTACCTGGCGCAACTGCACCGTTCCATCGGCGACGAGGTGCCCGAGCCGGATCGTACCCTGATGGCCCTGGCGGCCTATAACCTGGGTTTCGGGCATCTGAAGGATGCCCGGGAACTGACCGCCGAATTAGGCAAATCCGGCAATAGTTGGAGCGCGGTGCGCGAAACACTGCCGTTGCTGCACAAGAAGAAGTACTACCAAAAGCTTGCCCACGGGTACGCCCGGGGCACCGAGGCCGTCCAATACGTGGATCGCATCCGCACATATCACAAAATTCTGAACATGGCCATGGCACCCGAAGGACTCAAAAATTTCGGTGGCTAACGCCCGCTCAAGTTCGCTGCAAGTACTCACGCCTTCATCGCATCCGAATCGCCGCCGACGGGAAGTAATGTACGCGGATCGAACGACTAACCGGTCTGTAGTTTCTCTATAGGCATCAACACCGGCAGCACGAAGATGAAGGTGGCCCCTTCGCCCAGGCGGCTTTCCACCCAGATGCTGCCCTTGTGGTGGTCGATGATGCGTTTGGTGATGGCCAACCCCAAGCCACTGCCCGGCGGCCGACCCCGGCCGGTGGGGGTGGTCACTTGGCGAAACTGCTCGAATATCAATTGCTGATTTTCAGGGCTGATGCCGATGCCGTTGTCGCGCACGCTTACTTTCAGTTGATTGCGGTCCTGATACATGCTGATGCGGATGCGTCCGGACATGGGTTCGCAGAATTTGACCGCGTTGGAGATCAGATTGACCATGGTTTGAATGAGCTGATCGCGATCGCCGGCGATATTGGGTACCGACGGCGGCAAAGAGAGCGACAGGCGGATCTGCTTGTCGGCTACCAGTTGGCGCGTGGCGGCGACCGCATCTTGAATGACCTGCATCATGTCCACCGGTTCCATCTGCCACTGCATCTTGCCCGATTCGATCTTCTGGAAATTGAGCACCTGGTTGATCAGGCGGGACAAGCGGTGGATCTCGTTGATCATGATATCCATGAAGTTGCGTTGTTCCATCTGGCTGGTGTCGGGATAATCGCGCAGGATCTCGGCCAGGCTTTGGATGGAGGTCAGCGGCGTGCGCAATTCATGTGAAACCGTGGAGATGAATTCGTCTTTGAGGCTATCCAGCTCCTTGAGTTGTTCATTGGCCGTCTTGAGTTCGGCCGTCAGCTTTTCAAGCTCCTGGCTGTGGGTGATGACCTGGCGGGTTTCATCCAGAATATCCATAACCTCCTGAACGCCCAGGGGTTCCTCCTTGACCACCGAGGCTACCATGACGCGTGCCGAGGCCGAGCCGATGGCCCCGGCCAGCAGCTTCTCCACATGGGTGACGAAGCCCGGATCGGCATTCAACGAATGCAAGTCCAGGTGGTGGCTCTTGGTGTATTTGGTCAGGGCCTCC
Organism: Deltaproteobacteria bacterium; assembly: GCA_021819735.1. GTDB lineage: Bacteria > Desulfobacterota > Desulfobacteria > Desulfobacterales > Desulfosarcinaceae > Desulfatitalea. The sequence goes on from JAKAFO010000081.1 coordinate 16,567, forward strand.
TCGGTGCGCTCCTTGCCCAGGAAGCGCTCCAGCAGGGACGTCAGATCGGGGATGCGGGCCGTGCCGCGCCATACGAGGCTCTCTTCGGTTTCGGAAGAGAAGTGGAACACATCCACGAACATGGTGGCCTGGGTATGTTCCAGGGCCGATGGATTGGTGAACAGCGACACGCCGATATAGGTGGCGGTGTTGATCAACAGGCTCCAGAAAACGGCGTGCGAGACGCGGTCGAAGCCCTGCAAACCGAACAACGAAAAAGGCCGCAACCAGCGGATACCCCAGGGCCCGGAGTGGATGATCGATTGGGGCAGCACGTCGGCCGCCGCCAGGGAGGGCAGCACCATGGTATAGGACCAGACAATGAAGCCCAGGATCATCGACCAGAGCGCCGCCTTTTGCGTGCCGCCCTTCCAGAACAGGCCGCCCAGCAAAGCCGGGGCGAACTGGGCCACGGCGGCAAACGAAACCAGCCCGATGGAAACCAGGGTATAGAACTCGGCAGTCA
>JAKAFO010000082.1 GCA_021819735.1 Deltaproteobacteria bacterium
GCCTTATCACCTGGCCATCGTGATCGGCGGCACCTCGGCCGAGATGACCCTCAAGACCGTCAAGCTGGCCTCGGCCAAGTATCTGGACCACCTGCCCGCCCAGGGCGGAGAGGGGGGCCACGCCTTCCGCGACCTGGCCACCGAGGCCGAACTGCTGGCCCGCTCGCGCGAACTGGGCATCGGCGCCCAATTCGGCGGAAAGTACTTCTGCCATGACGTGCGCGTGATCCGGCTGCCGCGCCACGGCGCCTCATGCCCCATCGGCATCGGCGTGAGCTGCAGCGCCGACCGCAACATCAAGGCCAAGATCACGGCCGACGGGCTCTTTCTGGAGCAATTGGACCGCGATCCGGCCCGCTTCCTGCCGCAACCGGCCGAGAGCGCCGGCGCGGCGGTGGCCATCGACCTGGACCAGCCCATGGACCAGATCCGCGCCACCCTCAGCCGCTATCCGGTGGCCACCCGACTGCTGCTCAGCGGCACCCTGATCGTGGCCCGCGACATTGCCCACGCCAAGCTCAAGGAGCGCCTGGACAGCGGCCAGGGCTTGCCGCAGTACTTCAAGGACCACATCGTTTACTACGCCGGTCCGGCCAAAACGCCGCCCGGGCGTGCTTCCGGCTCGTTCGGGCCCACCACCGCCGGCCGCATGGACGCCTACGTGTCGCTGTTCCAGGCCCAGGGTGGCTCCATGGTGATGCTGGCCAAGGGCAACCGCTCGGCGGTGGTCACGGAGGCCTGCAAGCAATTCGGCGGCTTCTATCTAGGGTCCATCGGCGGCCCGGCTGCTCGACTGGGACGCGATTGTATTACCCACATGGAACTGCTGGAGTTCCCGGAGCTGGGCATGGAGGCGATCTATAAAATCCGGGTCAAGGATTTCCCGGCCTTCATTCTGGTGGACGACAAGGGCAACGATTTTTTCAAGGGGCTATTGTGATTACGACGTTTAGAAGCTGCCCGAACCGGTCGATATGGGTGGCTTGAGACCCGGTGAGTCGATGCGATCCTTTTATTGGATTTAACCATATTACATAAGCGAGGTTCTATGCGAGATCTGGATGCCATTTTTTCCCCCCAATCGGTGGCCGTGGTGGGTGCGTCAACCACCCCCGGCAAGGTCGGTCACGACATCTTCGTCAACATTTTAAAGGGCGGCTACAAGGGGGTGCTCTACCCGGTCAACCCCAGTGCCGAGTCCGTTTCCAGCGTGCGGGCCTATCCGTCCATCGCGGATATCCCCTATCCCCTGGATCTGGCCATGATCATCGTGCCACCCAAGGTCGCCATCCAGTCGGTGAAAGAGGCCATCGACAAGGGGGTCAAGGGCGTGGTGATCGTCTCGGCCGGCTTCAAGGAGATCGGCGGCGAAGGCCTGGAGATCGAGCGCAAGATCGTGGCCATGTGCCGGGAGAGCAAGGTGCGCCTGGTGGGCCCCAACTGCCTGGGGGTGATCAACCCCCTGGGCGACGTGCGCCTCAACGCCAGCTTTTCGGCGCGCATGCCCAAGGCCGGCAACGTGTCGTTCATCTCCCAGAGCGGCGCCTTATGCACCGCCGTGCTCGATTTTGCCGCAGCCCGGGATTTCGGGTTTTCCAAGTTCATCTCCATCGGCAACAAGGCCGACGTGGACGAAGTGGATCTGCTCAATTACTTCCATAACGATCCCGATACCGAAGTGATCATGATCTATGTCGAAGAGTTGCAGCGCGGCCAGGAGTTCGTGCGCGTGGCCAAGCAGATCACCGGCGGCGACCGGCCCAAGCCGATCCTGGTGATCAAGTCCGGCCGCACGAGCGCCGGGGCCCTGGCGGCCGCCTCCCACACCGGCTCCCTGGCCGGCTCCGAGGCGGTCTACGACGCCATCTTCACCCAATCGGGCATCATCCGCGTGCAGGCCATCGACGAGCTTTTCGACTTTGCCATCGCCTTTGCCTACAAGAATGAAAACGCCCTGGGCAAGATGCGCCGCAAGGTGCCCACCGGCAACCGCGTGGCCATCGTGACCAATGCCGGCGGGCCGGGCATCGTGGCCACCGACATGACCGTGGTCTCGGGCCTGGAACTGGCCAAGTTCAGCCCCGAGACCGTGGAAGCGCTCCAGAGCCACCTGCCGGCCACGGCCAACGTCCACAACCCGGTGGACATCATCGGCGACGCGGCCCAGGACCGCTACGAGAGCGCCCTGAACGCCGTGATCAAGGACGAAGCCGTGGATGGCGCCCTAGTGATCCTGACGCCCCAATCCATGACCAATGCCATCGGCACGGCCGAGGCCATCGTGCGTATCGCCAAGCGCTCGTCCAAACCGATCCTGTGCTGTTTCATGGGGGTGGTCGATGTGTCGGCCGGCGTCAAATACCTGCAGGAGAACGGGGTGCCGGTCTACCCCTTCCCCGAGCAGGCGGCCAAGGCCTTCGGCGCCATCTACCGCTACTCCAAATGGCTCAACCGCCAGGATCTGGCGCCCTTCAGCCTGAAGCACGACAAGGCCGCGGCCCGGGAGATCGTCGAAAGCAACTTGAAGGCCGGCAACAATTACCTCAACGAGCTCTCCGGCATCCATCTGCTCAAGGCCTACGGGTTCAACGTGCTGCCCACCGTTTTGGCCACCACCGCCGACGAGGCCGTGGCCCAGGCCGAGAAGATCGGCTACCCCGTGGCCATGAAGATCGTATCGCCCCAGATCATTCACAAATCGGATGCCAAGGGGGTGAAGATCAATATAAATGATGCCGCCGCCGCGCGCAGTGTCTTCGATACCATCGTGGCCAGTGCCAAAGCGTACAAGGCCGATGCCCGGATCGACGGCGTGCTGGTTCAAAAGATGGCCCCCAAGGGGATCGAGGTAATTCTGGGGGCCAACCGCTACCCCAAGTTCGGCCACCTGATCATGTTCGGATCGGGCGGGGTCATGGTGGAAGTATTCAAGGATGTCACCTTCCGCCTGGCGCCCTTCAGCCGCAACAGCGCCCGCTGGATGGTGCGCGGCATCAAGGGCCATGCGCTGCTCAACGGGTTCCGGGGACAACCCAAGGCCGATATCGCCCATATCGAAAAACTGCTGGTCTGCCTCTCCGATCTGGTCACCGATCATCCGGAGATCAAAGAACTGGACATCAATCCCCTGTTGGTGCATCCTGAAGGGCAAGGGGCGACGGTGGCCGATTGCCGGTTTATTCTGGAAGCGTTGCCTTGATTCGTGACCGTTTTGAGTTCAAAAGCCTCCTGCCCGGCAATGGGGTGTTGCCGGGCGGAGGGGTCGTGTCGTTTTCCTGGGGACCGCAAATCCGTTTTCTCCGGCTCTAGGGCCAGGGGTGCGTCACAGCAAAGGAACGGGACGATGACCAAATCGATTTACTGGGCGGATAACTATCTCGACAAGCGGCGTTCGCCCGAGGACGCCATCAAGATCATCCGGCCCGGTCAGCGGGTCTTCATCGGATCGGCCTGTGGGGAGCCCCAGGCGTTGGTGCAAGCCCTGGCCGATCATGCCCACCTGTTCAGCGGCCTCGAAATCGTGCGCATGATGAGCCACGAGAGCGCGCCGCTCACCGAAATCGCCAACAAGACCTACGAAGCCAATTTCAGCATCCGGCACATCTACCTGGGCTCGGCCCGCTCGGAGAGCTTCCGCAACAATTTGCGCTTCGTCACGCCCATGAACATGTCCGAAGTGCCCAGCCTGTTCAAGAGCCGCAAGCTGCCCATCGACGTGGCCCTGATCCAGGTGTCGCCGCCGGACGATTTCGGGTGGATGAGTTTGGGGGTATCGGTGGATGTCACCATGTCGGCCGCCTATTCGGCCGGCAAAGTGATCGCCCAGGTCAACCCGCGCATGCCGCGGGTCATGGGCCAGAGCTTCATCCACGTGAACGACGTGGACCTGATCGTGGAGCACGAAGAAGAGTTGCTGACCATCGCCCCGGCCCCGCGCTCGGAACTCTCCACCTGGATCGGCCGGCACATCTCGCGCCTGATCGAAGACGGCTCCACCTTGCAGGTGGGGCTGGATGCCAACTCCCAGGCCACGGCCCAGGCCCTCTCCGATAAAAACGACCTGGGCTTTCACTCCCAGTACCTGACCAACGACATCATGAACCTGTACGCTCTGGGCGTGATTACCAACCGCAAGAAGGGCATGAACGACGGCAAGATGGTGGCCTCGGCAGCCTTGGGGACCAAGGAACTTTACGAATTTTTGCACGACAACCCGGCCATCGAGTTCCACCCGGCCGATTACGTCAACGACCCGTTCGTCATCTCCCGGCACAACCGCATGGTGTCGCTGAATGTGTGCAAGATCGTGGATCTGACCGGCCAGGTGTCGGCCGAAGCCGTGGCCCAAACGCTTTTCGCCGGCGTGAGCGGCATTCCCGACTTCGTGCGCGGCGCAAAGCGCAGTCCGGGCGGCAAATCGATCCTCATGCTGCGTTCGACCACGCCCGACGGCAAGCAGAGCCGGATCGTCCCCCAGATGTGCGACGAGGCCGTGGTGGTTTCCCGGGGTGACGTGCACTACGTGGCCACCGAATACGGCGTGGTCAATCTCTTCGGCAAGAGCTTGCAGGAACGGGTGATCGCCATGATCAGCATCGCCCACCCCAAATTCCGCGACGAGCTGTTCGAAGCGGCCAAGGAGATGCGTCTGGTCGGCCCCGAGCGCACCCTGGGCGAAGCAGCCAAGGCGGTCTATCCGGTCAACCTGGAAGAAACGCTGGAGATCAACGGCGAAACCATCACCATCCGGCCGGCCAAACCCGTGGACGAGCGCCGCATCCAGGAGCATTACTACCAACTGGAAAAAGACGATGTCTTCCTGCGCTTCTTCCACGAAAAAACCAGCTTCGAGCGCTGGGAAGTCGAAGGCAAGTCCCAGATCGACTACAAGAAGGATTTGACCCTCATCGCCATCATCGGCGAGCCCGGCTTCGGGCGCGTGGTGGGCGTCTCCGAATATCTGCTGCTGGTGGAAAGCAACATGGCCGAAGTGGCCTTCACCGTGAGCAAGGAATTCCAGGGCAAGGGCCTGGGCAAAATCTTCTTGCGCAAAATGGCCGAAGCGGCCCGGGAACAGGGCATCTCCGGTCTGATGGCCTACACCGCCACCCACAATCAGGCCATGATCCACCTCTTCAAGACGCTGCCGTACAAAGTTTACACCGCCTTCGACGGCGAGGCCGTCACCTTGAGCTGCAAGTTCGACGAACTCAAGGAGTAGCCGCGGCCGGGCCATCCAGAATTTCACGGATAACTCGGGCGATCTCCGCACGCACAATCGGTTTCATGACATAGCGGCGGATGCCCAGTGCCCGGGCCTTATCTTCATCGATGAGTTCACTGAAGCCGGTGCATAAAATGATGGGCAGGTTCCGGCGCAGTTTGAGCAGTTCCCGAGACAGCGCGGCGCCGTTCATGCCCGGCATGGTCATGTCGGTGATGACCAGATCGAAATCATCGGGGCGGCGCGTGAACATCTGCAAGGCGTCCATGCTGCTGAACAAAGCCGTCACGCGATAGCCCAGGCTTTCCAGCAAGCTCTTCTGAAGCTGCACGATGGGCTTTTCATCATCCACGATCAATATGCGTTCATGACCGCGGGGGGCCTGTTCGACGCTGGGCACGGCAACGGCCGTGCCTTGCGCGCCGACCGCCGGGAAGTAAACATGAAAGATGGTCCCCCGGCCCGGCTCGCTGTAGACGGTGATGTGTCCATTGTGATGCTTGACGATGCCGTGGACCACCGCCAGACCCAGGCCGGTGCCTTCGCCGGGCTTCTTGGTGGTGAAATAGGGGTCGAAGATGCGCGACCTGATGCTCTCGTCCATGCCGATGCCGGTATCGGCGACTTCCAGGCGCACATATCTTCCAGGTTCGATCTCCAGGCCGGGGATCAGTATTTCGGGACCGATATCCATCTCCCTGGCTTCTACGCGCAGGACGCCCCCGGTCGCACGCATGGCGTGGTAGGCATTGGTACCCAAATTCATGATTACCTGGTGGATTTGGCCGGGGTCCGCTAGAATATAGCCGCACTTGAGCATGCTTTCCTTGATTTCGATGCTCTTGGGTATGGAGGCGCGCAACAAATTCACCGCTTCATGCAAGATGTGGTGAATCTGCACGGGCCGCGGCTCGTGGGGTTGCTGGCGGCTGAAGGTCAGTATTTGCTTGACCAGCTCCTTGGCTTTGTTGCTCGCGGAGACGATTTGGTCGATGCCTTGGCGCGCCGGGCTCTCTGGGGAGAGTTCGCTTTGCAGGATTTCGGCGAAGCCCAGGATGGGCGTCAGAAGATTGTTGAAGTCGTGGGCGACACCGCCGGCTAGGGCGCCGATGGCCTCCATCTTCTGGGCCTGGCGCAGCTGGTCTTCCAAGGATCTTCTTTCGGTGATGTCGCGGATGATGCCCCGGATAGCGGTCGGCTGGTTGGCGCGGTTCAGGATCAGGGTGGCCGTGATGGCGACATCGATGATATCGCCGTTCTTCTTCTTCATGCGGACCTGGTAATCTTTCACATAGCCGACCTGAATCAGGCGGTCGATCAGTTGGCTTCTCTCCTCTGCGTTCACGTAAACATCCCGGAAGATATCCAGCGCCAGCACCTCCTCCTTGGATGCATAGCCCAGGAGCGCCACGCCCATGGGGTTGATGTCCAGATACTTGCCTTCAACGGTGCTGATGAAAATCGTGTCCAGGGACTCCTCGAAAAGGGTGCGGTAATTGTTTTCCGAGCGCCGGATCTTCTCTTCGTCCTCTTTGCGTTGCTGCTCCCGATTGCGGATGGCGACGGCCATCTGGGCCAGGTTATCCGACAGCTCGTTGAACTCCGCGATGCTGCTCTTGGGCCAGGCCGAAGGCGTGTCGCTGGTGGCGACGAGCCGGGCGTGCGTGGTCAGGGATTCGAAGCGCCGGGCCATGCGGCGGCTGAAGAGGATGGAAAACGCAACGCCGATCGCCAGCGCGATGCCCAGGCCGAGCAACACCAGGCGCAGCATGGTTTTCAACGGGCCGAAGGCGATTTGGATGGGCTGGGCCACCATGACGAACCAATCGATGCTGGGGGTCGGCACGATATCGCCGAGCATCGCCTGGTAGTTGAAGTCGAATCTGCCGGATTGAGTGGTTTTGGAGGTTAAGCCGGCTTTCACCAGGGGGATGTTGCCGATGTTGAGTTGCTGCGCGGTGTAGCGATTTTCCCGGTCGGCGATGATTTGTCCGTGCCGGTCCAGGACCAGGATCAGTTGCTCCTCGGGCAAGGGGATACGCTTCAGGTAATCGGTCAACTGGAGCAGCTCGATCTCCCCGATGACCATCATCTCTTTGGCCGGCGCCGCCAGGGCGACCACCAGGCTGCCGCCCACCACCGACAGAAAGGTGTTCGACCAGATCGGCCGTTGCTCCTGGCGGGCCTGTTGGAAGAGCCGGTTGCGCGAAAGATCCATGCCCATCAGGTCCTGTCGGCGACCTCGATTTTCGGCGGGCAACCCGATGCCCATGACCCGACCCTGGGGAGAGAGCGCGTAGATGGCGCGCAGCGATGGCGCGCTTTCGATCTGGGCGTCGAGGATATGCTGGAGGTTGTGCCAGTTCATCCCTTCGTCCATGGGGATGGCTGCCGTCATTTGCACGGTGATCATGGCCGAGGAGAGATGGCTCTCCACCTGGGAGGCGATGGCATTGGCCAACTGGTGCTGAAACGTTTGGATGTCGGTCTTGATTTGACGGGAAAGCCAGGCGATGGAGAGCGTCGCGGCCAGCAGAAACGGAACCACGGCGATCAGTATGAACTGGCGCGTCAGAAGTTTGCGCAGCGGCCGGACGTGCGCGGCCCTATTCCAGCGTCCAGTATTGACCATCCCGGACCTCCGCAAGAAAAGTGGCGCGTTGGGCATCGCCGAAGTTATCGATGGGAATGCGCTGCTGCAAGCCTTGGAATTCGCCGATGGCGATGATGGTCTCCTTCAAGGTTTTGCCGTGCCGGCGCCGGGCCAGGGCTTCCAGTACGACCCGGGTGGCGTCGTAGGCTGCCACGCCCGCGAAACCCGGCGCATGGCCATAGCGCTCAAGGTACTTCTGGCGGAAGGATTGGTAGGCGGCGGAGGTGTCGTTGCGATTGAGGAACTGAGCCATGTGGACTTTTTCCGAGGCGTTGCCGGCCAGCTCGATGAAGCGTTCCGTGGCGGCCCATTCGGACATGGCGATGGAAACCGTCGTATCGATTTTGCGCACCTGCTGGCAGATGCGGGCCGCGTCCACGGCGCTGGCGACGATCAGGACCATATCGGGTTTGGCGGACAGCAAATCCGTCACCATCTCGAAAAAGACCGTGTCCGGGGCGGAATGGAAGGTCCGCGTCAGCAGCAAAGTTCCTCCCAGGGCTTCATAGCTCGTCTGAAACTCCCGGAACCAGCTTTCGGAATACTCCTTGTTGCTCAAATCGTAGATGGCCACGGCCTTGCGATGGCCCAGGGTTTCGATCTGGTAACGGGCGCTCTTGCGGGCATAGGCGCTGGTGTCGTCGAGCACCCGCACGAAATTGTCGTCCCGGTCGGAGAGCGCGGTGGTGGTCACCGTGGGGCTGACCATGAGGGTGGACGATGCATTGACCTGCTCAACCGTCGCCACGGCCATGCTGCTGGTCATGGGGCCGATGATGACGTCTACTTTGCGATCGATCAGTTCGGAAACCATTTGCTTGGCCGTTGCCGCGTCTTGCCGATCATCGCGAACGATCAAATGTACGGGCCGTCCGTCGATGCCGCCGCCGGCGTTGCATTGCTCCACCGCCAGCAGGGCGGCGTTGCGCCCGGGGACGCCAAGGTCCGCGACCCGGCCGGTCAGTCCGGCCATGAATCCGATTTCCAAGGGTTTCTTTTCACCGCAAGCAAGTATCCCTACCAAGAAGGCCATCCATGATAGCAGGGCGCTGCAGGCAACTCCTCGGTTTTTCATAAGAGCTCTTTCTCTTATGGGTGATGACCAATGGTGCGATATCCGGCAGACCGCGGTATGAAAGGCGCGAGGATAACGAGGGCAAAAGAGGGCGTCCGCGTGCAAGAACAACGCTATGTCACAAGAGTGGTAGGTGTCAATTTAGAAAAATTTCTTGACCTGTGAGGCGCTTGTCGTTAACAACGACGAACAATATGGTTTACTGAATCGGACAAGAAGAACGGCATTTTTCCAGCGGATAGGGTCTGGGCGAAAGGCATGAGCGCGATATGAGGCCGTTTTCAGAAGAAAAAATCCTTGAACTGGATCGTCGCCATGTATGGCATCCATACGCCTCCATGGTCGATCCTCCACCGGTTTTGCCCGTGGCCGGGGCCGGCGGCGTGCGCTTGCGCCTGGCGGATGGCCGTGAACTCATCGACGGCATGTCCTCCTGGTGGGCCGCCATCCATGGCTATAATCATCCTGTTTTGAACGCGGCCATCACGGAGCAAACCGCGGCCATGGCCCACGTCATGTTCGGCGGCCTGACCCATCAGCCGGCCGTGGCGCTGGCCGAGCAGTTGGTGGCGATCGCCCCGGCCGGGCTGGAAACGGTATTCTTCTGCGACTCCGGGTCGGTATCCGTCGAGGTGGCCATCAAGATGGCCTTGCAGTACTGGATCGCCCTGGGCAAGGCGCAAAAGAACCGGCTGCTCACCATCCGGGGCGGCTACCATGGCGACACCTTCGGCGCCATGGCGGTGTGCGACCCGGTGACCGGCATGCACGGCATGTTCCGCTCCCATCTGACGCCCCATTTTTTCGCGGATCGGCCGGCCTGCCGCTTCGAGGGCCCCTGGGCCGAAAGCGATCTGGAAAGCTTTCGGCAACTGATTGCGAGCCGCCACGACGAAATAGCGGCCGTGATCCTGGAGCCGATCCTGCAGGGGGCCGGTGGCATGTGGGCCTACCATCCCGAGTATCTGCGCGGCGCACGCCGGCTGTGCGACCAATACGGCGTGCTGCTGATCCTGGACGAGATCGCCACCGGCTTCGGCCGCACCGGCCGGCTGTTCGCCGCCGAGCACGCCGACATCCGGCCCGACATCCTCTGCCTGGGCAAGGCCCTGACCGGCGGATACCTAAGCCTGGCGGCCACCTTGTCCACCCGCGAGGTAAGCGAAACGATTTCTACCGCAGGCCCCGGCGTCTTCATGCACGGCCCGACCTTCATGGCCAATCCGCTAGCCTGCGCCGTGGCCCTGGCCAGCATCAAATTGCTGCTGGCCTCCGACTGGCAGGGCCGCGTCCGGGAGCTGGAGGCCCAGATGGCCCGGGAGCTGGCCGCCTGTCGCGATCTGCCCCAAGTGGCCGATGTGCGCACCCTGGGGGCCGTGGGCGTGGTGGAACTGCACCGGCCGGTGAACATGCGCCTGGTCACGCGCCGCTTTGTCGAGCGCGGCGTCTGGCTGCGGCCCTTCGGCCGGCTGGTCTACATCATGCCGCCCTACATCATCGGCCCGGAGGATTTGACCCGCTTGACCACGGCCATGGTGCAGACCATCGCCGAAGAGGAGCATGCGGCCACATGAGCACCAAATGGGCTTTCATGGAGGCGGCCTTAGCGGCCCGGCGCGAGCGGATGCAGATGCGGCGCCTGGAGACGGTCGAGGGGGGCGATGGGGCTACCATCGAGGTGGGCGGCCGGCGGATGCTCAACTTCTGCTCCAACGACTATCTGGGATTGGCCCGCCATCCGCTGCTCCAACAGCGCGCCGCCGACTACCTGGCGCGCTACGGCACCGGCAGCGGCTCGTCGCGGTTGATCTGCGGCAACCACGCCTATTTCGGTCCGGTGGAAGAACGCCTGGCGGCTCTCAAGGGCACCGAGACGGCCCTGGTCTTTAACTCGGGCTTCCAGGCCAACGCCACGATCCTGCCGGCCCTGGCCGACCGCGAGACGCTGATCCTCTCCGACCGCCTCAACCACAACAGCTTGATCCAAGGCGCCCGGCTGGCGCGCTGCCGCGTGGAGATCTTCGCGCACAACGACATGGCCCATCTGGCCGGGTTGCTCGAGCGCCATCGCCCATCCTTCCGGCGCATCCTGATCGTCACCGAGTCGGTCTTCAGCATGGATGGCGATCTTTGTCCGCTGGCGGAACTGACGGCCCTGGCCCACGCCTTCGGTGCCCTCCTGGTGGTGGACGAAGCCCATGCCACGGGCGTTATCGGGCTCAAGGGCATGGGCCTGAGCTGCGGCCAGGGGGTGGATGTCGTCATCGGCACCTTCAGCAAGGCCTGCGGCGGCTTCGGCGCCTACGTGGCCGGCTCGCGCCAATTGCGCGACTACCTGATCAACTGCTGCGCCGGCATCATTTACTCCACGGCCCTGCCGCCGGCGGTGCTGGGTGCCGTGGACGGCGCCCTGGAGCTGATTCCCGGCATGCAAGCCGAGCGCCGGCGCCTGCATGCCAATGCCGATCTACTGCGAACGACCCTGCGGCGCATGGGCTGGGATTGCGGCCCATCGAGCACCCAGATCGTGCCGGTGATGGTCGGCTCGGAAGGCGAAACCCTGGCGCTCTCCCAATGGCTGGGCGCTCACGGCATCTACGCCTCGGCCATCCGGCCGCCGACCGTGGAAAAGGAGAAGTCGAGAATCCGTCTGGCGGTCACGGCGATGCACCAGACCGAAGATATCGAGCGGGTGATCGAGGCGTTTGGGCAATGGAAAAATTGATTCTACCTCCCCGGCTGTTTATCACCGGAACCGGCACCGATGTCGGTAAGAGCGTGACGGCGTCCGTGCTCCTGGCCGGAACGCGCGGCCTCTACTGGAAACCGGTGCAGAGCGGGCTGGACGAGGGCACCGATGCCCAGTGGATTCAGCGGGCCACCGCGCTGCCCGACCACCACTTCCATCCTGAAAGGTACAGGCTGCGCCGGCCGTTGTCTCCGCATGCGGCGGCAGCCCTGGATGGTGTGCGCATCGAACTGGACGATTTTCAGGCGCCCGATCCGGCGCCGCTCCATCACCTGATCGTCGAAGGGGCCGGCGGGGTGCTCGTGCCGCTCAACGCGCGCCATTTCATGCTCGACCTGATCGTCCAACTGGCCCTGCCGGTCCTGGTGGTGGCCTCCAGTCGCCTGGGCACCATCAACCACACCCTGTTGACCTTGCAGGCCCTGCGCGACCGTCGGGTATCCGTGGCCGGGGTGATTCTGAACGGACCACCTGACCCGAGCAATTGCCAGGCCATCGAACATTTCGGCCAGATCCCGGTGGTGGCCCAAATCGAACCCCTGCCGGCGATCACGCCGGAGAGCTTGCGCGATACCTTTGCCCGGCATTTCGGTGCCTCCGCGGCGTCGTAATTCCCTTCCCAAAGCGCCCGGGACCGGAAGAAAAATGAATCGCGTTCAGTGGAAATGGCCGTGGGGACTGCCATTTTTGAGCTTGCCAATGGTTTACGAATATGATTTTGTAAAATCCTTTTTAATACCCTCTTGCCAGCCTCGCCCCGCTCAGGCGCTCTGCTTGGATCCGGTCCCTGCAACAGCCTGGATATAAACGATACCTATGGGGTGAGGGAACAGAAAAGGAGCAGATCGATGTCAAAAACCATGCAGACGGTAGACGGCAACACCGCGGCGGCCCATGTGGCGTATGCCTTGAGCGACGCGGCGGCCATCTACCCCATCACTCCGTCGTCGCCCATCGGCGAAATTTGCGATGAATGGGCGGCCAATGGGCGTAAGAACATCTTCGGCCAGGAAGTCCTGATCCGGCAGATGCAAAGCGAGGCCGGCGCCGCCGCGGCGGTGCACGGGTCCTTGGCCGCGGGCGCCTTGACCAGCAGCTATACCGCCTCGCAGGGCTTGCTGCTGATGATCCCCAACATGTACAAAATGAGCGGCGAGCTGTTGCCGGCCGTGCTGCACGTCACGGCCCGGGCCATCGCCGCCCACGCCCTGAGCATCTTCGGCGATCACCAGGACGTGATGGCCGTGCGCCAGACCGGCTTTGCCATGCTGGCCTCGGCGTCGGTGCAGGAGACGATGGACCTGGCCCTGGTCTCCCACCTGGCCGCCATCGAGTCCAGCGTGCCCTTCGTGCACTTCTTCGACGGCTTCCGCACCAGCCACGAGATCCAGAAGATCGAGATGATCGACTACGCCGACATGGCCAAGCTGGTGAACATGAAGGCTGTGGCCGCTTTCCGCGCCCGGGCCAGCAATCCCGAAAGCCCCAGGCTGCGCGGCACGGCCCAGAACCCGGATATTTACTTCCAGGGCCGCGAAGCGGCCAATCCTTACTATCTAAAGGTTCCGGGAATCGTCGAGCAGTACATGGGCAAGGTGGGCGATCTCACCGGCCGGCGCTACCAACTCTTCGACTACGTGGGCGATCCCAAAGCCGAGAAGATCATCATCTCCATGGGCTCCTCCTGCGAGACCATCCAGGAGGTGGTCAACCACCTCAACGCCCAGGGCCAGAAACTGGGCCTGATCAAGGTGCGCCTGTTCCGGCCCTTCTCCGCCGACCATCTGCTGGCGGCGATCCCGGAAAACGCCCGTACGATCACCGTGCTGGACCGCACCAAGGAGCCCGGCGCCCTGGGCGACCCGCTCTATCTGGATGTCTGCACCAGCCTCATGGAACACGGCCGGCGCCTGCAAGTGCTCAACGGCCGCTACGGCCTGGGCTCCAAGGAGTTCACGCCCTCCATGGTCAAGGCCGTCTACGACAACATGGCCGCCGCCAAGCCCAAGAATCACTTCACCGTGGGCATCGTCGATGACGTCACCCACACCTCCTTGGAAGTCAAGGAAGGCTTCGACGTCTCCCTCAAGGGCACCGTGCAGTGCAAGTTCTGGGGCCTGGGGGCCGACGGTACCGTGGGCGCCAACAAGAGCGCCATCAAGATCATCGGCGACAACACCGACATGTTCGCCCAGGCCTATTTCGCCTACGATTCGAAGAAATCGGGCGGCGTCACCATCAGCCACCTGCGCTTCGGCAAGAGCCCGATCCAATCCACCTATCTGATCGACGCGGCCGACTACATCGCCTGCCACAACCCGGCCTATGTGAACATCTACGACGTGCTCGAAGGCATCAAGCCCGGCGGCACCTTCATGCTCAACAGCCCCTGGAGCACCGAGGAGATGGAAGCCAAACTGCCGGCCGCCATGCGCCGCACCATCGCCAAAAAGAAGCTTAAATTCTACACCATCGACGCCGTCAAGATCGCCGGCAAGGTGGGGCTGGGCGGCCGCATCAACATGATCATGCAGGCGGCCTTTTTCAAGGTCTCGGGCGTGCTGCCGGTGGAGCAGGCATTGGAGCTGCTCAAAAAAGAGATCAAGAAGATGTTCGGCAAGAAAGGCGACCAACTGGTGAAGATGAACCAGGACGCCGTGGACCACACCCTGGACAACCTGGTGGAAGTCAAATACCCGGCGGCCTGGGCCAATGCCAAGGAGGGCGAGGCCCAGGAGACCCAGGTGCCCCAGTGGGTGACCGAAGTGATGCAGCCCATGCTGGCCCAGCAGGGCGACCGGCTGCCGGTAAGCGCCTTTACCCACGACGGACTCTTCCCGGCGGGCACCACGCAGTATGAGAAGCGCGGCGTGGCCATCAACGTGCCCGAGTGGATCATGGACAACTGCATT
Source organism: Deltaproteobacteria bacterium (assembly GCA_021819735.1). Classification (GTDB taxonomy): domain Bacteria; phylum Desulfobacterota; class Desulfobacteria; order Desulfobacterales; family Desulfosarcinaceae; genus Desulfatitalea. The sequence continues at coordinate 14,614 of JAKAFO010000082.1, forward strand.
CAGTGCAATCAGTGCGCCATGGTTTGCCCGCATGCCGCCATCCGGCCCTTCCTGGTGACCGAAGAAGAACAGGCCAAGGCACCGGCCGGCTTCGAAGCCAAGAAAGCCATCGGCAAGGAGCTTGCGGGCTACAAGTTCCGCATGCAGGTGTACACGGAAGATTGCATGGGCTGCGGCAACTGTGCCGACATCTGCCCGGCCAAGGTCAAGGCCCTGGTGATGAAGCCCCTCGAGACCCAGTTGGCGGTCCAGGTGCCCAACCAGAAGTATGCCGCGACATTGCCGTTGCGCGAGTCGCTCTCCAAGCGCGACAGTGTCAAGGGCAGTCAATTCTACCAGCCGCTGCTGGAGTTCTCCGGCGCCTGCGCCGGTTGCGGCGAAACCCCCTACGCCAAGCTGATCACCCAACTCTTCGGCGAGCGCATGATCATCGGCAACGCCACCGGCTGTACGTCCATCTGGGGTGGTTCGGCACCCTCCATTCCGTATTGCGTCAACAAAGACGGCCACGGACCGAGCTGGGGCAACTCCCTGTTCGAAGATCCGGCCGAATTCACCTACGGTATGCTGCTGGGGCAGTTGCAGCAGCGGGCGCGCCTGGCCAAGCTGGCCGAAGAGGCCCTGGGCACCGACATCGACGCCGAGCTCAAAGCAGCCCTGGCCGGTTGGCTCTCCAACCGCAAGGACCCTGAAAAGTCGCGTCATTACGGCGATCAGTTGAAAGCCCTGCTGCCCAAAGTCAAAGGCAACGCCCTGCTGGATCAGATCCACGCCCAGGCCAATCTCTTTACCAAGAAATCCTACTGGGTCTTCTGCGGCGACGGCGCGGCCTACGACATCGCCTACGGCGGCATCGATCATGTGCTGGCATCGGGCGAAGACATCAACATCATGGTGTATGACACCGAGGTGTACTCCAACACCGGCGGCCAGAGCTCCAAGGCCACGCCCACCGGATCGATCGCCAAGTTCGCCGCCTCGGGCAAGAAGACCGCCAAAAAAGACATGGGCGCCATGGCCATGACCTACGGCTATGTCTACGTGGCCAGCATCGGCATGGGCGCCAACAAACAGCATACCCTCAAGACCCTGGTGGAGGCCGAAGCCTACGACGGGCCGTCGCTGATCCTGGCCTATGCGCCCTGCATCAACCACGGCATCAAGAAAGGCATGGGCAAGACCCAGGAAGAGACCCGTCTGGCCGTGGCCAGCGGCTACTGGCCGCTCTACCGCTACAATCCGCTGCTGGCCCTGGAAGGCAAAAATCCGTTTATTCTGGACTCCAAGGCGCCGGACGGCAGCCTCAAAGAGTTTCTCTCCGGCGAAGTGCGTTATGCCTCGCTGCAGAAACTCTTCCCGGCCGAAGCCGAACGGCTGCATGGCCTGCTGACCAAAGAGTTGACCCTGCGCTACGAGCGTCTCCAGCGCCAGGCGGCCTACGTGCCGTCCGAACCCAAAGTGGAAGGCGCCGCCACCCCTGCCGCCGGAGGCGATTCGACCAAGCAGGATGTCTGCACCTTGTCTTCCACCGCCGAACACGGCGGCGACGAGGCCTGCGACGACGGCCGGGCGGGAAAGTAGTGAGTATCTTTACAAAGTAAGGCAGAAGGCCGCTTCATCGCTCGATGGAGCGGCCTTTTTAATGCGCAATATCCTACAGTCAGACTGTCCATGTTGGAAGATTCAGCCATAAAGAAGAATCAATGCCGCCGCTGCGGCACCTGTTGCGCCAAGGGCGGGCCGGCCCTGCACCTCGCGGACCGGGAGGCGGTGGATTCCGGCAAGATTCCACTCAAATGCCTCTTTACCATCCGCCAGGGCGAACCCGCCTACGACAACATCCGCCGCGCCATCGCGCCGGCCGCCACCGACATTATCAAAATCAAGGCCGCGGCGGATAATGACGCCACCTGCATTTTTCTGGACCAGGAGCGGGTGGGCTGCGGGATCTACGAAGCCCGCCCCGTGGAGTGCCGCGTGCTCACCTGCTGGGACACTCGCGCCATCATGGCCATGTATGATCAGGCGCGCCTGACCCGCGCCGATCTCCTCGCCCGCCTGCCCGGGCTGAACGATCTGGTGGCCGAGCACCAGGAGCGCTGCGGCTATCAGCAGGTGGCCCTGTGGGCCGAGCGCATCAGGCAAGGCCAAGATGCCGAACAGGCGGTGGAAACCTTGCTGCATGCCATCCGCTATGATCAGAGTTTGCGCCAGGTGTCCGTAGCGCGCGCCCACCTGGACGCCGGGCTGCTCGAATTTCTTTTCGGTCGCCCCCTGAGTGTCACCATTCGCATGTTCCGGCTCAAGCTGGCGAAAAAAGGGGAGCAGGTAACCATTGTGCCCGTGCTTTAATGCGCGCCATAGCACTGATAGATCTGCTCAGGAGGTTCCTTGAAAGGCTACATGTTCAAAAAGTATTT
>JAKAFO010000083.1 GCA_021819735.1 Deltaproteobacteria bacterium
CTTTTCATAATTGCTCTCGGCCAAGAACTGGCGGGCCATTTCGATTTCAGCTTCGGCGGCCTCTCGCACCCGGCCGGCGCGATACATCAACCGGGTCCTGGCGGCGGGCGCCAGGATCTTCTCAAGATTTTCGGTCCTTATCCGGTCGATCAGCATGGACAGGTGTTCGGGGCGGTTGATGGCGCTGAGCCTGTGACGCGCCTCGGCCGGTAACTCCTCGGCGATCGAAAGCGTTCCCCTGTCGATCTTTTTGAGCCAATTCCTTTTTTCCGCGTTTTCCAGCAGGTCGATCAAGGGGCCGGGCATGAGGGGGGCCAGATTGCCGGCCAGCTCGATGGTCACCGGGGCTTGGAAGGCATCCAATACGGCTAGGAATGCCCACTGTTGATCTGTGAATTCAGGCCAATCATCCTGCATCGTGATCCTCCCGCCGGATCGTCGGTCCTTTGTTCAATTCATAGCATCGTCATCAACGAAAGCCAAACGGATGTTCATCTAAAAGACATTTCGCTGTCTTTATTAAGACATTTTCGACGGAGGCGAGAGCGGTGGAACTAAAAAATATAAGCATGGCAACATCTTAAGAGCAAATTGGCTTATGGCACAGGCTCTGCAGGTCAGGTTGCCAGGCGACCCACTCACCCTTGACCCCCTGGCGCCAAGCCGGTCAAGACCCCTCGCGGATGAATAAAAAGGAGAAAACAACATGTCCATCTTCAAAAACAAATCATTGATGGAAGAGATGTTCGGAGAAATCTGGAACAAGATGGTGAAAGAGACCGAATTCGGGACCAAGCTCAAAGAAAGCGGCATTTCGATCTTTTTCGTGATCAACGATCCGGACGTCACGATGTTCGTCGATGAGAACGGCCCCCTTTTCGGGGAGGCGGCCAAGCAGAAAGTCCCGGTGGTCACCATGAAGATGTCCGCCGACAATGTCCATAAATTCTGGCTCGACCAACTCAACATCCCCAAAGCCCTGGCGCTGCGCCACATCAAGGCCAAGGGGCCGGTCGGCAAGGTGCTGCAGGTGATTCCGCTCCTCAAGCCGGGCAAGGCCATGTATCCCGACTACTGCCGTAAATTCGATCTGCCGCTTGAAGCCTAAAAAAGGAGGCCGATGATGCGCTATTTCGATATCAACCTGAATCTGAGCAAAGAAGACATTCTCCTCAGAAGATCCGCGCGCCAGTTCGCCCAGGGCGTGATGCGGCCCGTTTCCAGAGAGTTGGATGGGCTGACGGCCGAGCAGGTGATCGCCGCCGACTCGCCGCTCTGGGATTTCCTCAAGCAGGCCTACGAGCTCGACCTGCATACGGTTTTGCTGCCCGAATACTACGGCGGCCAGGGGCTCAGCCCGCTGCAGGTGCACCTGGTCTTCGAGGAGCTGGGCTGGGCCAGCTTCGGCCTGTCCGTGCAACTGGCGGTCGTCTGTTTTCCATTCTACCTGATCTGCATGAGCGGCAACGAAGAGATGATCGAGACCTTCGTCAAACCTTTCTGCGCCTGCCGTGACGGCAGCATCCGGGGCTGCTGGGCCATTACGGAACCCGACCACGGTTCGGACGTGATCGCCGTGGGCGAGGAGTACTTTTCTTCCAAGGCGATGAAAGGCAACGTGCAGGCCAGGCTGGAAGGGGACCAGTACGTGATCAATGGGCAGAAGTCGGCCTGGGTCTCCGGCGGCAGCATCGCCACCCATGCGCTCCTGCACGTGCAGATCGATCCCTCCAAGGGGTTCGCCGGCAACGGCATCTGCATGGTGCCCTTGAACCTGAAAGGGGTGTCCAAGGGCAAGCCGCTGGAAAAAGTCGGCCAGCGCGATCTCAACCAGGGCGAACTCTACTTCGACAACGTGGTCATCCCCAAAGCGTGGATGATGTGCGACCCCGATTTCTACGTGCCTTTCCTGGATATGATCCTGGCGTCGGCCAACCTGTGCATGGCCTCCTGGTCGACCGGATTGGCCCGGGCCGCTTTCGACGAGAGCCTGAGCTACGCCAAGCAGCGCGTGCAGGGCGGAAGGCCGCTGGTTCAACACTATGCCATGAAGCAGCGCATATTCGATCTGTTCGCACGCACCGAATCCTGCCGGGCCATTTCGCGGGCCGCCATCAACCTCAACCTGAATCTATCTCCCCCGCATGTCGAGTACTCCCTGTGGGCCAAAACGCAATGCACGGAGATGGCGTTCAAAAATACCCATGAGGCCATCCAGATCTGGGGGGGCAACGGCCTGACCAAAGAGTATGTTCTGGAAAAGCTGTTCCGTGATGCCAGGGCCACGCTGATCGAAGACGGCAGCAATGAAACCCTTGCACGGCATGGCGGACACATTCTGGCCGAGACCTATCCGCGACAGGTTGAATCTTTTTAAGACCGGGGATTTCACCCGAGCCTGAGGGATCGGGCTTCGAGCAGGAGGAGCGCATGACAAGAATTCATATCGATGAGTGGCCGCCTTACACACCGGCCGACCAGGCCAAGAAAGACAATGTCCTGATGGTCGCCAAGCTGATGGTCAATGGGGCGCTGACAGCGCCTTTCACGGGCGGCGTGCCCGGCCACGAGGCCGAAATCGCCCACGGCAAACAGGAGCTCGAGGCCATCGCACGGGAGATGGAGCGAATGGCGCACAAAGAGGTGCCCGCCCGCCTGAAAAAACCCTTCTTGTACGAAGCGGTCATGGTCCGGGAAAGCGATGCGATCGTGTTTCTGGGCAACAAGCGCGCCCACGAAACGCCCATGGATGCGGGCTGCGGTCTGTGCGGCGGGGAGCCGAACTGCGCCTTTTTCTATGAACGCACCAGCCATTTCAACGGCATCGTGGATATCACCGACCGCAGCAAAGAGACCCAGATCAAAGGGCCGCTGTGCGTGTTGCGCGCCCATGATCTCGGTTTCGCCACCGGCTCGGCCCTGTGGCTGGCAGCCACGCATTTCGTGGATGCCAAGCCGTGCTATTCCACCGGGCTGGCCGGACAGAATCTCGGTATTTGCAACGACTCCGCCGTGGTTGTGGCGATCCTGCTGGCGGTGGCCTCGAAGAACCCTTACGCCGACATCCCGCCCAACTACCATCTGACCAACATGGCAAAGCAAATGGATGCGCTGCGCAAGATTGCCACCATCACGCGCCAGATTCCCAACCACCCTTATCACACCTATGATCCTTCCCCGAAGAAAAGCAAAGGGAAGAAATCCAAGGAGGAGTAAACCATGGCTGTTTACGATGGCAACAAAGCCGCCCAGGAGCACCTGCTCCAAATCGCCAAGGCCTGTATCCTCGCGGCCGCCAAAGCGCCGACCCTGACGCACCGTCTGCGATTGCGCACCGAAATCATCACCGACGAAGATATCGAACCGCTGCTCGATATCCTCGAGACATTGGGCGAAACCTCTTCGTTCCAGTTGCATGATGCCGTCGCCTTCCGGCGCCTGGCCAAGGAGGGACGCATGCCGCCCATCCTGTTGCTGGGAGCCGATCTGACCCAGCCGGCGCTGTGGGACTGCGGGGCCTGCGGGTTTGCGACCTGCGGCGAGTATGTCCAATACACCCAGCGAAACAAAGGCGTGGGCGTGGGGGGGTACGGCCCGAGCTGTGTCTGGAAGGCCATCGACTTCGGCATCGCCTGCGACTGGGCCTGTGCCTGCGTGGCCCAGCACAAAGTCGAATCGCGGATCCTTTTCAGCATGGGGGCCCTGGCGCTGCTCACCGGCCGCCTGGAAGGCTCTTCCTATATCCTGGGAATGCCGATAGGGCCCGTGGGCCGGAATCTGTGGTTCGACCGTGAGGCCTGGAACGACGTGCTCTCTTTCGACCAGCGCATGAATATCCAGATGGCCGGCGGCGCCTGCTTGTCAATGGCCTTTTCAGGCGGCGGCAACCCTATTCTGAAAACCAAGCCGCGCTGGTGGGAGGAGCCGACGTTCATGAAGGTCGAGCAGGATGAGTCGTTCACCGCCAAAGAAGCGGAGGGGCTGGCCAAGGCGTACGAAAAGATCATGACCCAGGCCGGCGTGTTGGATGACGAGAAGTAAAGGAGAAAAAAATGAATGCCGACAGACCCTATTGGGATATGGAAATCGAACCTTTGCTGAACACCCCCGAGATCAAAAAGCTTCAGCTCGAACGGCTCCGGACGATGCTCGGCCGCCTCAAGGCCAATGCTCCCTTCTACACGAAAATGTTCGAGAAGGCGGGTCTCGATCCCGAGAAGCTGAGCGGCTTCGACGAATTCAAGGATAAGATTCAGCCCTTCGACAAAGCGGCCCTGCGGCAACTGGTCATCGACGCCGGCGGCGACATGCTCAAGGCCATCGACCAGATCATGCCGGTTTCCATCGACGAGATCGACTACTTTGCGACCACCACAGGGACCACCGGCATCCCGACCCCTTATCCCCTGACCAATTTCGATATCCAGCATTTGTGGGGGGAAGTCATGGCGCGCGGCGGCTGGCGCGCAGGCATCCGGTCCAACGACCGCGTGCTCTGGACCTTTGCGCTGTCCATGGTCATCGCCGGCGTCCCCACCATGATGGGCATGCAGAAGCTGGGCTGCACCATGCTGCCCGTGGGGGCCGAAGCCAAGAGCGAGCGCATCCTCATGATGCAGAATATCTTCCGGGGCACGGTTTATGCCGGCACGCCTTCGCTGGCGGAATACCTGATCGAACAGGCCCCGCAACTGCTTAAAAAGCCGGTAGGCGAGCTCGGCTTCAAAGCCCTGGTGTGCGGCGGCGAACCGGGCGCGGGCATTCCGGAAGTCAAGCAGAAGCTCGAAAAGGCCTATGGCTGCCGGATCTTCGATGCCGGCGCCGGCTTCGGGTTTTCCTGCAAGGCCGAAGAGTACGCCGGCATGCACTGGGTGTCGGACGATCTTTGCTACTACGAGCTGGTCGATCCTGAGACCAAAGCACCGATCCCCATTGAAGACGGCGCCAAGGGTGAAGCGCTGTTCACCATGCTCCGGGGGGACGGCTTCGTATGGGTCCGGCAGGGCATGGGCGATATCCACCAGGTGTTCACCGAACCGTGCGCCTGCGGCGGCACCGGTTTCCGCTACAAAGTCATCGGCCGCGCGGACGACATGCTCAAGGTCAAAGGGGTCATGGTTTATCCGAGCCACATCAAAGGCGTGATCAATGAATTCATCCCCAAACTGACCGGAGAGATGCGCATCGTGCTGGATGAAAAGCCGCCGCGCATGGTGCCGCCCCTCAAGATCCGCGTGGAGTATGCGCCGCAAATGGCCGGCGAACTCGAGTCTCTGGAAAAAGCGGTCTGCGAAGCCATGAGCCGCCGGCTCAAGATCAGCCCCAGAATCCTTTGGGCCGAGGCCGGCACGCTCGAACGCAGCCATTACAAGGGCCAGGTGTTCGAGAAAACCTACGAAACGAAATAGCAGAGGTCCGCGATGCGTGATGTCTTTATCATCGGCGCCGGCATGACCCGGTTTGCCAAGCACCTGGATCGCACCGAAAAAGAGCTGACGGCCGCAGCCATCGGGTTGGCGCTCAAGGATGCCGGCCTGGCCGTCAGCGATATCGAGTCGGCCGTATTTTCAAATTCCATGTGGGGCTACTTCAGCGAGCAGCACTGCATCAAGGGGCAAGTCGCCCTGAGGCCTCTGGGCATCGGCGGGATTCCCATCATCAATGTCGAAAACGCCTGTGCGGGAGGCTCGACGGCGCTGCACGCCGCCTGGCTCCAGGTGGCCGCGGGCCAGTGCGAGTGCGCCCTGGCCGTGGGTGTGGAGAAGCTGTACAGCGAAGACAAACTCAAGATGTTCCGGGCCTTCAACGCCGGTGTGGATGTCTCCGCGATCGAAGAACATCTATCGGCCTGGCGCCGCGTGCTGGCCAAGCTGCCGGCGCCTGTGCCCGCCGAGGGCGACGAGCCGGAAGGTGCGGGCAAGGCGCGCAGCGCGTTCATGGACATCTACGCCGGGTGGTGCCGCTGGCACATGCAGACCCACGGCACCACCCAGCGCCAACTGGCGATGATCGCCTCCAAGAACCACTTTCATGGCTCGCTGAACCCCTACGCCCAATTCCAGAACCGCATGAGCGTCGAAGAGATCCTGGCGGGCCGGCCGGTGACCTACCCCTTGACCGTGCCCATGTGCGCGCCGGTGGGCGATGGCGCGGCCGCGGCGATTGTCTGCTCTCCGGCGTACCTGAAGAAGTTGAGCGGGGTCCGGCCGGTCCGGATCCGGGCTTCCGTCCTCGGCTCGGGTACCGACCGCGGCATCGAGGCCGAGCGAGACGACATCGGCACCCGCTTGTCCCGCCAGGCCTATCGGATCGCCGGCGTGGGGCCGGAAGATATCGATACGGCCGAGGTCCATGACGCCACGGCCTTCGGCGAACTGCACCAGTCGGAGGCGCTGGGTTTCTGCCCCCTCGGAGAGGGAGGCGCTTTCGCCGAATCGGGCGCGACGCGCCTGGGGGGCAAAATCCCCCTCAATCCTTCGGGCGGTCTGGAGTCGCGCGGACATCCGGTCGGCGCCTCCGGCCTCGGCCAGGTGTTCGAGCTGGTCACCCAACTGCGCCACGAGGCCGGCCCGCGCCAGGTCGAAGGCTGTCGGCTGGCTTTGGCGGAAAATGGCGGCGGCAATCTGGCTTTTGAAGAAGCCGCCATGTGCGTTCACATCCTGGAGCGTGTGACTTAGCGCTGCCACAATGGGAAAAAAGGAAGAGGCCTGCCCTGAAACTCAGCGCAAGGCCTCCTTGTTGAAGGTGGCGTCGTCGATGGGCACGTTGTATTCGACGCGTTCCACGGTCAGTTCGGTGCGCTCTTTGCCGTCGGCCAGGGACATGACCACGCGGAAGGGCGTCAGGATATCGCTGACCTTGCGAACGTCATGGTTTTCCAGAAACTTGTGCAGCTTGCCGTTCTGGTAGAAATCCACGCGCACGATGAAGTAGTCCGATTTGCGCACGTACAGAATGGTTTTGTCGTACACCTTCTGCTTGTCCGCCTTTTTGACGCTTTCCACCTTGAAGCAATCGACGCCCACGGCCTTTTCTTCGGTCAGATAGGTGTATTCATAGTCGTCGATATCCCGGGAGCCCAAATCTTCGTAGTAAAAATGGGAGTGCACGAAGGCATTGCCCTTGTCGGCGGCGGCGATGCGCTTGACCTTGCCCGAGGAGAGCACGATCCACTGGTCGTCCTCCTTGCCCTTGTGGGCATGGGTCAGCAATTGAATGCGGGTGGGCTTTTGAAAGGAGATGAGCGCCTTGTCCTCGTCGTCGGGATACTCCTTGACCGAGAGCGTGAACTGCTTCTCGTCGGGCGCGCCGCCCTTGTAAATCTTCATGGTCACAATGCTCCTGGCGCTGCCGGGGGTGGGCAGTTGGTCGCTCTGTTCCATGATGTCGCGGCCGGTAACGGCGCCGGCCACGGCGGGCAGCAGCAGAAGGGCGATCAGCGCGGCGGTCAACTTAAATTTCATGAAGCCTCCTTTTGAGCGTAGCATCAGGGCGATGGCAGCACGAATCCATCGCCGGGGAAGATAATGCGGTTGGCGACGACATTGAGGCCGTCGGCGACATCGAAAGCGAGCAGCGTGAAGCCCACATACTCGCCCGCATCCGGTCGGCCGTTGGCCGGCGCGTTGTCCAGAATGGCCACCAGACGCAGATCGTCGAGACCGAAGGGATCTTCGGACACCGCGATGCCGGTATAGATGGCCGTCAGCAGATCGAGGGGGTAGGGCGGGCCATCTTGCCCCACGACCACGCTTGCCATGCCCACCACATAATCCGTGTCCACGCTGCGGGCGGCAAGATCGAGCCCCTGGCTGTGCACCGCATAGACCAGGACGTTTTCGCCCGCCGACGGCACGACGCCGAAATTCTCGGCCAGGTGGAACTGGAGCCAAGCCTGGTGGTCGTAGATCTTTCGGTTGATCAAAAGGTTCCCGCCGTCGTTCAGTCCCGGCTTCAATTCATAGGCCGCTGAAAAGGTCTGCGCATCGATGAAGAAGCCGACCATGTCGCCCGCATCCAGGGAGGGCAACCCCCCTGCGTAGTTCATGTCCACGAAGGCCACCAGGTTGACGGACCGGCCCGGCGCCAGACCCGATTCCGTGAGATCCAAGCGGAAGGAGTAGTCGGTTTTGTCGGCCGAAACCATCAGGACCACATCGGCCAGGGCGGGTGTCGCCAAGGGCCGGTGCGGATCGTCCGGCAACACCGCCACGAGAAGCGGTTTGTCAGGGTTTTCGGTCAACGCCGCGCCCTGGAGGGTGCCGGTCAGGATGATTTCACTGTTGTCGCTGCCCTGGCCGCAGGCCACGGTCAAGCACGCCAGCAGGCAGATCCATAGCCATAGCAGATGCCGGCTTCTTGAGAAAATTTTGGGCGACTTCTTCATATTTGATACCTGATCTTGAAACTCATGAAATCGTTATTCCGGTAGTGGTAGAACAGCGGTTCGAACGTCTCGCCATCCAGATCGCCGTCGATGGCCACATAGGCCAGCGCCAGGGTCCATCCGTTCTGAAAATCCAAGGTCAGCTCCGGCCAGTGGATCGAACCGCTGTGCTGGGTTTCGAACATCGCCGTGTATTTGAACAGCAGGCGGCCGTCCATGAACGTGTCTTGCAGGCGCAGGGTCAACAGATCGGTGAAGTAGGCGCCGTACAGGTCGTCGTCGGCATAGCGCGCTTGAAACCAGTCCAGCGTGAAGACGGTTTCACCGCCGTGGTTTTCGAAGATCTTTCCGGTAGGCACGAAGTAGTTGAAGCCCGCGGCATAGGAGATGAAATCGGACGCGCGGGTGTCGAAAGGAATTTGAACCGCGTCGAGCCCGCTCAAGTCCTGCATCACCAGGCTGCGCTTGTTGGGCGAGTAGGCCGCTTCGGCCTGGAAAACGAAATCGCCGACGGTCTTTGAAAAATCCATGCCGAACATGTTCACGATGTGGTAGCGCGGTTCGATCGTCAGCAGCAAGGGCTCGTTGGGCGGGAAGGCAACCTGCTCGGGCACCATCACCGGATCGCGGTCCGGGCCGTGATACGCGCTCAGCGAGAGATCGGTGCCCCACACGGTGGCCGATATCCGGCCGCCGATGCCGGTGTTCTCCCACTCCGTCGGCAAGCTATCGTCAGATCCGACCCGGGAGGTGTAGAGCGCGTTGCGCATGTCCAACGACCAGAAATTGCCGCTGGGGGCGAAAAGCGTGGGGACATGGGCGAAAGCGAAGACCAGTTCCGTGGTAAAACGGTCATGAAAGTACATGCCCGAAAGCGAGGGCACCCCCTGCTTGAACTGATCGTCGTCGCGCAGCAGGAATTCGCGGAAGTCGTAGGGGTTGAAATAGGCGGTGGGATTCAGCACATCGGCGGTGCCCCATTTGTACAACTGATTGCCCAGGCGCAGCCGGAAGGGAGAAAACTGGTAATTGAGATAGAGTTCGTTGAAATCCGCCTCGTACTCGGTGCCGGAGATTCTCAGGTTGTTGGCGACCTCCGATTCGGCCGCGTAGCGGTAGTCGTAAGGATCATCGTCGCCGCTGAGGTTGGGGGCATAGTAGAAATCGGATTTCATGAACAGATGCAGATCGTCGCGGCCGTACTTTATTTCCAGGTTGGCGCGGATTTCGTTCTTCTTGACCGCGTCGGCGAAATCCTGATCCGCATCGGTGTTGACCAGGTTGTCGAGCTCGATAAAGCCGAAGGTTCGCAGCTCGGCGGCGACCGGTTGCGGCGCGCACAGCATAATGCATGCGGCGAGCCACAGCATGAGTCCCATTCGTCGGCGGGTTGTCTTGCGCTTCGGATTCATTCAGTTCACTCTCTCCGCGTTCAGGGCCGCAAATGCGATTCGCCGGCTGCGCCGCGGTTCTTCCTTATATATCGGGCAATGGCCGCCGCCGCGTTCAGGCCGAGGGAGCCGGCCTGGATTTTCGGCTTGAAGATCATGATCAGGGCCGGCAGGAGCAGCAAGTCCCCGAGCAGCGCCAACGCCAGGGACAGGGCCGTCAGGCTGCCGAAGGCCCGCACCGGCAGCACGCTGCCGGCCAGAAAAGTCGAAAAAGCGATGCACAAAATGAGGGCCGTGGCCAGGATCTCCTTGCCGGTGTTTTTGTAGGAGGCCATGATGGCTTCCCGGGTCTCCATCCCGGCCAGGCTGTTGCGGCGGAACCACACCATGAAATGGATCGTATCGTCCACCGCGATGCCGATGGTGATGCTGGCGATCATGACCGTGGAGACATCCAGGGGGATGTCGAAAAAACCCATCAGGCCGAAGGTGCCCAGGATCGGGAAGAGGTTGGGCGGCATGCTGATCAGGGTCAATTTCCAATTGCGGCAAACCAGATGGATCATGAAGAAGATCACCACGAAGGCCGAAGTAAAGCTGTTGAGCAGGCACTCCTTCAGGTTCTGGTCCATGGCGGCGTACAGCGAAGAGCTGCCGGTGACCCGGTAGGCATAGCGGCCGCCGCCTGCGCTGGGCAGGAGGGCAGCCAGATAGCGGTCCAGTTTTTTGCTGCCGCCGATGGGGCCCAGATAGGCGTTGAAAGAAATGCGGGCTTCCCTGCGGTCGGCCGAAACGACGCGATCGAGGATGTCGGTCTCGGCCAGTTCATAGTAATCCAGAATGTCGCCGGCATCGGCCGGGATGGTATAAAAAGCCTCCTGGTTTTGATTGAAGGCGCGGTGCATCTCCTTGAAATAGTCGGCAATGGAGAAAAAAGAGGTGTAGGCCCCGCTGAAATCTCTCTGCAAAGCGGATTGAATCGAAACCAGCAGCTTAAGGCTTTCGGGATGGGTGAAATCGTATTCCGGCGCCTCGGACCGGATCAGCAGGGCCACCGGCACCGTGCCGAACAAGTTCTTTTCGATGAAGCGGATGCCTTGCTTGACCTTGTTGTCCTCATCGAGATGGTTCGCAAAATTGGTTTCGTACCGGATGCGAAAGGAGCCGATGACGGCCACCGTCATGACGATGGCGAACACGATCATCACCTTCCACGAATGGCGAATGGTCAGTTGCCGGATAATGTTGACGCCGTGGTTGATATCCCAGCCCAACCGCGGCGGGTCCCCGGAAGAATGGGCGGCCGCCGCCTTGACCGGCTGGCCGCAAAAGAGGACCACCAGGGCGGGCAGCACCAGGATGGCCATTAAAAAAGCGAGGATGGAGCCGATGGCGGCGAAGATGCCGAGGGTGCGCAACGGACCGATGGGGGTGGTAATGAACGAGATGAAACCCACAGCCGTCGTCAGGCTCGTAAAAAGGCAGGGAAACCAGAGATCGGCGATGGTTTCGCGGATCGCTTGCCATCGGCTTTCGCCCGCGCTGTACAGCGTATTGAAATGCATCAGGATATGGATGGTGGCGGTCATGGAGGCGGTGAGCAGCATGGGCGGCATGACCACCGTGACCATGTTGAAACGGTGGCCGGTCCAGACGAAAAGCCCCACCATCCAGACCAGGGTGATGAACAGATTCACGATGCACAGCAGCGACAGGGAGAGTCTTTTGATGGACAAGAGCGCCATGATGAAGATCAGCCCGATGACGATGGGGGTGAACACCTTGTCGTCCCGTTGGGTCAGCGCATTGATTTCATACTCCACGAAGGGGGTGCCGGAGAAGTAAAGCCGGGCGTCGCCGCCCACGATCTTTTCCGCCTGGGTGGTGATCCGGTTTAAAATAGCCCCCTTTGTCTCCGCCGAGGGGATGCGCTCCAGTTCCAAAACGATGGCGGTGGTATCGCCGCTCTTGGATACCAGCGTTTGGGTGACGAACTCCTTTTGCAGTAAATGTGCCCGTACTGCTTTTAATCCATCGGCATCCAAAGGGTCTTGGGGAATCAGGGGCTCGAAAGCGATCGCATCCCCTTGCCCGACGGCTTCCGTGGCTTCCGTCAGACTGAAGACCCGCTGGACCCCTTCGGAAGCCTTGGCCATGGAGGAGATGTCGCGAACCATGCCCAGGATCTTGGCCGTGAAGATATCCTCCGCATGCAAGACAATGATGGCGACTTCCTCGTTGCCGTAGGTCTCCTGGAACTTCTCGTAGGCGACAATGGCGGGATCGTCGCTGTCGAAATAGAGCCGGACATTGTTGAAGAAGGATTTGTGCAGGAAAAAGTAGCCGAACGGTATCGTCAACAGCAGCAGTGTAAGGATCGCCGGCCCGGGCCACTTGATGAAGATGTTGAAGAGTCTGTTCATGCAGCCCTCACGGAGCGTGGAAGCGGCCTTTTCCAATAAAAATTTTTGGATACCGACGTGTCAGTTTTGTTTATCTGAAATGGCGATCCATCACAACAGCGGTTTACAAGGCTGCGGTGGCCGCCGATCGAGTTGAACAATTGTTCATTTATATTTACCCATATCGGGTAAGCGGAAAGCTTGTCAATCGAAAATATGAATGTTTGTTCATTTAATGCTTAAAAGAGTCGGCTTCTTTATGGTATGGACAGATATAAAACACAGGGTGGAAGTTAAATGGCCAAAACCAGAAATCCAATCCAGGAGCGGGGCCTTGAAACCAAGCTCCGGATCATAGAGGCCGGCTTGGCCAGCTTCAGCCGCAAAGGCCTGCACGGCACCAACTCCAGGGAAATCGCCGCGGCGGCGGGCGTCTCCATCGGCACTTTCTACACCTATTTCAAGGACAAGCGGCAACTCTTCATCGAACTCATCCAAACCCACTGCGGCAAGATTCTGGAGGTGCTGAATACTTTTCAGGTGGAAAACTACCAGGGCCAAGAACCGCGGCAGGTGGTCCGCACCCTGATCTGCGCTGTCTGGGCCCTGCACGAATCGGTATATCCGCTAAACCAGAAAGCCATGGCGCTCCGGCAGATGGACCCCGACATCGACCGCATCATTGCCGAACAGGAAGAGGCCATCATGCGGCGGTTGATGCTGGTGCTGCAGGGCGTCCAGGATAAGTTGAGAATAAAGGATATGGAGACGGCCGCCTGGCTGGTCGGCTGGATTATCAAAGAGGTGATGTTCTCGGCCCACCGGGCCAACCTCAAGGCCGACAACCCGCAATTGTTGGATGAGCTGGCCGATCTGGTCTCGCGTTATCTTTTTGCCTGAGCGCCTTGTTCCCGCCTCGATCCGCGAGTTTTTACGAGCTCATCAAGGATCTATTTCTGATTATTTTTATCGCGCAGCTCTTGCGCCAGCTCCGGGTAAAGCATTTTTTTGCATTCCGGGCAGATGCCGTGGCTGAAAGTGGCATCGGAGTGCTCCAGCAGGAAGCTTTCGATCTGGTTCCAATACCCGCGGTCATCCCGGATCTTCTTGCAGGCAGCGCAAATGGGCAAAAGCCCGCTGAGGGTCTTCAGCTCCTTGGTTCGTTCTTTAACGTCGGACGCCAGGCGCTGGTTGATTTTCTCGTATTCGGCGACCAAATTCACGAAGTCTCCCACCAGCATGAGCGCCATGGAGACGATCAGGCCGGCGAAGGAGTATTCGAACATATAGACAAAGGAATAGATCGGAATCCCCACGAAGAAATCGTTCAAGCCGGCCAGATAAAAAAGGATCATGCCGACGACGATGGCCTCTTTCCTGTCGCTCGACCGCGATCGGAGAAAGTATTTGATCAGCCCGATGTTGCAGACCGTGAAGACCACCAGGGAGAAGAGCAACTGGAGAGTGCTGATGATGCCGATGCGAACCTCAAAGTAGCGAATATGGATGAGCTTGCCGATTTCCACCGATTTTTCGGCGGGTATGGCGGCGGTCAGGGTTAAAGGACCAGGAAGGGCAAGCGTGGCGATGCAGAAAATGAGATTGACGATGGCAATCGCCGGTACGATCTTGCCGGAAAAATTGCCGCTGAACTTATTATAGAAAAGCGCCAGGGCGGCGGTAATGAAAGCGATTCCCACGAACTGCAGGCGCTGCCAGTTGGCCGAGACCGCAAAATCGGTGGAGTTGTATAACCCGATGCATCCGATGTCATAGACGAAGACCGCAAAACAGACCAGGGAGAAACTGCCGGAGATCTGGAACTTGGCATTTCTGAGATAGATGGAAAGAAACATGAGCCCGACCAGCATGCTCAACGAGGCAAGCACAATCACCGGGATGGAATGCGTGACCATAAGGAGCTCCGTTTCTTCGGCCATTGTCCTTTTTACGGGACATCCTTCATAGAATACATTATCGGCGCATCCCGAAACATAATTAAATTTAGCGCGTGGAGGAGGTTGGCGAGCGAACACCGATTCCACATTGCCCGGGTCGCCCGGGTCTGCTAACAACCAGCCCAACATCAAATGAACGAAGAACAAGAGCCGATAGGAGGCAAGGATGGTGACCCGTTGTCCCTGGCCGGGGGAAGATGCGCTGATGCAGCGCTATCACGATGAAGAGTGGGGCGTGCCGGTCCAAGAAGACCGCCACTGGATGGAATACATCATTCTGGACGCCTTTCAGGCCGGCCTCTCCTGGCGTACGGTGCTGCACAAGCGGGCGGTCTTCAGGGAGGTGTTCCATGATTTCGATCCCCTGCGCATTGCGCGCATGACGCCAAACGAGATCGAGGCGGCCCGCCAGAACCCGGGCATCATCCGCAACCATCTGAAGATCAAGGCGGCCGTCAAGAACGCCGCCTGTTTCCTCGATCTGGCCGAGCGCCACGGAACGTTCAACCGGTTCATATGGACGTTTACCGACGGCAAGGTGGTGCGCAACCGCTGGCGGCGGGCCGAAGAGATCCCGGCGGCCACCCCCTTGTCCGATGCCGTCAGCAAGGCCCTCAAACAAGCCGGCTTTTCGTTCGTGGGAAGCACCATCTGTTACGCCTTCCTGCAGGCCGGCGGCATCGTCAACGATCACCTGGTGGGCTGTTTTCGGCATAAAGCATTGCGGTAGCGCCGGAGCACCGCTTGCTCATATCCGCGCTTGCCCCAACCCGTCGACTTGGCTATAAAATGGGTTCATGGAATGCCCATCATGTCAGGCCGCCAACTCCGCGGGCCAGAGATACTGCGGCGCCTGCGGCCACACATTGGAAACGGCCTGCCCGCAATGCCAGGCGAGCAACCCCTCCCATCACAAATTTTGCGGCCAGTGCGGCGCCAGCCTGAGCGCGGTGGGCACCATCACCCTGGCCCGCTCGGGCTTGATCACCCGGGTCAATCCCCAGGCGCTGGCGTTGTTGGGCTATCAACACGGTGAGATGCAGGGGAAATCCTTCTCGCTGTTCGTGAAACGGCCGGACCTGGTCGTTTTTTTTTCGCACTGGAACGAACTGCTCAGCAAAGGCGAGACGCAAGCCTTCGAGATCACCTTGAACCACAAGGGGCAGAATAGCATTTATGTCCGGCTGGCCTGCAGCGTCGATCGCCGGCCGCCCAAGGCCATCGCGGCGGTCGAGCTTGTGCTCACCGAAATCACCGATAGCCGCACGGCCGCGGCCCAGATGCAAGCCCAGCAAGAGCTGCTCGGTCTGACGTTTTCCATGGCGAGCAACATCAGTACCGTCGGCGGAATGCATTTGGCGCACGCCATGGAAGAGGCCCTTAAAAAGATATGCCTGTTCACCAACGCGGATCTGGGACGCATCCATGGCATCAACCGTTCGTCGAATCGTCTGGAAACGCTCTACCAATGGCGTCATGCGTCGGTATTCTCCCCGGAGGCGGGCAGCGGATCGAAATCCATTCCCTTTTCGAAGATCAAACAAACGCTCGTGCGGTTGCGCCAGGAGAAAACCGTGGTCGTCGATGATACGGCCCAATTGGCGCCGTCGGAACGGGAGGAGTGGCGCGCATGGCTTGCCGACGCCCCCGGGGCGGCCATTGGCCATCTGATCTATTCCGGCACGCTCCCCGTCGGCGTCATTGCCGTAATAAAACGCACCGCGGGCGACCCGTGGGCGCCGAACAGCGTGGGGCTGGTTCAGTTTCTGGGAAATCTGGTGGCCGATCGCCTGCCCGCCGGGCCGGCGCATGGCGTCCGACGATCGCGGGCCGATGGGCCCAAAGCGCGTCCGGAAGATGCGATCGACCATCGGGCCCAAGGCACGATTGCCCACGGAGAATCCAAACCGGCGCCGGCCGAGCGCACTTCGAAGAAACGTGGCCCGGTAGCCTCCCCCATCGCCCGGCCCATGGTGCTCGAAAAGCTCTCCGGTGACCCGGAGCAGGATCGGCAGCAGGTTTTCCCGCGGGATGACGGCCTGGTGCTGTTGACCTGCCCTGCTTGCGGGATTCTGGAACCGGTGGCCCTCGACCAGTTCGACAAGCTGGGCAACGCCATCCGCGTGAACTGCTCCTGCGGGAAGCAATTTGCGGCGGTGCTCGAAAAAAGGCGCTTTTTCCGCAAGTCGGTCCGCCTGGAAGGCTATTTTTCACTGGGTGGCGATTTGGGGCCCATCGGGGCCGAAGGCACGCTGTGGGGCGCCATGGTCGTCAAGGATCTCTCCCGGGCCGGCCTCCGGTTTGCGGCGGCCAAGGCCAGCCTCCTTCATCCGGGGGATCTGGTGATGGTGCGCTTCAACCTCGATAACAGCAACCAGGCCCTGATCCACAAGCCGGCACGGGTGATAGCGGTCACCAGCCAGGGGGTGGGATGCCGGTTCGAAGGGGCCGACAAATATGACATCACCTTGGGTTTCTATTTGATGTAGTCTCAGATTCTGAGCGCACTGGTGGTGAGCCACTTCGGCCTGCCGCAAACACCCCTGGACCCCATCACTGCCAAGAAGCTGGTGGCGCGGCACTGGTGGTCGTCGGGGCTATTCTTACGATGCTGTTAGATTTCAGCCTCTGAATTTCTCGCAGGCGCGCCTGCCTGGAGTCCGACGCTGCCAACCCTTGTTCGTCATTGCCGTCAGCGCCCAGGTCTGCTAACAGGTACAACAAAGGCCGGCGCATCAGGGCCGGCGGGCATCTCAACCTGAACCGGAAGGGGTCCACACCATGGGCGCAGCAGTCTCAACCACGGATTTCGAGCGCATCTTTCATCCCCGCAACCTGGCCATTGTCGGC
>JAKAFO010000084.1 GCA_021819735.1 Deltaproteobacteria bacterium
CTTCGAGGGCCACCACCGCGGGATTGAAACGCTCCAGGTGCCCCACCTGAATGATGCAACCGTGTCGCTCAGCCAAATGCAGAAGATCGTCGGCCTGATCCAGCCGAGTAGTGATCGGCTTTTCGATGAGCAGATCCACATCGTTTTCCAGAAAATCGCGGCTGATGGCATAGTGGTGTTCGGTCGGTACGGCGATGCTGACCGCGTCCACTTTACCGATCAGATCCTTATGACTGTAGAAGGCGCGGGTCCCATGTTGCTGGGCGATCGCATTTGCATGTTCGCGGTTGGCATCCGCTACCCCCACCAAATCCACATCCGGCATATGGGCGTATTTTTCGGCGTGAAACTTTCCTAGATAGCCTACTCCCACGACACCGACACGGAGTTTTGGATGGGATTGGGATTTTTGTCTGTTCATAGCGCTCATGGTGTTCATTCTTCCGAGGTGCCTGGCATCGTGCTCTCCGAATAGGCGACGATACACATTTTATATTGATTGGCTTTTTGGATCATGAGATCGCGGTCGAACACCACCGCTTTGCCGGCCTCGATGGCCAATGCTTTGATATTGGCCTTTTGCATGGTTTCTATGGTGCCCATGCCCACCGCGGGAATATCGAAGCGGGTGTCCTGGTTGGGCTTGCATACTTTGACGACCACCGCCTGGCCTTTGCATAGCGTTCCGGCCCGGGTGATGGCGGCGTCCGTTCCTTCGATGGCTTCCACGGCCATTACGCTACCGCCGGCGACCACCACACATTGACCGATATCCAAGTCCCCGATCCGCTTGGCAATGCGCCACCCGAGACGCATATCTTCACTCTCGGCTCGCGAAGGCTTGCGAGCGGTCCATACCCCCTCCGGCGCCAAAATCTCAGGCAGCAGGAAGGTAGATGCGTGGATGCGAACGCCTTCCTTTTCCAGCAGGTCGGCAAAGGCGCGCAAAATGGCGTCATCATGCGTATGGCGCATGCCTGCCAGCAGGGCGATGGCTTTGATATCCGGCCTGACGTTGGTAAACATGCGCGTTTTGGTGATGCCGCCGATCATTACGCCGTCCGTAATGTCGTGTTGCTGGAAGAATTTGAGCATGCGCTTGATCTGGCCCAGATAGAGCCACTCCATGGCCTCCACATGCTGGGCCAGCAGGGGATCGGTTTCACCTTCATACCCCACGGCGCAAACCTGCCATCCCTTGCGACGAGCCGCCTGGGCGAACAGCAGGGGGAACTGACCGTTGCCGGCGATCAACCCGATCTTTTTGTGCTTCATCATTGGGCCGGTGGCTTGGCCGCTCACTTCAGGCATTGGCATTTTGTCCGTAAACGATCAACGCGTGATCCCGCGCTCGGAGGATTTGATAAACTCGATGAATTTATTTACTTCCGGAGTGGGTTCCACTTCCGCGGCCACTCTCTGAAATGCCTCGTTCAAGGTCAAGCCGATGCGGAAAATGATCCGGTAGGCTTTTTTGAGCTGGGATATGGTGGCATCCGAAAAACCATGGCGTTTAAGACCGACCTGATTTAAGCCATGCAAGGTGGCCCGATCACCCGCGGCCAGCACATACGGGGGGATGTCCTTGACCAGAGCTGATTTGCCCCCCACGAAGGCATACTCTCCCACCCGCACGAATTGGTGGATGGCCACCAGGCCGCCGATGCTGGCGTGATCGCCGATGTGGATATGGCCGGCCAGGGTCGCATTGTTGGACATCACCACGCTACGGCCCACCTTGCAGTCATGGGCCACATGGGTATAGGCCATGAGCAGGCAGCCATCGCCCACTTGGGTCAAACCGCCGCCTTCGGCGGTTCCGCGGTGGATGGTCACAAATTCACGGATGATGCAGCCGCTGCCGATTTTGACCCAGGTCTCTTCGTTCTTGAACTTGAGTGCCTGGGGTGCCGCGCCGATGGCGGCGTATTGAAAGATCCTGCAATTGGCGCCTATCTCCACATAGGGATCGATGACCACATGGGGCATTATGTGGGTGCCTTCACCAATGATGACATGGTCGCCGATCACGGAGAAAGGCCCGATCGCGACGTCCTGGGCAATCTTGGCTTTTGGGCTGACGATGGCTGTGGGATGAATCATGTGTTTATCCTTCAAAGGTTGCCATAAGATCGGCTTCGGCGACCACCTGATCGTCGACTTTGGCGGTTCCGCTCAACTTGATCACCTTGCCGCGTTTTTTCACAATCTGCACTTCCAGGATCAACTGATCTCCAGGGACCACCGGCTTTCTGAACTTGACCTGGTCCAATCCCATGAAATACATCAGCGTGCCTTCGTTGCACTGAGGAATCGATTTGATCGCCAGCACGCCGCCGGCTTGGGCCAGGGCTTCCACGATGAGCACGCCCGGCATGATAGGCGCCCCGGGAAAGTGCCCCTGAAAAAAAGGCTCGTTGATCGTTACGTTCTTCAGGGCAATCACTTTCTGATCGACGACAAGCTCCAGGATTCTGTCCACCAGCAGAAAGGGATAGCGGTGGGGCAGATGTTTCATGATGGCACGAATATCCATGGGTTGATCCATTTAAAACTCCTCCTGAAGTTCAATTCTATTTAAAGCTTTATGAAGCTGGCCGCTCCAGTTCGGATAACCTTTTTTCCAGTTGCCGGACCTGTTTGAATAGCTCGGGAAGATTAGGTATTACATGCTGAAGCCTGAGCCAGGTACGGTGGGGCATGGCTGCCAACCCCCCGGAGACGATCTCCTTGTCCGCTACCGAATGAGCCACGCCGGTCTTGGGGCCGACGACAGAACTGTTACCTATGGAGATGTGGCCGGCGATGCCAGCCTGGCCTGCGAGGATGGCGTGGTGGCCAATGGTTGTACTTCCGGATATTCCCACCTGGGCCACCAGCAAGGTATGCGCCCCCACCACCACATTGTGGGCGACATGCACCTGATTGTCGGTTTTTACTCCGGTTTGGATCCAGGTTTCACCAAAGGTGGCGCGGTCGATGGTGTTGCCAGCGCCAAGCTCCACATCATCATCGATCCGTACGATTCCTGTTTGGGGAATTTTATAGTGGCGGCCCCCATCCTGGACGAAACCGTAGCCGTCGCTTCCAATGACCGTACCGGCATGGATGGTAACCCGCTGCCCGATGCGGCAGCGCTCCAGGATCGCGACGTGCGGATATATTACGGTGTCGTTGCCGATGACCACATCGTCGCCAATGGCCACCAGGGGATGCAGCCATACGCCGTCGCCGATGGTGACGTTTGCCCCCAAAACGGTTCCCGCACCGATACAGATCTCCCTGCCCAGGCGGCAGCCTTCACCGATGACGGCCGATGGATGGATGCCGGGTGCCGGACGCTTCAGGGGATAAAAGCAGGAGAGGATGTTGGCAAAAGCCAGGCGCGGGTTTTTGACCTGAACCAGATTTTTGGATGAATCGGAAAAGTCGGCGGGCACAAACACGGCCGCAGCCCGGCTTTCGGCGATCTTCTGGAGGCTGGGACCTTTTTCCGCGAAGGTAATCTCCCCTTCGGCGGCGCTCTCCAGAGGGCCGACCCCCGTGATGATCGTATCAGGATCACCGGCCACTTTACCGGCCACCTGGTCCGCGATAGCCTTCAAGGTCATGGAAGTCGGCATGATCGCAACGCTCCTATTTTTTTGCGTTTAAGCGTTTAATGATTTCGTCGGTCAGATCCATATTCGAAGGCGCATAAACCACGTTGATATCTTCGACGATCAATAAATAGCCCTCTTTTTTCCCATACTCCTGGATCAGTTGCAGCACCTCCTGGCGCACGCTGTTGACCTTCTGCATCTGCATTTCCTGAATCTGACGATCATATTTCTTCTTGAGCGCCTTTACCTCGTCAATCTTGCGCTCATATTCCCAGCGCTGCTCCTCGCGGGCCTCTTTGCTCATCACCCCGGCATTATCACCCAGGCGTTTCTCCAGAGCCTTGATCTCCTCTCCTTTGGCTTTAAGATCCTGCTCCATGCGCTGTCCCTGAGTGTTGATTTCGGCTTTGACCGCTTTGCCTTGCGTGGAGTTTTCGAAAATCTTCTGAAAATTGACCGTTCCTATTTTGGCGACATCCGCGCAATAGACGGAAGGGATGCCAAGGGTCAACAAACAAAAAGCCAAACTCAACAACATCACAATCTTACTCAATCGCATGACGCCTCCCTTTTATTATGGGTAATAAGCAAAATTTTTTAGTTTTGATCGACATCCCCGGTTTTTATCAGAACCAGATTGCATTGCAAGGGGGTTGGGCCGGATATTAGAATGATCCTCCCAGGGTAAATTCAAAATCCCCTTTGGATTCGTTTTCCCGGCGATCCAGAATATAACCATACTCGATCCTGATGGGGGCAATGGGGGAGAGCCAGCGAATACCCCCTCCGGCGCTCTGGCGCATGTCCGATATATCGTAGCTGTCCGTATAAACGTTGCCGGTATCGTAAAAAACAACGCCATTAACGCCGGCACTGGGCACGATGGGAAAGATCAGTTCTGCATTGAATTGAAGCATCCGCTCGCCGCCGGTTTTGTAAATGATGCCGTTTTCGTTCTCTTCGGGGATGTAAACCCCTTGGTAGCCGAAACCGCGCAGGCTATTGATGCCGCCCAAATAGAATTTTTCGTAGTCCGGAAGGGTTTTGGCGTCGTCGTTCTCTGCGACCCAGCCGATCTTGGCATTGGCGCAGCCGACGAGCCATTTTCCAAAGATGGGAATATACCACATGGTCTGACCGATGGCTTTGTTGAAGCCGATATCGCCGCCCAGGCCTGCGTATTCGAAACTGATGCTGTGCCGGGAACCTTCGGTGGCATTGAACGTCCGGTCCCGGGAGTCGTACGTCAAGCTGGTGTCGACGCTGCTGGTCCAGTTGATCCCTTCCAGTTCGATGATGTCGGGTGGTACCAGAGATTCGTATCCATTGTAAATCCTGACATCGCTGCGATCCAGGCGATAGCCCAGGCGGGCGGTAGTGAAATCGAACACCGGATAGCCGACTGACAGCCCGCCGCCCTGGCTCTTGCGGTCGTAGTAGTTCTCGTCGTACTCCTTGTCCTGGTTGTAGATACTCGCCGAACCGCTGACCCGCGTGTCCAAGAGGTAGGGCTCCAAAAAACTCAAGACGAATGAGGTGGTTTTTGCGCCGATCGTCCCGGTGAAATTCAGGGTCTGCCCACGGCCGAAGAGGTTGCGCTGGGCGATGGAGCCGGTGAAAAAGACCTTCTCCTCGGAACTGTAGCCGGCGCCGAAGGTAAAGCTGCCGGTGGGTTTTTCGGTGACATCCAGCTTGAGGACCATTTTGTCTTCGGACGAACCTTTGAGCGTATCCACCTTGATATCTTCAAAGTAATCCAGGCGGTAGAGATTGCGGACGCTGCGCTTGAGATCCTTGCCGCTGAACAGACCCTGCTCATAGACTCGCAGCTCGCGACGGATGACTTTGTCGCGGGTGTTGGTGTTGCCGCTGATGATGATTTTTTCGAAATAGACCTGCTCGTGCTTCTGGATGGTGAAGGTGATATCCACCACCTGTTGTTCCGGGTTTTGATCGATGCGCGGCATGATGTCGGCATGGGCATAACCTTCATCGGAGTAAAAGTCGGTGAGGGTCAGGACATCGTTGCGGATCTTTTCACGGTTGTAGTAAGACTCCTTGGAGATGCTCAATGGCGCGAGCAACTCTTCTTTGGATTTGATCAGATCGCCGGTCACATCGACCCTGCCCACTTTGAAGCGTTGGCCCTCCTCAATTTTTAAAGTAATTTCGATGCCCTCGTCTTTGATGTCGATGCGCGGCTCGCCGACCCGGGCGTTGATGTAGCCCTGGTTGCTGTAAAAGGCATTCAGGGTGGCAACATCCTGATCCAGCGCCGCGCGGTCCAGGTCGCCCGAGGAGGTGAGCCAGTAGAAAAAGCCTTTTTCCGATACCTTGAGCTTTTTCTTCAGCTCCTTATCGGTAAAGGCCTTATTGCCTTCGAAATGGATGGCGGTCACGAAAATCTTGGGGCCTTCGTCGATGATGAATTCCAGGTCGGCCTGATTATTGTCCAGCGGCTTGATTTTGTAGTCGATATGGGCTTTGTGGTAGTTCTTTTCCTTGTAGAGCGTTTCGATCTGGTCGATGTTGCTGCGCACCTTGAAGATGTTCAGGATGGCGCCGGTGGCGATGGTCAGATTCTCACGGATTTTTTCTTCCTCGATATACGAGTTGCCTTTGATGTTGATGTAACGGATGGTGGGTTTTTCCTTGATATGGAAGATGACGCTTTTGCCTTCGGCATTGGATTGGACTTCGATGCGCGCGTCGTCGAAATAGCCCATGGCATAAACCGCCCGCAGGTCATTGGAGAGCGCATCCGACCTGTAGACGCTGCCCTTTTGGGTTTTGATCACCCGCAATATCGCATCCGATTCGATGCGCTGATTTCCCTGCACACGGATATCGGTGATCAATTGTCTGCCAAATAGCTTGGTCCCGATTTGATCCGCCAGATCGTTAACCACCGGAACCAGGCTTTCCAGATTCTGGCCTTGGGAGAAGAAGCGCTCGGGCGACGCGCCGGCCTGGGCGGACATCAAGCGCATATCCAGGCTGAAGGTGGTACCGATCAGCGTAAAACTGCCCCAAACCACCTGCTGCGCCCCCTCTGCCATGGCTTTATTGCGGATGTCTTCCATATTGCCGGAAGTGATTTTGAGCGCCTCCTCAACGGCGGATTCATCGATGGTAACCGGCAGAGCCCCTTCCTTTTGCAGACGTTGGGCCAGAACCCCTGGGATTTGGGTGCGCAGATTGGATAGATCGCTTTGGGCGTTGATCTGGAACGGCATGAACAGCACCTTGATGGCGCTCGGGTCGGCCGGATCTTCAGCCGCAATGGCGGCCGGCCCGCATAAGACCATCAGCAGCAAGGCAAGCCATACAAATTGGGCATAAGGTGGCATCAACTTGGATTTGCGCATCGCTTCGCCTTTATTCAAGTATAAGGGGCGTTAGATCTCTTCTAAGGCGTCAGAATGCCTTAACTTCCACTTCATCTTGCATCCCGGTAAGCCGGTCAGGTTTGATATTCGAGCCGGCCTTCAGCGATGGTGGCCTGGCGCGCCATCATGGATGCCAGTTCCATGTTGTGGGTCACCACCACCAGAGCCATACCAAGCTCCTGATTTAGTTCCAGCAACAGGTGATGAATCTGATTGCTGTTCTGTTTGTCCAGGTTGCCGGTGGGCTCATCGGCCAGCAGCAGGGGCGGTTTGAGCACCAGGGCGCGGGCCAAGGCCACGCGCTGCTGCTCGCCTCCAGATAGATCCGTGGCTTTGTGGTGCAGCCGTTCGGAAAGCCCGACGCGGGTCAGGATACTCTCCGCCAGATCGGCCGCTTCGATTTTATCCATACCCTGAATCAAGGCCGGCATCATGGCATTTTCCAGAGCCGAGAACTCCGGCAGCAGGTGATGGAATTGAAAAACAAAGCCCATGGTTTGGTTGCGAAACTGAGCCAGCCGCTGCTCGCCATACCGAAGCACATCTTCTCCCTCGAAGAGCAGGCTGCCGTTGTCGGGACGATCCAAGGTGCCGAGGATATGCAGCAGCGTGGATTTGCCGATACCCGAGGCGCCCACCACCGCCAGGGTCTCCCTGGGCTGAATGGTCACGTTCAGGTCCTTGAGCACCCAGATACGGGCCTTGCTGCTTTGAAAGCTTTTGCACAAGCCGGATGCCTGCAAAAGCCCATCACGCGTCAGGTTTGTTTTCATGGTGCCGGCTGTATTTTGTTTCGATGCATCAACCATAACGGATTGCCTCCACGGGATTGAACCGGGATGCCTGAACCGCCGGATAGAGCGTGGCCAAAAAGCAGATGCACATGGCCGAGAGCGCCACGGCCACGACATCCAAAATTTTTAGATCCACAGGTAATGCCGTGATGTAGTAGACATCCCCCGGCAGCCGGATCAATTGATAGGCATCCTGCACGTAACACAACAAGGTCCCGAAAAAAACCCCTGCAACGGTTCCAATCACCCCGATGATCATGCCCTGCAACACAAAAATGCGTTTAACGCTTTGGGCCGTGGCCCCCAAGGTCCTGAGAATGGCGATATCCTTTGTTTTCTCCATGACCATCATGACCAGGGAACTGGTGATGCTGAAGGTGGCCACCAGTGTGATCAAGGTGAGGGTGATGAACATGGCCGCTTTTTCCAGTTTCAGGGCCGAAAATAGGTTTTGATTCAACTGCATCCAGTCCTGTGAACGATAGCCGCCACCCAGGCGGCTGACGATCTGCCGCCCAATTTCCGCCGACTTGAAAACCCGATCCACCCGCAACTCCACCGCGCTCGCGCTATCCTGGGTGCGGGCCAGGGCCTGGGCATCCTCCAGACGCATGAAGACCAGGCTGCCGTCATACTCGTACATACCGGTTTGGAAAAAATCGACGACTTCGAAACGCTTCATATAAGGAACGACGCCCACCGGCGCCAGCGTGCCTTTGGGGGAGACCACGAAAAGCGTATCGCCCTGAATAACGCCCAGAGCACGCGCCAAATCCCGGCCCATGATCAGCGGTGGCGGCATGGGCGCCTCCGGCCGGCTCCGTTTGGCCAGATCGGCAGATGGGACGAGTGAACCCAGGCTTGGTATGGACAGCCCCTTGGCGGCGGCCAGTGGATCCACCCCCTTGATGACGGCTCCGGAAATGCGGGTATCGGCCTTGAGCATGACCTGCAGTTCCTGCACGGCCCAGGCGGCTTGCACACCGGGTGTCTGCCGTGCCAAAGCGACAACCTCATGAAAATTGCGAAACGGTTGATCCACGCGGTCGATGACCAGGTGCGGCTCGATCCCCAGGATTCGGGTTTTGAGATCCGACTCGAAGCCCGACATCACGCCGATGACCACGATCAAGGCAGTCACCCCGATGGTGACCCCGGCGATGGACAACAAGGTGATCAAGGAGAGAATTGTTCTTCTGGGCTTGGATTTGAAGTAGCGACGGCTTATGAAAAGTTCGAATCGCATCAGCCTCTCGATCGCTGGTCCGGCAGCGCCGGCCCCCCGATGGATCTCAGTTTGTTTGTCCGCGACTACTGACTTTTGAGCTTCATGTGGGGGAAGAGAATGACTTCCCGAATCGATGGCGCGTCCGTCAGCAGCATCGTGAGCCGATCGATGCCGATCCCTTCGCCGGCCGTCGGCGGCATGCCGTAGGCCAGGGCTTCGATATAATCCTCATCCATCAAGTGGGCCTCTTCATTGCCTTCGATGCGGTCTTCGACCTGCTGCATGAAGCGGCCGCGCTGATCTTCGGGATCATTGAGTTCCGAAAAACCGTTGGCGATCTCGAACCCGGCGATGAACAGTTCGAACCGCTCGGTAAGCGCCGGGTTGGTTTCGCTTCGGCGCGACAGCGGCGATACCTCCACGGGATAGCCCGTGATGAACGTGGGTTGAATCAGTTGGGGCTCCACCAGGGCATCGAACAGTTTGGTGATGATCTTCCCGGTGGAGCGGGTTTTGGTCAGGTGGACACCCTTTTCCGCGGCAAACGCGATCAATGCCTGCTGATCGTTCAACAACCCGGGGGAGAGGCCGCCCATTTGCTCCAGTGCCTCGGTGAGGCTGATGCGCCGCCAGGGCGCTTTCAACTCGATGGTTTGCCCCTGGTAGGAGATGCTGGTACTGCCCAGCACTTGTTCGGCCACCGAGGAGAAGAGAGACTCGGTCATCTCCATGAGATCATGATAAGTGGCATAGGCCTGGTAAAATTCCAGCATGGTGAATTCGGGGTTATGCTGAGTGGAAATGCCTTCGTTGCGAAAGTTGCGATTGATTTCGAAGACGCGCTCGAATCCGCCCACCACGAGACGCTTGAGGTAGAGTTCCGGCGCGATGCGCAGATACAGGTCCATGTCCAAGGCGTTGTGGTGGGTCACAAATGGTGTCGCTTCGGCGCCGCCGGCAAGGGGCTGCATCATGGGGGTTTCCACTTCCAGGAAATCCCGCTGCAGGAAAAACTGGCGAATCGCCTGAACGGCGCGGCTGCGCGTGGTAAAAATGCGCCGAACTTCGCTGTTCATGATCAAATCCACGTACCGCTGGCGATATCTCTTCTCGGGATCTTTAAGTCCATGGAATTTTTCGGGCAGCGGCCGCATGGCTTTGCACAGAAGTTGAAAGGAGTCAGCCAGCAAGGTCCACTCACCGGTTTTGGTGAGAAAGACGGTGCCGGTGAGGCCGATGAAATCCCCGATGTCCAGGCGTTTGAACAGGGCGTAGGGCGCATCCCCGACCTTATCCTTGCGAATATAGGCCTGCATCTGGCCGGTGCGGTCCCTGAAGCGCACAAAAGCCGATTTGCCGAAACTGTTGACGGCCATCATGCGACCGGCCACCGTAAAGGCCACGGCTTGCAATGCTTCGGGGGCGTTGGCGTCGATGGCTTGGCGGATATCCGCCACGGTGTGCGCGACGCGAAACCCGCTGGGGAAAGGATTGATGCCCTCGGCGCGCAAGGAATCGATCTTCTCTTTACGCTGGGCCGTTAGATCGGCTGGTTTCTCGTTTTCCATATTCCGCCTCTATATGCACAAAACGGGTTTTTCGACGCACCTTGCGGTCCATCGCACCCGTTATCCTGATAATTCAAGCACTTCATGCCCTTTTCAAACGCCTAACAAACGGGTTTTGCTAACCTATTTTATGCCTCCATGTCAAGGCTAAGTTTCCCAATGCATGCCTTCCGAGGTTGACTTTTGGGTTAGAGCCCAATAGGGTTAGGCGTTTTGTAAAGATCAATTGCCAATGACACTGGATGTCGATTTATTCCGGTCAACCCAAAAGGGAACCCATCCCTTGTCCTAAAGGGCAGGCGCTGCCTAGCATGCACACAACCATCCAACGATACCTATTCAAGGAACTTCTATCACCCTTTTGTGTCAGCGTAACCTTTTTTACCTTTATCTTCATCATCAGCCAAATGAAGATAATCACAAGCCATATTGTAAACTACCAGATCGGTATGGGTACGTTAGGCTTGCTGTTGGTTTATACCCTGCCGTATTTCCTCCAGTTTGTAATCCCTATGTCCGTCATGTTATCTGCGCTGCTGACGTTCTTGCGAATGTCGGGGGATATGGAAATTGTTGCCCTAAAAGCTGGCGGTATAAGCCTCTATCATCTCTTGCCGCCTATTTTTCTTTTCGGGTTGGGCGGTACCTTCGTCACCGCAGGTATGACCATATATGCTTCGCCGCTGTGCCATCGTGCATCTAAACAACTACTTTATAAAGTGGCAACCGAAAATGTTGATTTGGGTCTGAAGCCCAGGCAATTCATTGACACATACAAGGATGTGGTCCTCTATTTCCATGATATTGACAAAGACACCAAGGTTCTCAAAGATATTTTCATCGAAGATCATCGGTCGGCCAAAGTCAGCAGTACAGTGGTGGCGCCACAAGGCCGGTTATTTTTCAATAAAGAGCAATTGACGATTCACCTGCAATTGTTGAACGGGACCATTCATCAGGTGGACTTAGACGACCGGAGAGCGAATACAGTAGCCTTCGATAGTTATGAAATCCGTTTGGATGTAAAGCGCAATCTTGAGGCACTTGGAGAAAAAGGGGAGCAAGTTCGTGAGATGGGAATTACGCAACTTTACAAAACTGCCCATCCTCCAAAAGGGAAAAAAGCAAACTTGGGTGCTCTAAAGGAGTGGCATAAGAAGTTCGCGTTGCCCGCAGCGTGTCTTGCGATGGCGTTGCTTGGAATGCCCTTGGGCATTAGTGCCAGATCCGCCAAACGTGCTTATGGAATAGGTTTGGGGCTTGGATTCTTCCTTTTATATTATATTATGCTCTCTTTTGGTTGGATGCTGGCTGAATCAGGTTTTTATCCTCCAGCACTTGGCATGTGGATGCCCAATGTCGTTAGCGGAACTATTGGGGCATATCTCCTGGTACAGGCGGTGCGTGAACGCCCCGTTAGGTTGCCTTTTATTTCAAAAGGAACCGAGTTTTTGCGGATACTTCAATCCAATCTTCGAGCCACGGGAAGAAAGACCCGCTCAACATACGAACATCGCCCCAAGGATCTTTGATGACCATTCTGTCTCGATATATCGTCAAGGAAATCGCAAAACACTTCGGCATCATTCTTATCGCGGTGATGGGTATTTATCTGACAGTCGATTTTATTGAGAAGATCGACAATTTTATGGAAGCCAAGGTACCATTTGGGAGGGCATTGCTCTATTTCGGCTATAAGTTGCCATTGATCTTAATTCAGATAACCCCTGTGGGGGTATTGCTGTCGGTCTTGATCACTTTCGGTCTGATGAGCAAGCATAATGAACTAATAGCGTTGCGTAGCAGCGGGATCAATTTGGTTTCCCTGATAAGCCCAATTTTGTCCTGTGGAGTGGCGGCCACCTTACTGGTGCTGTTGATGAACGAAGGGGTGGCACCTTTAACCATGATCCGCGCCAATAAAATTTGGCTGCAGGAGGTCAAAAGGAACCGCATGACCACCATCCAACAGAAAGACATTTGGCTTAAAGGAGAACGGGCCATTATCCATCTGAAATATTATGAGCCGGAAACGATGAGCGTCATGGGGATCAATGTGAATCGTTTCGACAAACAATCAAATTTGGTCCAACGCATAGATGCAAAAATAGGCGTATTCCAGAAGGGACGGTGGCTGCTCAAAGAAGGAATCGCCCAGCAACGAGATCAACTCACAGAGGATTGGCATATCTCTTTATTCGAGTCTCAATGGGTGGATTTGCCATTTACACCGGAAGAACTGGCTAAAGCCGCTCCTCAAACTGAGGAGATGAGTTTTTTACAGCTCAACGATTACGTCAAAAAGATACGAGCCGAAGGGTACGACGCAACACGCTATGAGGTAGATTTGCATGCAAAAATTTCGTTTCCGTTTGTTTGCCTCATCATGACCTTGGTTGGCGCCGGCTTGGCAGCCCGAGGAAAGATCAAGGATGGACTTGCAATCAGTATTGTCTACGGGCTCGGGATCGTGTTCTTATATGCAATAACATTTTTTCTGCTCTTTCTGCGACTTGGCTATGCAGGTATTTTACCGCCCCTGCTCGCTGCCTGGGGAGTTAATTTGCTGTTTTTCAGTCTGGCGGCCTATTTGTTTATGAACGCAGAATAATTCAACTTGAAAAAAATATAGACTGCTGAATCCAAAAAGCAAATGGAGCAGTTATTGAATTTACTGGAGTCAGCAAGGAAGCGATAAATGTTGTTGTGGTATAATCTAATCTTGACATTTGCCGCCTTCATCGCTTTGCCCTACCTGATATTGTCAATGGTAAAGCAAAAACGCCGCGCGACATTTCTTCATCGTTTGGGCTGGGCGGCTGACAGCAAAAGGTTTTTGCATGCAATAAGTCGTGAAGATCGGCCGATTTGGATTCATGCTTTGTCTGTGGGGGAGGTGATATCGGCTGAACCCATAATTAATTCTTTAATGGAGAGACTGCCGGCGCAAAAAGTTGTATTTTCAGTATCGACCCATACCGGTATGAGGACGGCTCGGCAGTTGTTTTCTGGAAAAGTGACTGCATTGTTCTATTTCCCCTATGACCTTTATTTTTCCGTAAAATTTATTGCCGATAGCATCCATGCGAAAGCTGTAGTCATTGTCGAAACTGATATATGGCCCAATTTTCAGATGCACATGCAGCGTTGCGGAATTCCAGTCTTGCTGGTAAATGCGAGGCTTTCAACCGATTCTTTCAGGGCCTATCGTTTGATTGGCGGTTTCAGCCGCAATATTATGGCTAGTTTTAGGTACATCGGGGTTCAGACTGAAGCGGATGCAGAGCGTTTTATTCATATCGGAGCGCCAGCCGAAAGGGTGGTGGTGACTGGAAATCTCAAATTTGAACAGAAAAGTACCGAAAAGCCCTCATTCGAACAGGGAAATCTTCGTGTCGAACTAGGAATTGCCGCTCAGCGACCGATTGTTCTTTTGGGTAGCACACATCAGGGAGAAGAAATTCTGGGAGTCGGGGTCTTCAAGAAATTAAAACAGAGGTTTGGCCAATTATTGATGATTGTGGCGCCGAGAGATCCAGGGCGTGCCGAAAGCATCGGGCGGCTGTTTCGTGAACATGGTTTGACTGTGGGATATATCTCCAATTTAGCCTATGATAAGTCCCATGACCAATGCGATGCATTGGTGGTAAACACTATCGGCATCCTCCGTCGACTCTATGCCCTGGCCGATGTTGCCTTCATCGGTGGGAGCATGGTAGCGGAAGGCGGACATAATCCATTGGAGGCCGCGTCATTCGGCAAGCCAATTTTGTTTGGCCCCGATATGAGCGATTTTGCCGATGTATCCCAAAAATTAACAACCGCGGGAGGGGCCTTGTGCGTGCACAACGAAAGGCAATTTCATGAGGCAATATCCGATTTGTTATCTGACAAAATATATTGTCACCAGGTCGGGCAACGTGCATTGCACGTCTTTAAGTCTAACACCGGAGCCCTTGAGAATACCATGGCGATCATCCTGAAAACGATTGCGATGGGAAACGCCGAAAATGCACCCACTCGCTATGAAAGTTAAAGAGCGCATCCGGACAATCATCGAAGGGCGGGATGCCGGAAAGTGGCCGAATACCAGCAAAATTTTGTATGGTGTCTCTCGGATGTATGGGAAATTTTCCCAAATGCGCTACCTGCTTTATGATCGTGGCCATTTGAGGCGGCATCGCTTGTCTTGCCGCGTGATCTCCGTGGGGAATTTGACGGTTGGCGGCACCGGAAAAACACCAATGACCATCTATATGGCGAGGTATCTTCAAGGTATTGGGTACCGCGTCGTAGTCCTAAGTCGTGGCTATGGAGGGCGAGCCCAGAGTCGAGGTGCCGTTGTATCCGATGGCCAGCGCATCTACCTGGATCCGGATAGGGCCGGCGATGAAGCATTCATGATGGCTGCCAAGCTAATCGGCATTCCCGTGTTAGTCGGCAAGGATCGCTACCGGTCTGGTCTAAAAGCGATCCAAGAATTTCAGGCTGAAGTCATTATTCTGGACGATGGCTACCAACATTTGAGGGTGCGGCGCGACCTGAATTTGTTGTTGCTCGATGCCCGTAGCCCTTTTGGCAACGGCAATCTGCTGCCTCGAGGTCCGATGCGCGCGCCGATTTCAAGCAGCAACCAAGCAGATGCCATTATCTTTACCCGGTGTCCATCCGAGAAGCAGATATCTATGTCGGTAAAAGAAGTGGATATGCCATCGAAGGCCTTTTTCACCAGACACAAACCAGTTGTCTACAAGGCAGCCGCTCCGAATGGCGCAAAGACAAGTGGCTGTTCGTTAAGATTGGCACCCCTTGAAACCTCCGCTATGGTTGGCGCCAAGGTACTGGCATTTTCCGGAATCGCCAAGAACCTGGATTTCAGAAAGAGTCTGATCTCCTTAGGGGTGCAAATTATTGAGTTCCTCGAATACCATGACCACTATCGGTATACTGACGGAGATTTAGTGGAATTTGAAAGGAGAAGCCGCAATAAAGGTGCAGAATGGTTGGCAACCACAGAAAAGGATTTTTACCGAATTTGTCATCGGCTCGATTCGACCATACGGCTAATTGTTGTCGGTGTTGACATCGAGTTTATCCCCAATCCGGATGATTTTAATGAATTCGTGCATCACGCTTGCCATGACTTAAACAAGCGAATATAGATTGTGCGACAATAGAATTACAGATAGAGCGCTGCAGGGCGGATGATCGATGCACATATCAATGATCCGTTTGGTTGACTAAGGTCGATGTCGGTTAAAGCAGGCATACTACTGGACCGTAAGGAGAAATAAACTGTGGCAGCAAAACAATTGTTTGAACGCTATCGCGTGGAATTTTCCAAGATATTTTTACTTATCCTGGGCGTTGGATTGTTGTTCGTTGGAAGTGAATGGGAAAAGACACCATTGTTCGGCGCACTTCTTTTTTTTGCGGCTATTATCCTGGTCGGGATAGGAGCGTTGGGGCGCCTCTGGTGCGCTATCTATATTTCCGGGTACAAAGATCATACCCTGGTTATGACCGGCCCATATGCGCTATGCCGCAACCCTCTCTACTTTTTCAGCATGATAGGAGCAGTCGGCGTCGCATTGGCCACCAAAACCATATCGATTCCCCTGGTCACACTATGTCTGTTCGCAGTCTACTACCCTTTGGTGATCAAGAGCGAAGAAATGAGACTGGCGAAGATACATAAAGAAACATTTGCCGCCTATTGCAAAAATACACCGGCTTTTTTTCCAAAACGATCTGCCTTTAAAGAGCCGGATGAGTATTTGGTAAAGCCTGTCATTTTCAGGAAGAATTTGATGGATGCGATTTGGTTCATCTGGCTTGTAGGTGTATTGGAACTAATATCTGGGCTACACAAGGCTAAACTAATCCCTGTCCTGTTTTCAGTCTATTGAATTGCCGGAAGACCTCGGCTTTGCGTTGAGGTGGTATGGCCCAAAATGGAAACTACGAAGAGAAGGGGGGGCAGCCCTTTCAAGGAGCATATAAATTAGTCGATTCTGAAAAAGCTCATTTTCAATCGATGGCAGCAAAAATAACGTTTTTTGGCATTTAAAAAGCCACGCAAAAATAAGGCGCAGAAGGGTACCTGCCCATTTGAGCAGCTTTGCAAGGTTCATCCCGGCGGCACTCAGAACGGTCGTTGTCAATAAAGTTGTCGCATTTTCTTAAAGCAAAGTTCTCGCTACTGACTGCAATTTTTGTTGGTGCCATGTCCGAATGGCTTCATGCGGATGATGCAGCCGCAATCGGGGCATCGAAATCGGCGCAGCAGCAGTGCCTGGCTAAAACCATCGAAGAAGGCCGCAACAAAGCCATGCCCCCACAACCGCCTTGATTGACAGCG
>JAKAFO010000085.1 GCA_021819735.1 Deltaproteobacteria bacterium
AGCCCATGAGGGCGCCGATGGGCAAAAAGCCCTCCACCCCCGGCGGCCGGGCCACGGTGATGGCGCCGGTGCCGGACGCCTGGCGCACATAGAAGTAAAATTGCAGGCCGATGGCCAGGGTGAGCAATAGCACCGCCAGTTGGAAAAGATGCCTGGGTTGTTTGAGATAAGGGCCTATGCTATGCATTTGGATCGTTTCTCTCCATGAACTTGCAATAATCGCCAGCGCGCGCCGCATTCGAGTTAGATTGATAGCGGGTTCGCCTGGAAAGAGAATTGACCTAAGTCAAGGAGGGGACGGGGCCTGTCAATTATATGGGGTCATTGGTGGCGCGCTCGGGAGGTGTTTTCGAGCACGCATACGAGTAAGAAATGTGGGAAGAGAGGCAGTTATGCGCATCCATTATCTGCAACATGTTCCTTTCGAAGGCCTTGGCCATATCGAGACCTGGGCCCGGCAACAGGGTCACGGTCTAACAGCCACGTCTTTGTTCGGCGGTGAACCGTTGCCGCCGATCAAGGCCTTCGATCTGCTGGTCGTCATGGGCGGCCCCATGGGGGTGTACGACACCGCCGATTACGTCTGGCTGACCCCAGAGAAGCGCTTTATCGAGCGCGTCCTGGCCGCGGAGAAGAAAGTGCTCGGCATCTGCCTGGGGGCCCAGCTCCTGGCGGATGTGCTGGGTGCCGAGGTTTATAAGAACCGCCATAAGGAGATCGGCTGGTACCCGGTGACCCGCGCCGTCGGAGCGCAAAGCCAGCCTTGGGATTCCTTGTTCCCTGAGCAATTCTTTGCGTTCCATTGGCATGGCGACACCTTCGACCTGCCGGCCGGCGCCATTCATCTGGCCCAGAGCCAGGCCTGCCGCCACCAGGCCTTTTTCTACCCGCCGGGCGCCCTGGGGTTGCAGTTTCACCTGGAATCCACCGAGCAGAGCATCGCCCAGCTCCTTTTTCATTGCGGCCATGAATTGGCGCCAGAGCCCTACATCCAGAGCGAAGGGGATATTCGGGGGCAAAAAGAGCGGATCGCGCCTTCCAATGAACGCATGGAAAACATTTTAAATTTTCTGGCGGGAAGCTAACGTCAAGACCAGCGAAGAAATTCAGACCAGGGCTGCTTGGGCCATCTGGCCGATGGTGCGTCGGGCCAAGCGCCCTTGGTCGAAGATGGTTATGGAGGTCGGGTCGTTGCGCAAGGCGTGCAGCGCATCTCGCGTGGCAGGGTCTCGCACTCCCCCGGCGGCCCAGACGGCCATGCCGCGCAGATCGTCCAGGGGCGACGACAAATAGGGCCGGACGAACGGCACGGCTGCCGCAACCAGGTCAGGATGCGCCTGGGCCAATCGCCCCAGGCCCCACAGCACCCCCTGCTGCAAGCCTTCATGTTCCAGGAAATTGCCGTTGGGATTGAGGTAAGAAACCAGGATGCAGGCATATTCCCGGGCCAGGCGTTGGTGATTGGCCATGATCTCGGCCATGGCCTCGGGCGCGCCCCAGCCCATGCCGCCCGACTCGTCGTTGAGACTCCACATGAGCCGCCGCATCACCACCCGCGCCGCTTCCGTATCCTCGTCGGCCAGGCACGCCACCACCTGCCCCAGGGCCGCCACCGCGTGCCAGCGCACCCGCGGCTCGCCGTGGTAGAGCAAACCGATGAGGGGATTGACCACCTGGCGCGGCGGCCACTGGACCAGGGCGGCCAGGGCCGACGGCAGATCGTCAGCCCGCAAGAGGGCCAGCACCTGCGCTTTAAGCTGACGCATGGGCATGTCCCAGGAGAGGCGAAAGCCAGGCGGCGCTAAAAAGTGACGATGTCAAAGCCAGCCTCCCGGAAGCGGGCCATGCTGGGGTGGCCGTTCATCTCGTCCAGCAGCGGCAGGTTCTGCTCCTGGGCCGCCGCCAGGCTGCCCATCTTCTGGGCGCAGGCCTTGCACACCCCTTCGACCAGGCCGGCCGCCTTGACCTTCTCCCACAGCCCGTGCAGGGGGTTCTCCGGCTTGGGCAGCTCGGCCACCAGACGCGTGGCCGATCCTTCGATCACGATGCGGCCGTACTGGCCGCGCGCCTGCATCTCCAGGGCGTTAAGCAGCACATGCACGAAGCACATGGGGTCGCCGTTGAAGACAAACAGAATGGCTTTCGACATAGGGGGCTCCTCTTATGAAACTAACCGGCGACTCAGCTGTATTTACCCAGGAGCTTGTCGCGGAATTGTAGGGGCGACCGGCGGTCGCCCTCTCCTGGAACCACAATGTTCATGGAGCTGCATGAATCGTCGGAACTGAAACGACCTCTGGCCGTGAAGGGCGACCGCCGGTCGCCCCTACGATCAAAAAAACTGCATTGTTTCACTCTTGATTGAACCGGCTACCCAGCCGGCGCCGCCGCTGACTTCTGTATTCTGTTTTTTACTACTCCTCTTCCCAAGAGATCACATCCTCCGGGCAGTACTTAATGGCCTCGTTCACGCACGCCGCGGGATACGCTTCCATCTCCGCCACGACAATATACCCGGCATCGTTCAAGCTGAACACTTCCGGGCAGACCGCAACGCACCCCATGCACAGGGTGCAGCCGGCGATATCCACCGCGGGTCGTTTCATGCCGGCACCTGGGCCACGATCTGCCGGCCGATGGCCCGGCCGAACGCGTAGCTCTCTTCCAGACTCTTGCCGTCGGGCACGAACTGGCGCCGAATGGGCGCCACCATCTCGAACTGCAAGGACTCCAGCTCCTGGCCGATCAGCTTGGGCGCCTCGCCGCTCCAGCCATGGGAGCCGAACGCCGCGCCGATCTTGCCCACCGGCTTGAGCCCCTTCATGTAGGTCAGAAAATCGCTCACCGTGGGAAAGAGCCCGTTGTTGAGGGTCGGCGAACCCACAATCACCGCCTTGGCATCCAACACCTCGGTCATCACATCGCTGCGGTGCCACTTGCGCAGATACATGGGCCGCACCTGGATGCCCTCGGCGCTCAGGCCGGCCGCGATGGCCTCGGCCATGCGCTCGGTGCTGTGCCACATGGTGTCGTAGACCAGCACAGCCTTGCGCTTGGGCGTCTGGCGGCTCCACTGGTCATAGGCCGCGATGATCTTACCCGGGTCCTTGCGCCAGATCACGCCGTGGTCCGGGCAGATGGTCTTGATCGCCAGACCCATCTTGCTCACCTTGTCGATCAGCTTGAGAATCAGGGGCGCATAGAGCAGCAAAATGTTGGCGAAATACTTCTTGGCGTGCGGCATGATGGTGTGGCCGATCACGTCGTCGAACTTTTCGAAACCGGCGTAGTGCTGCCCGAAGCCGTCGCTGGAAAAGAGCATCTGCTCTTCGAGGAGGTAAGTGAACATGCTGTCGGGCCAGTGCACCATGCGCGTCTCCATGAAGGTCAAGGTGCGTTGGCCCAAAGAGAGTTTTTCGCCCTCCTGAACCGCA
The DNA here is from genome assembly GCA_021819735.1 of Deltaproteobacteria bacterium. Lineage (GTDB taxonomy): Bacteria > Desulfobacterota > Desulfobacteria > Desulfobacterales > Desulfosarcinaceae > Desulfatitalea. The sequence continues at coordinate 3,435 of JAKAFO010000085.1, forward strand.
TGGTAGTTGTAGCGCTGGGAAAAGTGCAGGGCCAAATTCTTGGCCCCCAGCTTGGAGCAGTAGATCGGCTTGTCTTCACCGATGCGGTGCATCACCCGGGCCAGGCCTCCGGAGTGGTCCATCTCGGTGTGGTTGCTGATCATGTAATCGATCTTGCGCGGATCGACGATGCGCTCGATGTTGGCGATCAATTGATCGGCGAACTCTTTCTTCACCGTGTCGATGAGGGCGATCTTTTCATCCACGATCAGAAACGCGTTGTAGCTGGTCCCCAGGGGGGTGGAGTAGCCGTGAAAATCTTCGATGTTCCAGTCATTGACGCCGACATCGTAGACGCCTTTGGCGATTTCAATGGGTTTCATGTTCCGCTTCCTTTGCTAATGGGCTCAAAACGGGCCGCCAGCCAGAAATGGCAATGCCCTTTTCGCCACGTGCAAAAAGGGCATCCGGGAAATGCCGGCCGGCCTTACTCTTCTTTTTCGAAATCGGATTTGGACGCGCCGCAGACCGGGCACTCCCAGTCTTCGGGCAAGTCTTTGAACTTGGTGCCGGCTTTCACGCCGTTGTCCGGATCGCCCTGCTCGGGATCATACACATAGCCGCAGATCGTGCAAACATAACGTTCCATTCGAGTCCTCCTCTTTGTATGGGATGCTTTTCATCGATTACTTACAACCAAGGCATGCTTTGCGATGCGATCAAGCCGCCACAAAGGCTTTCACTTTTGCTTCGATCCGATCGCGGAGCGCGCGCATCACCTCAATGGACTGTCCAGCCGGATCGGGCAGGTCCCAATCCTCGCGCCGCGCGCCGGGCACCACGGGGCACTGCTCGCCACAGCCCATGGTGACGATGACCTCGGGCCGGTGGCGCTCAAGGGCCGCTTCCAGGCCCTGGGTCGTCAGAAAGCCCATGTCGATACCGCGCTCTTCCATGACCGTCACCATGTCGGGGTTGACCTGGGTTGCGGGCTGGCTGCCGGCGCTGGCCACATCCCAGCGCTCCCCGCCGTACAGGCGGGCGAAGGCCGCCGCCATCTGGCTGCGGCAGGCGTTTTCGCGGCAGGCGAAGAGTACTTTGGACCGACCGGCCAACCCTTGCATCAGGCTTTGGGCCGCCTGCTCCGCCTCGGCCTGGGCCGTGGGGTGGGAGGCCATCTCACCGCGCTTTTCGATATGGCGATACGCCAGGGTGCCGGCGTAGTCGGCCGCGATGCCATCGAAGAAGTATTTGGCCGTCAGGTTCAGGCCGTCGAACAACTGCTTGCCGGAGGTGGCACCCACCGCCAGCATGAAGCCGCGGCGGGTTTTGTGGCCGGGATCGTTGAGCTTCAGGGTATACCGGCGGGCCCAGAGGGTCTGGCAGCGGTCAATTAAAGCCTTGAGCTGAGCCGTGACACCGTAGAAAAAGACCGGCGAGGCGGTCACCACGATATCGGCCTTGCGCAGCAGGCCGTAGATCTCGCGGCTCATGTCGTCGTCGATGGGGCAAAACCCCTTTTTCTCGCAGACGACCAGCTCCTTGCACGGCTCGATAGCCCGCCGGCAGACATCGATGGTCATGGTTTCGGCCCCCAGGCGTTCCAGGGCCTGCATGAACATGGAGAGCAGCACATCGCTGTTACCTTTTTTGCGCGGGCTGCCTTGCAGACCTAATGCGAGCATCGAATTACTCCTTTACATGACACTTGGCGCAACCGATGGGGCCGCTGGGCCGGCCGGCCGCTTTGCGGTCGCGGTGGCACTGGATGCACATGGTGTTCATTACCTGCTTGGGCGCAATCTTGCCTTCGGCTTTGGACTTGGCGATACTGCCCGATTCCTGGTCGAAGAAGGCATGGCAGGCCAGGCAGTCATCACCCAAGGCTTTCTGGTGGCGATGGTGAGGAAACGGCACCGGTCCCTGGCTGCCACCGGCCAGCTTGATCTGCTCGGCCCCCTTGCCGGTTTGGGCTATGGCGCCCCAGGCCGCCAGCAGGGCCGCCGATAGAACCACCAGCACCACCACGCCACGATTCATCCTGTCACTCCCTCAACCCTTTTCCTGTCTAGCATCTTTACCGCGGGCAAGCAACCCTCCTCAATAGGCCATATCTTCACCGGTCACCTTGGTGCGGAACAGGTGATAGGCCCAGATCTGATAGGCCAGCACCACCGGGATGAAGAGCACCACCACCACCAGCATGATCTTGAGGGTCAATTGACTGGAGGCGGCGTTGAAGGCGGTGAGGCTGTAGGCATCGGCGATGCTGGACGGCAGCATTCTGGGGAACAACCCCACGATACCGAAAAAGGTAGCGGCCACGATGGCCAGGGCCGAGGCGAACCAGGCCTTGAAGTATTGACGCCGGGCCAGGAAGATCCGGATGCCGAGCAGGCCGGCCACAGCCAGCAGGATGACAATAAACCGGTAGGGCTTGGTCAGGTAGTTGGCGTAGAGATTGGTGGCCACGGCACTGTGCGCCAGGAAGGCCACCGCGGCCAGCAGCAGCGGCAGCCAGATCCTGGCGGCGGTGCGCACGGCCCGTTGCTGCAGATCGCCTTCGGTGCGGATGGCCAGCCATATTGCCCCGTGCTCCAGGAAGAAGAGCAGGAACAGGATGCCGCCCAGCAGTCCGTAAGGGTTGAGCAGGGTCAGCAGGTTGCCCTGGAACAGGTAATCCTGGTTGACCTTTTCCAGGGGCAGCCCTTGGAAAATATTGGCGAAGGCCACGCCGAAGAGCAGGGCCGGCACGGCGCTGCCGACGAAGATGCAGGTGTCCCACAGCCGGCGCCAGGCCGGCGAATCCACCTTGCCGCGGAACTCCATGGAGACCCCGCGCAGGATCAGGGCGAAGAGAATCAGCATCAGGGCCGTGTAAAGCGAGGAGAACATCACGGCGTAAACCAGCGGGAAGGCAGCGAAGGTGACGCCGCCGGCGGTGATCAGCCACACTTCGTTGCCGTCCCACAGGGGGCCCATGGCATTGATCATGCTCCGCTTGTCGTGATCGCTGCGCCCCAGAAACGGATACAGCGTGCCGATGCCGAAGTCAAAACCGTCGGTGATGAAGAAAATTGCCCACAACAGGCCCCAGATGTAAAACCAAATACCTACTAAATACATGGTGTCATCCCCCATTAAAAAAACGTGGTCAACGGTTTCAAGCTCGGGCCGGTACGTTTTGCATTAACGGCGGTCCCTGGATGGCGAACTTGGCGATGAGGAAGAAACCCACCAGGCCCAGCAGCCCGTATACGAGGATGAAGGCCACCAGCGACGAGAGCACCTGCACGCCGGCCACCGGCGAAGCGGCGTCCGTGGTGCGCAGCAGGCCGTAGACGATCCACGGTTGGCGGCCCACCTCGGCCAGGACCCACCCGGCTTCGATGGCGATATAGGGCAAGGGGATGGCGGCCACCATAGCCATAAGATACCAGCGGTTCTCCACCAGGCGCTTGCGCAGAAACCATCCGATGACGGTCAATAGCGGAAACAGGGTTCCCAGAATTACCATCAGTCGGAACGACAGGAAGGTAAGCAGCACCGGCGGGCGGTCCTCCTTGGGAAAATCTTTCAGGCCGCGCACCTCGGCGTCGATATCGTGGTAGCCCAGCAGGCTAAGCAATCCGGGAATGCGGCCGAACTCGAAAAGGTTGCGTTCGTTCGCTTCATCGGGGATGGCCAGGAGCAGCATGGGCGCGGCGGTGGTGGTTTCCCAGTGGGACTCCATGGCCGCCAGCTTGGCCGGCTGCACTTCGGTGACGTGCACCGCGTGCTGGTCTCCCTGGACCGCCACCCACACCGAAGAGACCAACCCCAGCACCAGGGCGATGTTGAACGAGCGGGTGAAGAAGTCGATCTCCTGTTTTTTGAGCAGATGGTAGGCGCTGATACCCATCACGAAGAAGCTGCTCAGGATGAAGCCCGCCGGCACGGTGTGCAAGAACTCCATGAGGGCGAACTTGTTGAAGACCACGGCCGCGAAGTCGTTGAGCTCGGCGCGGCCGTTACGCAGCACATAGCCCACCGGATGCTGCATCCAGCCGTTGGCGATCAAGATCCACAAGGCCGAAATGTTGCCGGCGCCGGCCACCAGCCACATCACCGCGGCGTGGGCCTTGGGCGAAAGCTTCTTCCAGCCGAAGATCCATACACCGATCAGAGTGGATTCCAGGAAGAAGGCCACCGAGGCCTCGATGGCCAGCAGGGAACCGAAGATATCGCCCACATAGGCCGAATAGCGCGACCAGTTGGTGCCGAACTGGAACTCCAGCGTGATGCCGGTAACCACCCCCAGGGCGAAGTTGATCAGAAACAGCTTGCCCCAGAATTTGGTCATGCGCAGATAGATTTTGTCTCCGCTGCGCGCGTAGCGCGTTTCCATATAGGCCACCAGGATCGACAGGCCCAGGGTCAGCGGTACGAAAAGGAAGTGAAACATGGTGGCCGCCGCAAATTGCAGCCGTGACAAGAAGACAGGATCCATCCTTATTCTCCTCAGCGGGGGGCTTTGGTTGCGGCCGCCCCCTCCAATGTGCATTGGGTAAAGTCGATGGGTTTGCCGCAAGCGTCGCATTTATGCTTTTTATTAAACTCGTCCGAAAAGATCTCCTTGGACGCGCCGCACTGCGGACACTTGCACTGGAAGGATTTAAGATTCCTGAATGCTTCAAAGCCCGGACAATGTTGGGGGGTCGTCATAGAATCCTCCTTTCATTTGATACGCGGGTCCTTGCCTTGGGCCTGGCAATCCGGCGTATAGCAGCTGTTATCCAGGAACTCGCACGTCTTTTTGCATGACGGGCAGCGCTCCGGGGGAGTCTTGGCCTCTAATTGATAACCGCAATTCGAGCATTTCCAGTCAGCCACGCGATCACCTCCTTCTGGTAGGTTATTCGTTGGGTCTGTAGGGGCGTATCATCGTACGCCCCTACCGGTTGCCACGGAGGGCTCGATTACGCCTTCCAGTGACCGTGCAGGTTGCAGTACTCCCGAGCCGAAATGCTGGCCGCCTCGATCATGAAGGTGGCTTCGGGGGTCTGGCCCGGCTTTAAGAACTGACGATAGGATTTGCCGTCGGCCACGATTTCGATCCACTCGATGTAATGCTTCTCTTCCATGGGATGGGCCACGCTGCCCACCTTTACCTTCACGCCGCCCTGGATCTTTTCGATCACCGGTACGTGCTTTTCCTTGGCCGCATCGACGGTGTTCTCTTTCAGGCAGGTCATCGGTTGGCCGCAGCACACCAGTTGTCCGGCACCCGGATGCAGTACGTCGACAATGTTGCCGCATACGCCGCACTTGTAAACTTCCAGCCGTTGGGTCATTTTTTGCTCCTCCTAGTTTGCGTTTAAAGGTGAGAGCGGGCGCCCGCGGCGCCCGCGGATGGACTACCAGTTCTCGCCCAACAGCTCGAAGTGGGCCTGGGGATGGGCACAGGCCGGGCACATCTGGGGCGCCTCCATTCCCTGGTGCAGGTAGCCGCAGTTGCGGCAGCGCCAGACCACCGCCTGGGCGCGTTTGAAGACGCGACCGGCGGCCAGGTTGGCGGCCAGATCGCGGTAACGTTTCTCATGTTGTTTCTCGGCTACGGAAATGGCCATCCAGACCATGGCGATGGCTTCGAAGCCCTCCTGGCGAGCGATCTTGGCAAAGCCGGGGTACATTTCGGTGTGCTCGTGTTTTTCGCCATTGGCGGAGGCAATGAGGTTGTCCTGGGTGGTGCCCACGATTCCGGCCGGGAAGGCGCCGGTGATCTGGAGGTCGCCGCCCTCCAGGAAGTTGAAGAATCGCTTGGCATGCTCTTTTTCCTGGTTGGCGGTCTCATCGAAAATATCGGCGATCTGAACCAAACCGTCCTTGCGCGCCTTGCCGGCAAAGAAGGTGTAGCGGTTGCGGGCCTGGGATTCGCCCGCGAAAGAGGCTAAAAGGTTCTTCTCGGTTTGGCTTCCTTTCAAACTGGCCACGATCGGTCCTCCTTTTTCATGCTTTGGGTTGAGTTGTTTTATTTGAATGACGTTGTTTCTCTTCTTCGGCCATGCGCCAGAGCTTGTAGGCGGCATCGCGCAGCATGCCATAGAGGATGCCGCAGCCGGTGTCTTCCCGATCCACATCGCCGCGGTCGGCCAGGCGGATCATCTCCTGCGTCAAATCGATCGTGCGTTGAATGTTTCGATCGCAGGGTTTCACTTGGCTGAAGTCTCCGGAAGAAATTAAGGGCTGAGTCGGATCGAGCCCATCGTCTCAAACGGTTTATCAAAACCTGTGCCAAACCATGGCGCCATGCCCCGAAGCCGGGAGAAGCCTTCCAGATAAAGGCTTTTCGCAAATCCTGTCAGAGATCGAAAGCGGACGACGATCGCCGCGGCTGGCGGTACATGATACACCGAGCCGCTGCCTTGCTATTACCAGACGATCCGTGGGTACGGCAACCCAATGTTTTTCAATGCAATCGGAGTGTCTCTCCAGCGCAGCGGGTTTCTTGATACACATCTGTCTCGCAATACAGATGAACCTCATCGGGAGTCGCCGGCTCCCCCGCCCCTTTGTGAACGCAGGATGATATCGAGAAGGCTTTGTCGGCAGATGCAATATGGGCGGTCCAGGCTTGGAGCAACGCCATCCAGGTGTTTCAATTCACCCGTATCACACGGATTATCCATGATCAAGCCGATGGTCCGACCCATCGGCAACTATCGATGAGAGGCGATCGTTTCGGCCAAACGCGCGGTACAGGTTCAGCGAATATTACGGCCGGTCAGGGTGGACGAAGGCATATTAATTGCTAACCTGTTAAGAACGGTCGAATACGCACATGCCCCATGACGGAATTGGCATGGGTGCCACGAAAGGAGAAAGCCATGGGTTCCATGGAATATATTAAACAAGATGCCGAGCTGCTCAACGCCATCGATTGGGAGATGACGCCTGAGGAAGCGGTGCGACTCTATCTGGAATGGGGCAACAACTGGGCGCGGGGCAACTACGTGATCCGCTCCAAGAACGACGAAACCCTTTATTTCGCCATCAGCACCTGGAAAGAGCCGCCGATCATCTATTTGATCCGCCGCAACTCCGAAGAGGCCAAGGAGATCGCCCGCATCGAAATGCCGCCGGCTATCCGCAAGGCCTTTGCCAAGGAGAACGGCACGCTCAAGGGGGTCTATGCCGTCGAGGGAGTGGTCAAGGAATGGTTGCGCAAGGAGCTGATCAATTAGTTTTGGTCGGTCGGTTTGGCCGGCTCCGTCGGAATCCCCAGTAACTGTTCGGCCACGCGCCGGGCCTCTTCATTGCGCGAACACTCGGGACATAGCCCCATGAACTCCAGGCGGTGGCCCATGATGGTGTATACCGTGGCGCCGTAAAGTTCATCTTCGAGGGTGCTCAGGGGCGCGATGGGGGCGTCGTCCATGCGGCCGCAGTAGACGCAACGGATGTGGTAATGCTTCTGGGGAATCCCGTCGTAGCGCTTCTGGCTGCCGCTGATCTCCAGGGTTTGGATCTCGCCTAAAGCCGTGAGAATCTCCAGGTTGCGGTAGACGGTGCCCAGGCTGATCTTGGGCATGCGTTTGCGCACCATCTCGTAGAGCAGGTCGGCCGTCGGATGGATGTTCTCCTTGCGCAGCTCTTCCAGGATGACCCGCCGTTGGCGGGTCATGCGCAGATGGTCCATTCGATCCGATTCTAAAATTGTCTTCACGTTTGCATACATGCTGCATGACGCGTGGCGCGTCCGCCCGGCCAAGGCCGGGTCTTGGACGCGCCGCCGCGATCAGCGTTTCTCAATGGGTACAAAGCTGCACTCGTCCGGGCCGCAATATTCGCCGATGTATTTGGACTCCGGCCGATAAAGCATGGGTTTGGGCGCCGCGCCGGCGTATTGCTCTTCCAGCACGTGGGCCGTCCAGCCGGCCACCCGGGATATGGCAAACAACGGCGTATACAGGTCCACCGGAATGCCCATGGAGTAGTACAAGGAGGCGCTGTAGAAATCGACGTTGACGTAGATGTCGGTGCCTTTGCGCTCCTTGAAGGCTTTCTTGCCCTTTTCCTCCAGAATTTTCGAGATTTCATACCAGCGGGTGTCGCCGGCCATCTCCCCCGCCCTTTTGGACATGGGCGCCAGAATGTGGGCGCGCGGGTCGTCGGTCTTGTACACCGCGTGGCCCAACCCCATGATCAGCTTGCCTGCTTCCAAGACATGCTTCACATAGGCTTCGACCCGATCGGGACTGCCGATCTCCAGCAGCATTTGCATGACGCGCACGTTGGCGCCGCCGTGCAGTTCGCCGGAAAGCGAGCCGATGGCCGCCGAAACCGCGGCATAAATGTGGGCGCGGGTGGAGGCCACTTCCCGGGCCGCGAAGGTGGAGGCATTGAAAGAGTGTTCGGCATGCAGCACCAGGCCAACGTCGAAGAAGTGGACAAGTTCGGCTTCGGGCTTCTTGCCGAAGAGCATGTAAAGGAAGTTGGCCGCGTGATCCAGTTTGGGGTCCGGCGTCACGGGGTTCTGGCCGTTGCGCACCCGCTCCCAGGCCGCCACGATGGTGGGCAGCTTGGCGATCAGGCGGATGGCCTTGCGCACGCAGGACGCATGGGACGCGTCGCCGATTTCCGGATCGTGGTTGGCGAGCAACGCCACGGCACCCTGCAGGATATCCATGGGCAGCGCCATTTTGGGCTGGGTCTTGAGGGCCTCGATGAGGGCCGCGGGGATCTGGCGCTCGGCCGCCAACTGCTGTTTCAAAGCCGCCAACTCCTCTTTGTTGGGCAGCTTTTCGAAAAGCAGCAGGTGGATGATCTCTTCGTAGCTGGCTTTGGCGGCCAGATCCGGCGCCAAATAGCCGCGATAGATCAATTTTCCCTTGTCACCGATGACATCGCTGATCTTGGTACTGGCAACCGTCACTCCCCGTAAGCCGGTGTTAAGGATGGGTTTACAGGCGTCTTCCATCATTTTCTCCTTTTGCTTGGTGCCCCTGGGTTATTAGGAACCGTTATCATGTATGGGTTGAAAATAAAACCATTAAATGTTAATGCAAACTTAACGCCCAGACTCCCATGCACCCCTGCCGGTACGTTCAACTCCTTGACCTCACCTTCCTGCCATGGTCGAGTCGCCCCCAGCGCGCTGATGTGAATGGACCAACCTCCGAACAGGAAACCGGTCTGCTATGCGCGATACCCAAACATGCCTGTCCGGCAGCGAACCGAAAAGTGTATTACGCACCACGAGACACCTGTGTCTCATCGGCCGATCGGCGGGGACACCCGCTGACCCCGGATGGCCACCCATATTTTTAACATTCTGTAATCGCTGATAATTATTTAAGCATCGGCGCTCGAAAGCATGGCATACATCTTGATAAGTCTGGAGCCAAAGCGCTGACCGACACGCATCACGGCCCAAGATGGCAACGGGTTCACCCATACCAACAAGAAGATAGAAGGGGGATTTATGAAAATCAAAGTCGAGAAAAATCTGGTGGAAATGGTTCCCGAAAACGAAGGCGAAACCCAGCAGATGCTCAAGCTGTGGAACACCATCGTGGATTGCGTCAAGTTCAACAAGAAGCTGGTGCCCATCGGCGAATTTGTGCCCCAGAAGTCCAACCTGGCACGTTTTGCCATCGAGGACAAATAGCACCCTTTCGGCCGATTCTTGAAAACTGAAACTGTTTTAAAGTTAAAGGAGAAGACGATGCACAAGATTTTGGTGGCTTATATCAGCAGGACCGGCATGACCGAAAAGATGGCCAACTTCATTGCCGAAGGTATCCGCATGACCGGCCAGCAGGTCGATATCCGCAAGATCTCCGAGATCAATAATGAAGCCCAACTGAGCGGTTATGATGCCTATCTCTTCGGTTGCCCCACCTACCACCGGGACATGACCAACGGCATGAAAAATTTTCTCTTCCTGGCCCAGAAAGCCAACCTGACCGGCAAGATGGGCGGCGCCTTCTGCGCCTACACCCACAGCGGCGAATCCGGGCCCATGATTTTCGACACCATGCAGCACGTCTATAAAATGGATATGGTCGATCTGGGTGCGCTCAATTTGAAGGAAGCCGTCATCGGTACAGCCGACGGTGTCAAGGCCTGCCAGGATTATGGCAAGGCGGTTTGCGCCAAGTTCAAAAGCTGATCGGGAACTCTCCGCCCGGATGTCGCGTCCGATGTCCGGGCGGGTGTCGCCCCGCCATCCCGATCAGAAACCCATTTTTTCGGGCGGCCTACGCTCGGGGACGTAGGCGTGCGGCAGGGTGCCGTCGTTCCAGGCCTTGGACACGTACAGATTGCAATAGCAACTGCCGTACTCTTGCACGTCGGGTTCGCGATAGACGCATGGGCAAAAGATATCTTTGTCGGCCTCGCGATCACCGGACGCCAGGCGGCAGGGGCAGGCCATGTAGCCGTAGCGCTGCTTGTTGGCCAGCAGCGCGTCCATCAGCTCAAAGACCCGCTGCTGGTCGTTGCTGAAAAAGTACCCTTTGGCCTCCTGGACCTTTTTCAAGTTCTCGTAAAGCTGTTTGGCATCCATCAGAGCCCCAGCGCCTCCTTGATCTCGTTCTCCTTGAAACCGACGATCACCTTGTCGCCTATTATAATGGTAGGAAACGAGCACTTGGGGTTGAACTTCTTCACATCTTCCAAAATGGCCTTGCGCTCGTCCCCTTCCAGCAGATCCACATCCACGAACTCGTATTTGATCGTGCAATCGCTGAGAAACTTCTTCGTGGATTTGCAGTGACTGCAGGTGCTCAGACTGTATATCTTGACTTGCTCATTGGCCATGGCCCCTCTTCCTTTCTGTGGCGTGAATTGGATGGCAACCGCATGCGGCCCTGCATTTGGCGTAACGCGAATGAGGTCTTTAGATAATACAGCTTCCGCCGGAATGCAAACCCGGGAAAACGGTGCCCTGGTTCAAGAGAAAGCAGGTATTTTCAGAGTGCATGCAATTCCGGCTTGACATGCGATGAACGCCACGTTACAAAAATTAGGAACCATTACTAATAAGGGTTAACCGGACGTCATTGAGCTGGGTCCAATTTGGAATATGAAGGCCGGGTCGTTCGCGAAAACAATCTTTCCAAGAAGGGAGACATTATGGAGATCAAGAAGAAAGCCGAAAAAGAAGAGGTCCCGGTAAAGGACCTGACCATCTGCGACGCTACGGCCCAGATGATTACCAAGGGACGCCGGGACGGCGTGGAGACCGCCTTCGACCGGGCGGCCAACATGAAGGCCTGTCCCATCGGCGCCGACTCGGCCTGCTGCAAACACTGCTTCATGGGCCCCTGCCGCCTGAACAGCAAAGATCCTTACGGTAAAGTCGGTGTTTGCGGCGCCACCATCGATACGATCATGGCCCGCAACTTCGCCCGGGCCATCGCCTCGGGCAGTGCGGCGCACACCGACCACGGCATGGGCATGGTGGATCTGTTCCGCGACGTGGTCAACGGCAAGATCAAGGATTATGAAATCAAGGATGTCCAGAAGCTCGAAGCCGTGGCCCAGTCCATCGGCATCGAGACCGAAGGCCGCACGGTCAAGGAGATCGCCACCGATCTGTATAAGGAGCTGGAACGCACCTACACGGCCGTGGACGGCGAGATTCCCTTTGCCAAGCGCGTGCCGCCCAAAACCCTGGAGAACTGGCGCAAGCACGGCATCGTGCCGCGTGGCGCCATGCGGGAGATCATGGAGATGATGCACCGCACCCACATGGGCGTGGACCAGGATTACGCCAACATCACCAAGCAGTGCAGCCGCACCGCGCTGGCCGACGGCTGGGGCGGATCGATGGTGGCCACCGAGATCTCCGACATTCTCTTCGGCACGCCTTCGCCCATCAGCATCGAAGTCAATATGGGCGTATTGAAAGAGGACCAGGTCAACATCATCATCCATGGCCATGAACCCAACATGTTCGAATCCATGATCGCTTCGGTGCACGAGCGTACCTTGCTCGAAGCGGCCAAGGCCGCCGGCGCCAAGGGTATCAACCTGGTGGGCATGTGCTGCTCGGGCGCCGAAGTATTGGTGCGCCACGGCATCCCCCATGCCGGCAACTTCATGTCCACCGAGGCGGTGCTGATCACCGGCGCCGTGGATGCCATGGCCGTGGACGTGCAGTGCATCAAGCAGGGGTTGGTCAAGGTGGCCGACTGCTACAAGACGCCCCTGATCACGACCAATACGCGCTGCCACATCGAGGGCGCCACCCATATTCAGTTCGACGATCACGATCCCAAGGCGTGCACCGACGAGATCGTCATCAAGGCCATCACGCGCTTCAAGAACCGCACGGCCAAGGTCGAGATTCCCAAGCAGGTGAATGCCGGCGTGCACGGTTTTTCCCATGAATACATCAATTACATGCTGGGCGGCAGTTTCCGCGGTTCCTACACGCCGCTCAACGAAAACATCATCAACGGCCGCATCCGGGGCGTGGCCGGCGTGGTGGGCTGCACCAACCCGCGCGTCAAGCAGGATTGGGTGCATGTGGAGTTGGTCAAAGAGTTGATCAAGAACGATGTGCTGGTGTTGCAGACCGGCTGTTCCCAGATCGCCCTGGCCAAGGCCGGCCTGACCACCCCGGAAGCGGCGCACCTGGCCGGACCGGGGTTGAAAGAGGTGTGCGAAACCGTGGGTATGCCGCCCGTGCTGGGCATCGGCTCGTGCGTGGACAACAGCCGCATCCTGATTGCCGCTTCCGAAATGGTGCGCACCGGCGGTCTGGGTGACAGCATCGCCGATCTGCCGGTGGCCGGCTGCGCGCCGGAGTACATGAGCGAGAAAGCCATCTGCATCGGCCAGTACTTCGTGGCCTCGGGCGTCTACACGGTCTTCGGCGTCACCTTCCCCATCGTCGAAGGCACCAAGTTCCACAAGCATTTGTTCGAAGAGCTGGAGACCATGGGCTTCGGCAAGTGGGGCTTTGCCGTGGATCCCCACGACATCGCCCGCCTGATGATCGCCCACATCGACAAGAAGCGCAAAGCGTTGGGCCTGGACAAGGGCCGCGAACGCGTCCTGATGGATATGCAGGATCGTCGGGCCATCGACGCGGCCTAGTTCGATTTATTATTCATGCCGCATTGGGCGCTCCGCAAGGGGCGCCCTTTTTTTATGCCCTACGGCGAATGCCGAATACCGTGATTTGTAGGGGCGAACCCCTGTGTTCGCCCTCCACGCAAAGGGCGAACACAGGGGTTCGCCCCTACACCACACCCTGCCCATAATCGAGATTGGGATATTAATTACACAGGTGGTCACGGGCCTACGCGTTCACATCCGCCCCGGGATTCTCTTCGAGGAAACGATAGAGCGTGGCCCGTCCCACGCCCAGCGTGCGCGCGGCGCGGGCCTTGTTGCCGGCCGTTTTGGCCAGGGCCTCCTGGACGGTCTGGACGTTGAGCTTGCGGCCGCGTTCGATACGCGGGGTCAGGTTTTGGGTTGAGGCGGGACGCAGTTCCAGGGGCAG
>JAKAFO010000413.1 GCA_021819735.1 Deltaproteobacteria bacterium
ACATCAAGGTGGGCGACGTGATCGAGTGCTACTACATGGAAGAGATTAAACCGGAAATGGCGTGATGACGAAGCGCTCTTCGGCCCAGGCGCACATGGTGGTGGGGATCGGGGTCTTGACGTTCCAGATTCACGACTGCCGCTCGCTCAAGACCAAGCGGAGCATCGTCAAGACGATCATCCACCAGATCCAGAACAACTTCAACGCCTCGGTTGCCGAGGTGGGGGCCAACGATATCCACCAGCGGGCCCAGATCGGATTCGCCCTGGCCGGCTCCGATCACCAGGTGATCAACGCCAAGATCGACAAGATCATCAATTTTGCCGAAGATCTGGGCCTGGCCCAGATGATCGATTCGGAGATGGAGATAATACACTTATAACCATGAGACCCTTTTCTCGCAGCGATCGCGTGGGCGGTCTGATCAAGGAGGTGATGGGCGACTTGCTGCGCAAGCAGATCAGCGACCCGCGCCTGGCCAAGACCGTCATCACCGATGTGGAAGTGACCCGCGACCTGCGGCTGGCCAAGATTTACTTCGCCACCTCGAGCGGTGAAAATGCCCCCCAGGAGGCCCTGGCGGCATTTCAGAAGGCCCGCGGCTTTCTAAAGCGCGAACTGGCCCAACGCCTGGCCCTGCGCTACATGCCGGACATCCAGTTTTTCTATGACAAGTCCATCGACTACGGCGCCCGCATCGAGCAGCTTTTAAAAACGGTAAAGAGCCATGATACAAACGATCATTGAGCAGCTCGAACGCCACCGGCGTTTTTTGGTCGCCTCCCACGCCCATCCCGACGGCGATGCCATCGGCTCCCTGCTGGCCATGGGCCTGGCCCTCAAGGCCATGGGCAAGGAGGTGCTGATGTACAATGAGAGCCCGATTCCGGCGGTCTATCGCTTCCTGCCATTGGTACATACCATCCGGCACAAGATCGATCCCGCGGCCAATTTCGACGCAGCCATCGTGCTGGATTGCGGCGATGTCGAACGGTTGGGCACCGCGACCGCGGATCTGGAGCGCATACCGCTGGTCGTCAACATCGACCATCATGTGACCAACACGGGGTTCGGCCACCTGCAATTGATCGATCATGACGCCTGCGCCACGGCCGAAATCGTTCACCGCCTGATCGAAAAGTTGCCGGTGGCCATCGACGTCGCCATGGCCACCGCCATTTATACCGGCATTTTGACCGATACGGGTTCGTTCCGTTTTTCCAACACGAACCAGTCGGCGTTTGCCATCTGCGCCAAGATGATCGGACAGGGCGCCAATGCCTATGAGGTCGCCCAGCATGTGTACGGCACCTATTCCCTGGGCCGCATCAAGCTGCTCAACCTGGCCCTGGACTCGCTGGAAATTTCGCCCAACGGCCGGCTTTCGGTCATGACCCTGACCCGGCGCATGCTGCGCGAGACCCGTACCCACGACGAGGATATCGACGGCATCATCAATTACGCCCGCCGGATCCAGTGCGTTAAAGTAGCGGCCCTGATTCATGAGCAGAGCAGCAACGGCAGCGCCTCCAAAGGCCGCAGACACTTTCATGTGAGCCTGCGCTCCGACGGCTCGGTGGATGTGGCCCAGATCGCCACCCAGTTCGGCGGCGGCGGGCATGCCAGCGCAGCCGGCTTCAGCGCGGAATCCTCGCTGGCCGAGCTCAAGGCCGAGCTCATGCGGCTGGCCGAAGGCATCGCCGACAAATGCGATCCGAATTGAACGGCGTCATCGTTTTGGATAAACCGGCGCAGATCACTTCGGCCAAGGCCGTGGCCGAGGTGAAAAGAAGTTTGGGCGCCACCAAGGTGGGACATACCGGCACACTGGACCCCTTCGCCACCGGCGTGCTGCTGTGCTGCGTCAATCAGGCCACCCGCCTGGCCCGCTTCTTTTTGCACGGCGACAAGCGCTACGAAGCGCTGTTGCGCCTGGGCATCGCCACCGACACCCAGGATGCCACCGGCCAGGTGGTCAGCCGGGCACCGGTCCCGGACCTGACCGAAACCCGGTTGCGGTCCGCTTTCGACCGCTTCCTGGGGCCCCAGTGGCAGCAACCGCCGGTGTATGCCGCCCTCAAACACCAGGGCACGCCGTTGTATAAGCTGGCCCGCCAGGGGCGGCCGGTGCAAAAGCCGGCGCGGCCGATCGTCATTTCGGCGCTGCGCATTGTGCACATCACTTTGCCCGACGTGCGTTTCGAGGTGAGTTGTTCGGCCGGCACCTATGTGCGCACCTTGTGCGCGGATATCGGCGCGGCCCTGGGTTGCGGCGGCCATTTGGCCGAATTGCGCCGCACGGCCTGCGGCGGTTTCACCATCGCCGAGGCCGTCCGCCTGGAGACCCTGAAGGGCATGGCCGATGCCCGGGAACGCCAGGCGTTGCTGGTCTCCATGGAGACCGTGCTGCGCCACCTGCCCACCTTCCAGGCCGACGAGACCGTGCTGGCCCGGGTGGCCCATGGCCAGCCCCTGACGGCGCTCCAGGTACCCGAAGCGTCGATCCAGGGCAGTGTGCAACCCGACGGCGCGCTCAAGGTGGTGGATGCCCAGGGGCGCTTGCGGGCGGTGCTCGAACGTGCACCCGATGGCGGGATATACAATTATTGTTGTGTTTTTAGTTGATTCATAGCATATCCGGTTCCGAGATTGGTTGAATAAAAGGAGGAAAGAAGACAGTGGCTCTGACGACGCAAGACAAAAAAGGATTGATCGAACAATTCAAGCTGCACGACAGCGATACGGGAAGCCCGGAAGTGCAGATTGGACTGCTCTCCCATCGCATTTCATATCTCACCGAGCATTTGAAAGTCCACACCAAGGACCACCATTCGCGTCGCGGGTTGCTGATGCTGGTCGGACGTCGCCGCCGGCTGCTCAACTATGTGAAGAATAACGACGTCCAAAGATATCGCACCATCATCGACAATCTGGGGCTGCGCCGATAACGCCCCCATCCGCGCATAACGCGTGCGGCCTGCGACCGATCTCCCGCAACACCCCTGAACGGGGTGGCGGGATCGGTCTTTGCTGCATTGGGTGACCCGGTTCCGGTGATTTAATCGACCATGGCCGGAAAGCGCATCCGTGCTTGTGGGTTGCATGCCAGGCCGCATTTAAGACTAGGAGTAATGTCATGGAAAAAATCGTACAAACCGAAGTGGGGGGCAAGCCCCTGATCCTTCGCTCGGGGAAGATCGCCAAGCAAGCCGGCGGCGCCGTGCAGGTCCAATACGGCGACACCATCGTGCTGGTCACGGTGGTGGCGGCCAACGACGAGAAGTCGGCCGACTTTCTGCCCTTATCGGTAGAATACCAAGAAAAGATCTACGCCGCCGGCCGTATCCCCGGCAACTATTTCCGTCGCGAGATCGGGCGGCCGAGCGAGAAGGAAACCCTGACTTCGCGCCTCATCGACCGGCCCATTCGGCCGCTGTTTCCCAAGCAGTGGCGCTATGAAACCCAGGTGATCGCCACGGTGCTCTCCATGGATCAGGAGAACGACCCGGACGTGCTGGCGGTGGTCGGCGCCTCGGCGGCCCTGACCCTTTCCGACGTCCACTTCGCCGGGCCCATCGCCTGCGTGCGTGTGGGCCGCGTGGAAGGCCGGCTCATCGCCAACCCCACCCTGAGCCAGAGCCATGAATCGGACATCAACCTCATCGTGGCCGGCTCCAAGACTGGCGTGGTGATGGTCGAGGGCGGCTCCAAGGTGGTCTCCGAAACCGATCTGCTCGAGGCCATTTTCTTCGGCCACGAGGCCCTCAAACCGATCATCGAGATCCAGGAGCAACTCCAGGCCGCCCTGGGCAAACCCAAGCGGCCCTACACCCCGCCGGCCAAGGACGAAGCCCTGATGGCCCAGTTGGAGAGCCTGGCCGCGGCCCGCATCCGCGAGACGTTGAACATTCCCGAAAAGATGGCCCGTTCGACCGCCATGCGCGCCCTTAAAACCG
>JAKAFO010000414.1 GCA_021819735.1 Deltaproteobacteria bacterium
AGCAGGAGCGTTCGGCGGCGGGGCCGGCAAACCATTACGCGCCGCCCGGCCCGAAGGCGCGCTGCCCCTCCTCGATGTACTTCTTCACCGTGCGCCGGTCCAACCGCACGTGGCGGGCCACGGCCTCATAGGTGCCCATGCGCCGATAGAGGCTGTAGCAGTAGCCGGTGAGCAGGGCCTGGGCATCCAGACGCCCCTCCAGCACTCCTTGGGCCAGGCGCTGGTCCACAGCCAGTTGGGCCGGCATGGGATTCGGGTCGTAGGTCCGGTTGAGCAGGATGCGCCGCACGCACTGTTCCAGTTCGCGCACATTGCCGGGCCAGGCATAGTGCAGGCCCAACTGTTCCCGGATGGCGGCGGCCAGCATCCCGGTCAGCTCGGCCGATGGCTTGCCCAGGATGCGGGTCACGGTGTGGCCCAGCAGATCGTCCAACTCCCGGGGCTCTTCCTGGATGCGCTGGGCCAGGCTGGGGATAGTGATTACGTCCGAACAGAGCCGGTAGAAAAAATCGTCCCGCAGCAGCTTTTGGACCCGCAGCGCGTCCAGCGGCCGGTTGGTGGCGGCGATGATGCGGCCGGAAAAGCGCTGGGGCTGGTGACTGCCCACGGGCGTGAAATTGCGCTCCTGAAGCACTTGCAGCAATTTGATCTGGATGTTCTGGCCCACCTCGCCGATCTCGTCCAGAAAGATGGCGCCGTAAGGGCTGCAGCGCTGGAAGACGCCTTTGTAATCCTCCACCGCGCCGGTAAAGGCCCCTTTGCGGTGGCCGAACAGCTCCGACTCGATCAAGGTCTCCGAGAATTGCGACAAATTCAGGGAGATGAACGAAGCGGCGAAGCTCACCGCGAAGCAGCGTTTCTTTTCATCGAAGGGAATGTAGGCCGAACGACCGATGGCGGCCGCGGCCGTGCCCTTACCGGCCCCCGTGGGCCCCAGGATCAAGGTGGAGAAATCCTCCATGCGGTTCCACAGGAAGCGGTCATACCAGTCGATGTTGTGGGTGAAGACGTTGTTCCAGAGCTTCTCGCGCAGCTGACGCATGCACGCGCTGCGGCCCACCAGGTTCTGGCGGATGAAGTAAAAGGCCCGCCGTAACTGGAAGTGCAGCTCGAAATAACGCGCGGCCGCGGCGTGATCGAACCCGCGGCGCTGCAGCAAGGCGATCATCTCCTGCGCAAAAGCCACCGGCAGGCTGCGCTCGCCGGCCGCCATCTGGGCGTCGATCAAGGCGTCGAACTGGGGCGCGAAGCGGTGGAAGATATCGAATAAAAAGGCATAGGTCAGCAGTTGGCGATCCCTGTCCGCGTACTGCTGCACATCGGCCCGCTGCCCTTTCTCCATCTGCCGGACGCGGCGCTCCAGTTCGGCGATCACCCGGTCCACGCTGGCCGGTCCCTGGGCTTCGGCGTACAGACCGGCGATCTGATCGTCCAGCCCGGCGCGCTGTTCCCCGAAGGGATTGGTCAGCACCGCCCGGCTGATCAGATCGAAAAAGGTACGCTCCTCGGAGGTCAGTCGCTGCATAGCTCTTTCCTTCCATAGTGGGTGTCCATTCTCTGCATAGCCCATATTCATTCAATGCACAATTTATTAGACCAACATATTCGTGGGCTACAGCCAAATATCCTTTTTATATGTGCAATATCAATTGAATATAAAAGTCGTGCCGATTGGCACATCCGTTGATTTAGGCATGGGCAGCGTTCGATTCGGAACCGACCCAACCCAAGGAGACCAAGCATGTTACCATCCGATGCCAACCCCAAATCCGACAGTGGTCAATGGGCCCTGCTCAAGACCCGGCGCTTCGCCCCCTTCTTCTGGACGCAATTCAGCGGAGCGTTCAACGACAATCTATTCAAGACCGCCCTGGCGGTCCTGCTCACCTATGCGGCCTCCGCGGGCGGCGAGGAGCATGCCTCGCTGCTGGTCAATCTGGCCGCCGGCCTGTTCATCGCGCCCTTTTTCCTCTTCTCCCCCCTGGCCGGCCAATTGGCCGACAAGTTCGAAAAATCAGCCTTGATCCGGCACATCAAACGGGCCGAAGTCTTCATCATGGGCGCCGCAGGCCTGGCCTGGATCTTGAACTGGCCCTATGTGCTGCTGGCCCTGCTCTTTGCCATGGGCGCCCAGTCGGCCTTCTTCGGACCGGTGAAGTACAGCCTGCTGCCCCAGCACCTCGAGTCCGAGGAAATCGTAGGCGGCAACGGCATGGTGGAGATGGGCACCTTCGTGGCCATTTTGCTGGGCACCATGACCGGTGGGGCGTTGATCGTCCTCGATCATGGCCGCTGGCTGGTGGCCCTGGGCGTGATCCTGGCGGCCCTGATCGGCTGGCGGGTGAGCACCCGCATCCCGGTCGCGCCGGCCGCCGCGCCCGAACTGGTCATCGACTGGCACCTGATCCGCGGCACCCGCCGCACATTGGCCGCGGCTCGGGCCGACCGACCGGTGTTCCTGGCCATCGTGGGCATCTCCTGGTTCTGGTTCATCGGCGCCGCCTACCTGACCCAACTGCCGCTCTTTGCCCGGGACGTGCTGCATTGCGAAGCCGGCGTCATCTCTCTGCTGCTGGCCCTCTTCTCCGTGGGCATTGCACTAGGGTCCCTGCTCTGCGAGCGCCTCTCGGGCCGCCGGGTCAACCTGGGACTGATTCCCCTGGGCGCCCTGGGCATGAGCCTGTTCGGCTTCGACCTGACGGGTGCTTATAACGGCACGGCGGCCGGCGCGCCCCTCTCCATGGGCGCTTTCATCGCCGCTCCGGGCGCCTGGCGCGTGCTGCTGGACCTGACCCTGATCGGTCTCTTCGGCGGATTGTACATCGTACCGCTCTTTGTCTTCATCCAGGTGCGCACACCGGCGCCGGTGCGCTCGCGCATCATCGCTGCCAACAACATGCTCAACGCCCTGTTCATGGTGGCTTCGGCCGGTATGGGCGCGCTGTTGCTGGGTGCGCTGGCCATGCCGATCCCCCGCTTCTTCGGCCTGCTGGCCCTGGCCAACCTGCTGGCGGCGCTCAGCATTTACTACCGCCGGCCCTTCCACCTGCTGCGGGCCATCATCTGGACCCTCACGCGCCTGCTCTATCGCGTCCGGTATGAAGGCCTGGTCCATATTCCGGAGCAGGGCGCTGCCGTGCTGGTGTGCAATCACGTGAGCTACGTGGATGCTCTGCTCATCTATGCCGCCGGCCGCCGGCCGGTGCGCTTCGTGATGCATGCCGACTACTACCGCATACCCGTGCTGCACTGGCTCTTCAAGGCCGCCGGCATGATTCCCATCGACTCCGGCCGCAAGAATCCCACTCTCCTGCAGCGCTCCTTGGAAGAAGTCTCCGCGGCCCTGGCCCAGGGCGACCTGATCTGCCTCTTTCCCGAAGGCCGGTTGACCCGCGACGGCGAGATCGACGCCTTTCGCCCCGGTATCGAGCGCATCCTCCAGGCCAGCCCGGTGCCGGTGGTGCCCCTGGCCCTGCGCGGACTATGGGGCAGCGTCTTCAGCCACAAGGGCGGCACGGCCTTGACCCGCTGGCCCAGACGCTTCTGGTCGCGAATTGAGCTGGCCGCCGGCGAAATGATCCAGCCCTGGTCGGCGACCGCCGAAACCCTGCGCGCCGCCGTGCTGCGCCTGAGAGGGGCCAGGGGGTAAATAGGGTAGAAGGGTGGCGAAGCGGGACGAGCGGAAAGCAAAAGACGGGCGGAGAGATTCTCCGCCCGTCGCGTTTATTCGGTCAGCTTGGGATTGTTCCAGTGGCGGCGGTGGTCGCGTTGGGTTTTCTTGTCCAGGTTGCGCTGGAGAGCGGCGGGCAGGTCCACGCCGGTCTGGTTGGCGATGCAGACGAGCACGAACATCACGTCGGCCAGTTCGTCGGCCAGGTCGCCGGTATCGCGCGGCGTGCCCTTGAAGCTCTGCTCGCCGTAGAGCC
>JAKAFO010000415.1 GCA_021819735.1 Deltaproteobacteria bacterium
GCTTATCTCCCATTGACCTAGTGCCGGGAGCGGTGGATGGCACCGATCCCGTCGCGAACAACATCAGCGTCCTGCTGCAGAGCCTCGATCAGGACGGCCATCTGAACAACGGCATCCGCATCACCCGCGCGATCGCCGCCATCGTCGGCCAGTACGCCATCAACTTCGATCAGACGCCGGCCGCCTTTGCGGCGGACCCCAATGTGAAAGCGCTGCTGGCCGAACTCAACGCCGCCGGTGTGTTCAACGACACCGATCCGCGCGACCGCACCCTGATGGGCGCCACGGCTGCCCGCGAACAACTGGCCCGCTGCCTGAGCCAGCGCCGCACGGTAAAGACCGCCCAAGGGGCTTTAAAAGGGTATGCCGCGGACGAAAACACCTGGCAGTATTTGGGCATTCCCTATGCCAAGCCGCCCCTGGGCGATCTGCGCTGGACACCGCCCCAACCGCCGGCCCGCTGGAAAGGCGTGCGCGACGCCATTGCCTGGGGCGATCAGGCAGCCCAGCATCCCTCGTTGCAGCGCTACGGGGAGGGCGGCATGAGCGAAGATTGTCTCTACCTGAATGTGACCACCCCCAAGCAAGCCTGCAAGCTGCCGGTCATGGTCTGGTTCCACGGCGGCGGCTTTACGGCCCTGACCAGCAATACCAAGGCGTTTAACAACCCCGCCGGCCTGATCACCAAAGGGGTCGTGCAGGTGTCGGTCAATCACCGCCTGGGTCCCTTCGGATACATGGCCCATCCCTGGTTGAGCGCCGAGTCCGGTTACGACGGCTCGGGCAATTACGGACAAATGGATTTGATCGCGGCCCTCGAATGGGTCCAAGACAACATCGCGGCCTTTGGCGGCGACCCGCGCAACGTGACCATCTTCGGCGAGTCCGGCGGCGGCAGAAAAGTACTCTCCTTGATCGCCTCGCCGATGGCCGCCGGTCTCTTCCACAAGGCCATCAGCCAAAGCGGCACCCTGATCCCCGATACCCGCAGCCTGGCGGCGGCCGAAGCATATGGCACGGCGTTGTCCAACAAGCTTGCGGTGACCTCGCTGGCCGAGCTGCGCGCCGTCCCCTGGACGGACCTCTACCTCGCTTCGGCCCAAACCGTCGTCCCCTATACGAACGTGGATGGGCGTTATCTGCCCGGCACCGAACGCCAAAGCATCGAATCCGGGCAGCACAACGACGTGCCGTTCATGATCGTGGTCAACACCAACGACACGCCGGATCCCATCGGCACACTGATGCATGTCTTTCCCTGGATGACCGATTACAGTTCCCAAAATCACTACGCCTGTCTGTTCAGCCAAGTGCCCAATGGCTGGGAGGCCCAAGGGTTGTTGGCCTATCACGGCTGCGAACTGACCTATGTGCACAACTATCCGGAGAGCGTGATCGCCCATTACCAGTTGGGCCTGGTGATCGATCCGGCCACCGGGAAATCGTTGCTCATCGGGGATCTGAACGGCAATGGCGTCACGGGAACCGGCGGTGACACAGCGGATATACTATCCTCCGCCGGGTGGAGCGGCGATGATTCGGCCGTGGCCGACACCACCATGACCCTCTGGACCAATTTTGCCAAAACCGGCGATCCCAGCATTGCCGGCGTCCTGGATTGGACGCCCTATACCACGGCCAACGATACCTATCTTAAACTTGCAGAGACATTGGAACTGAAAACCGGATTAGCGTCGGTTTTCCCATAAATGAATGCGTCCCCCATGGAATGTGAATAGTCTCCCTCTATTCACTTTCTCTCCCGCAAGGGGAGGGGGCGGCCGAAGGTCCCACCATTGCCTTAGCCGACCCCTTCCCCTTAAAAATTAACCGGCGCCAAGAAAAGATAAACAGCCATCACCTCTTCTTAAATCGTTACGCTTGACGCTGTTTGCATAGACCGTCGAGGCTCCAAAACGCCAGGAAGGCGGGTTTGGCCGATCATTACCATCCAACAAGTAGGGGAGGAGCATGAAAATGAGAAGCAACTTAAAGCGAAATGGGGTTCTATGTATTTTTTTTACGCTGACCATCCTGTGGGCCATCCTCACCGGTTGCGACAGCGGCAGCAGCAGTAGCAGTAGCAGCGGCGGATCGTCGACCTGCGGCACGACCAAACTGCGCGCCATTCCCGTCGATCCCAGCGTCCGCGGGCCGTGGACGGCGGGCTCGCGCACCGTCACCGTCGGCACCCTGAAAACCGAAGTGTGGTATCCGGCAGTTCCGGGCAGCGAGGCCGGCAAGACCAAGGACTGGATCGACACCCGGGAGTACATGCCCGATTCCGATCCGGTGGCCACCGACCCCATCTTCCAAATCAACTCGTATAAGAACCTGGCCGTCGACAGCGGCTACGGCCCCTACCCGGTCATCGTCTACGTGCACGGCACCGGTTCTTTCCGCACCGCTTCCCATGCCCTTTTCACCCATTGGGCCAGCCGCGGCTTCGTCGTTATTTGCGCCGACAATCCCGGCATCATGATGGGCGACCTGCTCGAAGGCGGCTGCGGGGCACTGCTCAGCGCCGATCAAAAGGGCGACACCCAAGACCTGCTGGCCGCGGTGCGCAATCAATCGAGCGGACTCGCCTTCCTGCGCGGCCTGATCGCCACGGACCGCATCGGCCTGGGCGGGCACAGCGCCGGCGGCGTTGCGGTTGGGGGCCTGGGGGGTGAACGCGGGGTGCAAGTAATCATTCCAATGGCCTCGGGCGGCGTCCAATCCGGCACCTATGTGAAGTCGGCCCTGGTCATGGGCGGCCTGGAGGATGGGACCGCCACGCCTTCCATCGTGCGCAGGGGCTATGACGATACCCCCATCAAAAAGCGCCTGGTGATGATTCCCGATGCCGGCCACATGGCCTTTTGCAGCGTCTGCCCGATCGTGACCAGCTCGGATGAAGATCTGGGCCCCATGGCCACCGTCGCCAACGATGGCTGCGGCCCGCAGTACATGGACCCGGCCAAGAGCACCGAGATTGTCAACTTTGCTTCCACGGCGGTGTATGAGGAGACCCTGATGTGCTCTTCGACTTCGGCCGGGCAGATCGGCACCATCAGCCAGCGCTACCCCGGTGTGGAGTACGACTATAAAGCTTCGGGCAGCAGCAGTGGCGGATGTAACTAATTCATGATCGATTGCGTTCTCCTCTCCCCCCTCTCGCCGCGCACCCCGAATGCGCCATCGAGGGAAAGGGGAGAGGAGCAAAAGGTGCGACATGCCCCATTGTGGGGCGCCCCGATGCGAGCCAAGCCCCGGTGGACAACAGGCCTCTCAAATATTTTCCCTCATCATTTCAGTCAGAAACAAAATATGCTTCCTTGGCATGCCCGATGCAAAGTGAGCTACGCTTGCGTCGATTGAGAGCGAATCCGGCGCAAGCGTCAGCGTCGCGATGCCATCCCCCCAAAATATAATAAGTAAAAATTATCTTCTTCGGACAGGGTTCCGGAAAGGAGGTCAACGAGCGCATTTTATCGCATTTCGTCAAAACTAAAGGTTCCTAGATTATTTACACCTTATAGAAAAGAGAGCATACGATATGAAAAAGAAAATTGCATACCTTTTGGCTTCTTCAACGATCACCCTGCTGGCCCTGATCGCGATTTACGCAGTCGCCTGTACGCCCGTCGATCCCCCTGCCGAAGGCAACTTGAAGAAAAAGAGCATCACCGTAGCGCGGGGCACCTTCAGCTACAGGGAGGGGGGCAGTGCCAGCGGGACGCCCGTGATCATGGTGCATGGCTGGCCCGAAGACTCATTTTGCTGGGACGCCGTCGCCGGCCAGATGAATAAATCCCTGCGCATCATTGCGCCCGATTTGAGAGGGCTTGGCGACAGCGAACGCACCTTGGACCAGACCAAGTACCAGAAAGTCGAATTGGCCAAGGACATCGTTCAAATCGCCGATGCCTTGGG
>JAKAFO010000416.1 GCA_021819735.1 Deltaproteobacteria bacterium
TTGCCCAGGTTGTAGTAAAGCTGGGCATTGATCACGCCGCTCCGGGCGATGGCGCCGAATCGATCGATGGCCTGGGCGTAATCGCCGGCCTTATATGCTTCCAGGCCGGAGAGAAATGGACGCGCCTGGTCCGAAGCCCGCACCGGCGAAAGGAGGCCCAAGAGCAGCAGCATGGACAGGCCCACCTTGGCGATGATGGATTTGGCTTTCATGCGGCCCACCTCCCGATGGTCCGGCGCACAGCGGCCAGCAGGTCCCGGCGCTGGTCGGCGTTCAACTTCCGGCCACTGAATTTGGCCGATTCCACGGTGCTCAGCAGTTCGGCGGTCTCCCGGGCGAGCAGCGGATCTTCACCGGCATCGACCAAGGTGGCCTCGGCTTCGCGCCAGGTCAAGGCCTCGCCGCCGCGGCCGGCCCTGGAGAAGATCGCGGCCGTCAGCGCTTGGTAGAGCGCCGTCAGAAAAGCCTCGTCCTGGTCCAGGCAAGCGGCGGCGGTTTTAAGCGCCTGGCGCGCCTTGAGCCGCATGCGCGCCGCGGGCCGCTGATCCACCCGACGCAACCGCAAGGCAGCAAAGAGGGCACCGTAAGCCAGCGCAGGTGCCATGATCCAGAAAACGAAAGAGAGCAAAGAGAGCGGCCGCTGGGAATCCAGAGCCGCCAGATCTTCCTTTAACGGCAAAATATCGCGGCCGATCAGCTCGACACGCCGTTTACCTTCGCCTGCGACTTCGCCCGTCACGGCCGGCGCGGCGGCCTGGCCCTCGGCCGGCGCCACCTGTAAATCGGTCAGGGCCGCATTCAACGTGCGGTACTCGCCCTGTTCCGTATCGAAGTAAGTCCACTGCACGGGCGGCAGGGGCAGACGGCCGGCGCGCACCGGCACCAGGGCGGTGCGGAACACCTTGCGCCCGCTGTAGCCCTGGGCGTCCAGTTGCATCTCTTCCTGGGGTGCGTCGGTGTAACTTTTCACTCCCTCGGGCAGGGCCAGGACCGGCGCCTGGGCGTCCATGAGGTTGCCCCGGCCCTGGAGCGTGATGGTCACCGTGGTCGAGTCGCCCACCTTGAGCACACTCTTCTCCACCGCGGCCTCCAAATCGAAACGCCCGACCAACCCTGAAAAGGTAGGGCCGCCCGGCGGCAGCGGCGGCAGCGGCTTGATCCGCACCGCTACGGCGGGTGCCTGAATCACCTTGGCCTCCACGCGGTTGCGGTTGAACATGGGGTCGTTGAAAAAATCGTCGAAGGCCGAACGTCGCCGGCCCTTTACCGGTCGCACGATCCCCAGTTGCAAGGCAGCCGGCTCGATGGTCTTTTCGCCGGCCGCCAGGGGCACCAGCACGTAATGAATTTGGGTGACGACATGCTCGCGGCCGTTGATCAGCTCTTGCCGGGAGCCGCGCTGGGCGACCTCTTTGGCGCTGAAGCCGTCGAAAGCCGGCGCCTGGAAAGAGGCATTGGCGATCTGCACGGACTGGTACAACGAGACGGTGTAGGTGATCTGCTGGCCCACGAAAGGTTCGGGCTGGGAGACGACGGCTTCGGCCCACACTTCCGGGGCGTCGGCGGCCTGGCCGCTGGTCGCTTGATCGGAAACGGTAACGACAATGGGTTCGGTATGCAGCACCTGTCCGTCCACGGTCACCGAAAGGGCCGGGATGGTCAATTGTCCCTGGCGCCGGGGCATCAGCAGGTAGTTGTGAATCACTTCCCGCGAGGTGACCCCGTTGACGATGCGCAGGCTGGTGCTGGTGCCCTGGGAGAGCACTTTGAAATCCGTGATGGCGGTGACGTCCACCTCGCCTTCGCCGTTTTGGAGGGTAACCGACAGCTCCAGCGATTCACCGGGAGCCAACTGGGTGCGGTCCACACGGGCGATGGCCGCGGGTGCATCGGCGGCCGGGGCGGCGACCGGCAGCAACGCCAGCCCCAGGCATATGGCGAGAGCGACCAGCTTTCTCATTACCAATCCTTCTCCACGGGTTGCTTTTCATAGCGCGGCATCAGCGCCCGGCCGGGTTCATCCTTGAGCCGGTTGAGCATCTGCTCGGCCGCGCCCGGCGGCGGCACCGGCTTTTCTGCACCTGGCCGGGACTGGGAAGCGGGTTGTTCCTCCTGCGCCCCTTGCTCCGGCGGCCGGTCTCCCCCGGAGGGCGTGGGCTGACGCTCCGGGTTCTGATTCGGCGGTGTCGGCCCGGCCGTTGGTTGCTTTTCTTCTTCCTGGCTGCTTTGGCCCGAGGAATCGCTTGATTCCTGTTTTTGCTGCTGGTCTTTCTGGTCTTGCTGTTCTTGCTGCTGCTGCTGTTGTTGCTGCTTTTGTTCTTGCTGCTGCTTCAATTGCTCTTCCACAAAGGCCAGATTTTCTTTGGCTTGGCTGTCGTCGGGCGCCAACTGCAAGGCGGCCTTGTAATTCTTCACGGCCTCTTCCAGCGCCCCCTGGCGAAAGGCGCTGTTGCCCAAGTTATAGAGAAGCTGGGCCTTGAGCGCTTCGTCGGCCTTTGACAAGGCCTGGCTGTATTGATTCTGGGCCGCGGCGTAGTCTCCTTTTTTGTAGTAGGCATTGCCCAGATTGTAAAGCACCTGGGGATTGTCCGGGTCGTCGAGCTGGCCCTGGAGAAATTTTTCCACGGCCCGATCGTACGCTCCATTTTGATACGCCTCATAACCTTCCTGAAGCGGGCCGGCCTGGAGCGGCGCGGGCAAGGTCAAGAGCGCCAGGGCAATGACCGCCAGGGTCTTGGGGGCCTTGGCGCCGGGCAGGGCCAGGGCGCCCATCAGCAGGAAGATGGCCAGGCCCAGGGGCCATTGGTAGCGATCGGCCCACACCTGGCGACGGCCCTCCTCCTCGGTGACCCCGGCCATCTGGCCGCGGATGTGCTCCCGGTAGATGGCGTCTAGATCCAGGTCGCCGGCCACCGAACGCACATAGGTGCCGCCCGTCGCCACGGCCATGCGCGTCAGCAGGGCTTCATCCAGGCGGCTCATGACGATCTGGCCCTGGGCGTCCTTTTGAAAGCCGCCGCCCGTGGGCACCGGCACCCCTTCGGCCGAGCCCACGCCGATGCAGAAGAGTTTGACCCCCGCCGTTTGGGCCGCCTGGGCCGCGGCTTCGGGATCGCCCCGGCCGGTGTGCTCGCCGTCGGTGATCACGATGAT
Source organism: Deltaproteobacteria bacterium (assembly GCA_021819735.1). Lineage (GTDB taxonomy): Bacteria > Desulfobacterota > Desulfobacteria > Desulfobacterales > Desulfosarcinaceae > Desulfatitalea. The sequence continues at coordinate 3,154 of JAKAFO010000416.1, forward strand.
GGCCTTGTCGGCCGTACCCTGGGGATTGAAGGCCGCCAGGGAGGTCTGCACGGCGGCCGTCAAGTCGGTGCCGCCCAGGGGTAGATATTCGGGCGTCAGCACGTTGAGAAACAGATCGAAGGCGCTGTAATCGATGGTCAGGGGGCACTGCAGGAAAGCGGTGCCGCTGAAGGCCACCAGGCCCACCCGGTCGCCCTGGAGCATGGCCAGCAGATCGACGATCTCGCGCTTGGCGCGGGCAAGGCGCGAGGGCTGGATGTCCTGGGCCAGCATGCTGCGCGAGCAGTCCAGGGCGATGACCAGGTCCACGCCATGGCGCGTCACCGTCTGCCACTGATAGCCGTATTGGGGCCCGGCCAGGGCCAGAACCAGCAGCACGGCGGCCGCCAGCACCAGGGCCGCGCGCAGCCGGCGCCGGCCATCGATACCGGGCGGCACCAGGCCCGCCAGGGCGCGCCGGTCGGCGAAGCGTTCCAGAATCATGCGCCGCTTGCGCCACCCGTAAAGGTAAGCCAGCAACAAGAGCGGCACGCCCCAGAAGAGAAAAAGCATTTCGACGCGGGCGAAGTTCATGGGATCTCCAGAAACCGCGTATGTTTCAACACGATCCAGGCCGCCAGGAGCAGCAGGGCCGGCGGCAGCAGATAAAAGTAAAGTTCCTTGTATTCGGCAAAGCCCTGTACCGCGACTTTGTTTTTTTCCAGGCTGTCGATGGTGCCGTAGATCTTCTGCAAGCTCTCCAGATCCTCGGCCCGGAAGAAAAG
>JAKAFO010000086.1 GCA_021819735.1 Deltaproteobacteria bacterium
CGTGACCATGATGCGGCAGCCGGTGGCGCCCACAGGGTGCCCCAGGCCGATGCCCGAGCCGTTGATGTTGACGACCTCGCGGTTGAGGCCCAGCTCGCGCTCGCAGCCGATATACTGGGCGGCAAACGCTTCATTGACTTCGATGAGGTCGAAATCGCCGACTTTCAGGCCGCTCTTTTTCATGAGATCCTTGACGGCCGGCACCGGCGACATGCCCATGACCGACGGATGGCAGGCCCCGCGGCCGGTGGCCCGGATGACGGCCAGGGGCTTGAGACCCAGGGCCTTGGCGCGCTCGGCGGACATGATGATCATGGCGGCGGCACCGTCGTTGATGCCGCTGCTGTTGCCGGCGGTCACCTTGCCGCCGTTGGGAATGAAGGCCGGCGGCAGCTTGACCAGGTCGGCCATGGTCAGGCCGGGCCGGAAATGCTCGTCCTTGTCGAAAATGATGGGCGCCTTTTTCCTCTGGGGGATCTCGAAGGGCACGATCTCTTCCTTGAAAAGCCCTTCGCGGGTGGCGCGCTCGGTGTTGTTGTGGCTGCGCAGGGCCACATCGTCCATCTCCTGGCGCGAAATATCCATGTGCTGGGCGATGAACTCGGCCGTGTGGCCCATGATGTAGGGCTTGCCGACGAAAAGGCTCAACGGCGCTTGGGTGGCGTCCACCGGGCCTTTTTCCGGATGGGGATCGATATGCGAGCCGCAGTGCAGGCTGCGGATCAGGGCATCCACAAAGGTCTGGTCTTGCAGGCGGCAGCCCCAGCGGGCCGCCGGCACCTGATAGGCCACCCCCGACATGTGCTCCACGCCGCCGGCCAGAATCACGTCGGCCATGCCGGCCTGGATCATGGCCATGCCCGAGAGCACCGCCTCCATGCCCGAAATGCAGACCCGGTTGATGGTCACGGCCGTGCTGGTTTCCTGGATGCCGGCCAGCAGGGCCGCCACGCGGGAGACGTTCAAGGCGTCGGCCGGTTCGATACAGCAACCGAAACGCACATCGTCGATGATGGCCGGATCGATGCCGGCCCTTTTGACCGCTTCCTTCATGGCCGCCGCCGCGATATACGCCGCATGGCTGTCGCGCAGGGTGCCGCCGAAGGCACCGATGGCCGTACGGCAGGCCGAAACAATCACCACATCTTTCATGGTCGCTCCTTTGAAAAAAGTTACAATATGTAAAAATGGAAGGCTAATACCACAGGCGGGAATCAGCGCAAGCTAGAAATCTTCATCTGGAACTGCTTGGGATCTTCCTGGGATTCGGCGATCCGCACATTGTGCATATCCTCGGGAATCAGGATCTTGCGATGAGGACCGGCTACGAAGGTTTTGGCAAAGACGATACCGCTGGCTTTGACCACGGGGATGCCCGGATCGACCTTGGCCGCTTCCTCCAGCAGGCCGATCTGTTCCTGGGCCGCCGCGATCAACTGGTCGAACTCCTTGAGGTTGTTGTGGTGCTGGGTGATCTGCTTGCGGGCCATGTCGTCCATGGTCATGAGTTCCTGAACGCGCTTGTCCAGGGCCTCATACTTGGCGGCCAAGTCGGCGATCAGCTCTTCCAGCAGTGCTCGTTTCTCCGGATTCTTGGAGATTTCGGGCCCCTTGAGCTTTTCCTCGAGTTGCCGCTTCTGGACCATGCAGCCGTCCTGCTCCTGGGCCACGCGTCCCAATTCGGCATCCATTTTATCGATCTGCCCCTTGAGGGCGATGATGGCATTGGTGGATTCGCTTTTGCGGCGCTCCAGGTCGGCCAACTGCTCCTTGAGGGCGTTCATATCCCGTTCGAATTTGAAATCCACGCCCACGATCAGCTCGCTCGGCCGGGCCGCCTGGGTGCCGATGTCCTTGACCTGGATGCCTTTCTTGGCGGTGATTTTGGAGGCGATGATCTTGCCGCTATCCACCAAGCAGCGGCCGTTGACCAGAATCGTGCAGCCGAAGATCTCCTTTTCCACCACCAGGTCGCCGAGCACTTCCAGGGTGGAGTTATGGATATGGCTGGCTTTCAGATGCCCGCCCACCAGGAGCTTCGAGCCGTAGATACCGCCATGACTGACCAGATCGTCGGTGAGCTCGATCTCGGCGTTCTGGATCTCCTTGATGCTCAGGCTGCCGCCCTTGACCGTATAGCCATTGTCGATGCCGCCGTTGACTTCGATGTGGCCGTCGAAGTTGACGTTGCCGGTTTCGAGGCCGATGTCGCTGTCGATGGGCAGCACGCCGAACACACCGACGCGGCCGTCGGTGCCCAGCTTGGGCGTCCCCTTGATTTTGGCCAGGATCTGACGGCCATCTTCGGAGCGTTCCGCTCCCCGGCTGAATTTCAGGGCCGGCTCCTTGACGCGCGGCGGGGGAATCTCCAGGCCGAAAACGCTGGTACCGGGCTTGCCGGGCTCACCGCCCACCTTTTCCGCCAGCAGGTCCCCCACGCTGACCTGGGGAATTTCGCCGCGGTTCTTCCAATCCATGGTGCCGTCTTCCAGCAAGGTTCCGATCCGCATGGGGTTGGTATCGAAGTAGTAGCGGATCTCGGGCGGTTGTCCGGCTACGGGCGGCGTGCCCCGCGCCACGACAAAGGGCTCCTCGGGAAAGGGATTCTTGCTCAAATGAACGGCCAGGAGCGAGTCGCTCACGACGCCGAAGGCGATCTCCTTTTCCATGAGCATCAGCTTGACCACATCCAGCGGCGGTGGGGCCTGGCCGGCTTTAATGGGTGCGATCGTCGCCGTGAGCTTGTCGGGGGAAACCACCAGATTGATAACGGTCAGGGACCCGCCTTCCACCGGCCCCGATACGACGGCCGATTGGAGGGGTTCGGCGGGCGGTGTTTCCGGAAGGGTCCCTTTTTGGATGGCGAGCACTTCTTCGACTTGGGACTCGGTGACGAGCCCCATTTTTTGCATCACCGCCCCAATGGGCATGTAGACTTTGGTCCGATTGACAATGCAACGCTGGATCACCAGGGCGCGCTCCAGCTTTTCCCTGGTAATCATTTGCTTTTCTATCGCTAAGTCGCCAAAGAGCTTGTCCTGGCGCTCACTGTCGGCCATCGGATCTCCCCTGCAATAGTCTTTCCTATGGCTACTATCGCCGCGGGAGCTAAAAACTTTAGATACTTAACAGCTCTTGGCAGCCCTGCGGCAGGTTGTCGATAACGATTTGGGTACCGACAACCTGCCAAGCGGTATCAGGTAGCCTGGGCGTAAGCGGCGGGATCGAAGGGTGACCCGGCCGGAAAAACGCGGGCCGCCAATTCACGATCCAGCATGAGCAACGCGGTTTTGCTATCGCCCACCATCTCCAGCTCTCCGGCGATTTTGCTGCTAGTGGCCTCTTCCTCGATCTGCTCGGAGGTGAACCAGGCCAGCATCGGTTCGGATTGATAATCCTTTTCCTGACGTGCGATGGTCGTCAAGTCATTGATTTTGGAAGTGATGAATTGTTCGTGGGCATAGGCGTCTTTCCAGGCCTCGGCCGGCGATGACCATTGGGTCTTGAGCTGCGCCAAGTTCAGCAGCGTCACCTTCTCGTTGCGGTCGGTCAAATGGTCCATAAACTTCATGGCATGAATGGTCTCTTCGTGCGCCTGGCAGCGCATCCAGTGCGCCATGCCGTCCAGGCTCTGGGAATGAAAGTAGGCGGCCATGGAAAGATAAATATATGCCGACTCCATCTCGTTCTTGATCTGTTCGTTGATTGCTTGGGCCAATTTTTTGGGGATCATCGCCATCTCCTGTCAGGGTTAAGGTCCTTTGGTTGAGGGCGAAGATAAGAACGGTCGGAAGGAGAGGCAAGAAATTTAGGAAAAGTAGCGCCAAGAAAGTTGAAAGCGGAAAGCAGAGGTGTTTCGGCGACTAAGCCTGAATATCGATCTGCTGACCGACGCCGATGGCCTGGAGGATTGCGGCCATCTGCTGCTGGCTGTCGGCCATTTGCTTGAGCATCTCGGTCTGCAACGCCGCGTTGGTGTTCAACTGGCGGGCAATGGCGCTCATGGCCGGATTGGTGCTCAGGGGAGAAACGTCCATGTCCACTCCTTTCCACTAGGAACTCGTAGATATGTTATCGGCCGCGGCCGGCCAAACTTTAATTTGACCGCCAACCTTTTTTAAACTTAAATAACGGCTTTCTGGCAACGAGAGGCGTGTGACGAGGAGGCGCCCTGGAGAGGATGAGCGGATCTTTACCGGAAGCATTCAAAACCTGCGAGCGCCATATCGTGCTCGTGGCTCCCGAGGTGCATTGGAACACCGGCAACATCGGCCGCACCTGCCTGGGCGCCGGGGCCCGGCTGCACCTGGTTCGGCCCCTGGGTTTTTCCCTGGACAGCCGCCAGGTCAAGCGCGCCGGATTGGATTATTGGCCCAAAGTGCCCCTGACGGTATGGGACGAGTTCGATGATTTGCTGGAGGCCCTAAAACCACTAGGGCCCGAGATCGCCCTGTTGAGCAAGCGCGGCCGCACCCCCTACTGGCGGATTCCCACCGCCCGCCGGCAGTTTCTGGTTTTTGGGTCCGAAACCCGGGGGCTGCCGCCGGAGATCCTGGGTCGCTTTTGCGAGCATACCTATTATATACCCATGGGCCCAGAGATCCGCAGCCTGAATCTCTCCACCTCGGTGGGCATCGTCCTTTACGACAGCCTGCGCCAGAACGGATTGGCTCTCTCAATATGAAATCTTTTTCTTAATTTCTATTTCCTGATCATCTCAAGATGAAAGTCCGCGATGGGTGCGCACCGCCGCCCGCGGGACGCTTTCCAAATAATATTTACTTAGGTTTCGGGCGATTACATAACGCCATCGGCTGCTGCCTGAGTTCTGGCAAAGGAATTGCTTTGCCTAGTACAAAATTCATTTGGAAAGGTGCTTACCATGATCGATTTCATAATTGCAGCGATACTTTACATCGGAGTTATGTTCGTCGTCTTCTTCTCGGTATCCTTTGTGACCATCGGCATCAGCTATGCCGTGGCAGCCTTTATCCGGCGTTGCTTTCACGGGCTGCGCGCCCCCCGTTTGTCGCTCAATTGATTCGCCATCCGGACCGGCCTTCCTAACGGCCAGCGTATAGGCACTGGGGTCCCCCGCCCCCGGGCGCCCAACGAACCGGCCCTCGCCCTTCCAAAAATGAAAATCATATTGTCAACCACCTAATACTATGGTGGAATGCGACCGATAACAGCCATGGTGGACATTAGCATCCCCGTGCGGATCACGGGAGCGGTTTAATTGCAAAAGGAGCACACCATGTCAATCGTACCCGCGTTAAAAAAACTGGGCCGCTTCACGGGGCTCGCCTCTCTTCTGATGTTGACCTTGGCGACGGCGGGCCAGGCGGAATATACCAACCCCGCCATTCCCGGCGGAGACACGGCCGCCCACTGGCTGGATCAAGGCGGCATGCTCTGCACCTACGGCAACTTTAAGGGTGCGGTGCGCGCCTATGAAAAGGCCCTGGCCCTTGCGCCCAATGACAGCGAAATATATTTCAGCCTGGGGGTGGCCTATACCCAGATGGGCGATTACACCAATGCCCTGGCCGGCATCGACAAGGCCATTTCCCTGGCGCCGGACAACGCCCGCTATCATTATGGTCGGGCCTGGAGCCTGCTGCTGGCCGGCAGAGCCCCGGAAGCGCGCCCCAGCTTTCAACGGGCCGCCGAGTTGGGCAGCGTCGATGCCCAAAACTACCTGCAACGCCAACCCACCGGTCCCTGAAGCACGGCACCCTCGTTATTGGTCTCGATCGCTCGCAGCGTGACCGGCAAGACAGGACGGGTTCAATGGTACGGATTCCGCGCGGATGCGTGGTCCTGACCACGCTGCTATTGCTGGCTGGGGGATGCAACAACGGCAAGGCGCCGGCTTCGGACGCGGCCCTTGCCGAGTGCCGGATAGCGCGGGATGCCCTCCGCACCGAAAACAATCGGCTTCAAGAGCGGGTCTCCCTGGTCCAATCCCAAGCCGCCGACCTCCAATCCCAAATCGATAACCTGGCGATCAAAAACAACGAGTTGGCCCAGTGGTCCCGGCAAGTGGCCGAGCGGTTCGGTCCGAGCGTCTGGTTTGTGGGCCCGGACGAAAAACCGCTGCCATACCAATCCATCCGGAACGCCTCGCCCCAGCTCCTGCTGCGGCGGTTGAACGACCTTTTCGAGCAATCTCATCAGCCCCGGGCAACCCTGCAAAAGATCGAAGGGGATACGGCCTTCATCCACATCGAGCAGCAGCAGCACCTGACCCAGGAGATGGGCACCACCGGCGCCACCGCCTACCTGCAAGCGATCACCTACACCCTCACCTCCCTACCGTCCATCCAGTATGTGGCTTTCGATTTTGAGGCCGGCGACCACGCCATCCCGGGGCGCTACTCCCGTTAATTTGGCCCGCGAATACATCTTGCACCCCATATCCGCACCATTTGGAGTTTGTTACCCTCTGCTGTCAGATTGAAAGCTGTCTCTTGTGTTCCGGCTGCCGCCAACATTCAGGATGATAGGTCTCCACTGGTTCCCGGTTCGGCCCCAAATCGGGGCTTCATCGAGTTTTCCATTTTAATTGCAAGCGCTTATTTAAGCTCAGACGCAACCACAAGGCTGCTGGTATGGCTGTTGCTCCGTTAGAGGCGAACCGCGCGGTGAGAAAAGGAGCAAGCTGAAATGAAATGGTTCGCAAATCAGTTCAAAAAGATCAGCAGCACGCTTGTTGAACCGATGGAGGACAAATACATGCAAAACACGAGTGAGGGAAAAACCTTCTTTAAGATGCTCTGGATCGAATACATAGAACAGAATCTGGCCCAGCGGACCATCCGGCACGGCTTCATCGTTTATCTGGCCGTGGCCATGCTGGCCATTCCCTCGGTCCTGGGCGCCCCCCAACATCGGCTGCCGCTCTTTGAAGTCGCGGCCTTGGGGCTGACACCCAATATTTCCGCCCAAACGCTGCTCAAAAATGCCTTGGACATGGATGGATCATCCCGTTCGGACCAGCAGGCCGTGGCCGATTCAAAGCCGGCGCCGCCGTATCATGACCACATCATGCAAGCCGCCGAAACCTATAGCGTTGACCCAACGCTCATCCGGGCCATCATTCTGGCCGAATCCAGCTATAATCCCCGCGCCGTCAGCGAGCGCGGTGCCCAGGGCCTGATGCAACTCATGCCCACCACTGCACGCTCCCTAGGGCTTGCCGACAGTTTCGATCCCGCCCGCAACATCGATGCCGGCGTTCGCTACTTCCGTTCGCTGATGGATCGCTTCAACGGCGACGTGAAGCTGGCCCTGGCGGCCTATAACGCCGGCAGCCGCTACGTACGCCAGTATGGCGGGGTGCCGCCCTTCAGCGCCACCCAGCAGTATGTTAAAAAGGTGCTGCACTACCAAAAAAAGTTCCAGAGCGAAATAGCCGCTCAAGAAACCAGTGAACCCACCGTCTGACAGGAGCACCACGGTTCCCGAATGACGTCCCGCCCTAATGGCGGGACGTCGCTTTTTGGGAGCCGGTCAAAGCGGCCGCCAAACCCATGGGTGCTCGGACAAGGATAATTTGCTTGACCGTGCCAAGGGGTTCCGCATAAAAACAGAAATTTTTGGATAGAAAAGGCTTGCGCACTGTCCGGACGGAACCTTGCCCGCGCCCCTGGCAGGGACTCTTTCGGACCGCCTATAAATGAAAATTACATGAAGCTGTCGGCAACCCTCATTCTCCTGCTCAGTTTTCCGGCCACGGCCTTAGCCGCGGAATTCGGCGGTGCCCCGGCTGATTTGGCCCATTCTTTCTGGGGTTATTTGAGCCTGGCGCTTTTCACGACAGCCTTTTGTCTGGTGCCGCTGGAAAACAAGATCCATCTGCGCAAGAGCAAACCGGTGATCGCCGCCGCCGGCCTCATCTGGCTGCTGCTGGCCATCGCCTACCTGGGCAGCGGCGACACCGCCGCCGCCGGGCAAGCCCTGCGGGGCAGCCTGATCGAGTACGCCGAGCTGTTTCTCTTTCTGCTGGTCGCCATGACCTATATCAATGCCATGGAAGAGCGCCACGTGTTCCAGGCCTTGCGCGCCTGGCTGGTGAGCCGGGGTTATTCCCTGCACGCCGTATTCTGGATCACGGGCGCACTGGCCTTTTGCATTTCGCCCCTGGCCGACAACCTGACCACGGCCCTGCTCATGGGCGCGGTGGTGATGGCCATGGCCGGCGCCAACGCCAAGTTCGTGGCCCTGGCCTGCATCAACATCGTGGTGGCCGCCAACGCCGGCGGCGCTTTTTCGCCCTTCGGCGACATCACAACCTTGATGGTGTGGCAAAAAGAGAAGGTGGGCCTGGTCGAATTTCTGGCCCTGGCTGCCCCCGCGGCGGTCAACTGGCTGCTGCCCGCGGCTTGCATGAGCCTGGCCGTCGACCGGACGCCGCCCAAGAAGGTCGAAGATCGCGTTCACATGAAATTCGGGGCCTATACGATCATCATCCTCTTTCTGCTCACCATCGGCACGGCCGTCTGCTTCCATAGCCTGCTGCACTTGCCGGCCGCCGCCGGCATGATGCTGGGGTTGAGTTACCTGGGCTTTTACGCCTATCGCATCAAACGGCACGAGGGGCGCGCCGAGTCTTATGACGGCATCCTGGGCGCGCCGGCGGACATTTCCTATCAACCCCTGCGCCGCATCATCGAACGCAAGCGCAGCCTGGATGCCATGATCGATCAGATTCCGGAACCCACCTTTGCCGTGGACAAAAACCATGTGGTCACCCACTGGAACAAGGCTTGCGCGGAGCTGACCGGAATTCCGGCCGAAAAAATGATCGGCACCCGCAACCAGTGGCAACCCTTCTACCCCAGCAAGCGGGCCACCATGGCCGACCTGATCATCGACTACAAACCCGAAGAGGTGATTGCCGAGCACTACAAACAGGGTTACCGCAAGAATCCCTATGCGGAAGATGCCTATGACGCCAGCGGCTTTTTCCCCAACCTGGGGCAGAGCGGCCGTTGGATCACCTTCACGGCCCTGCCCCTGAAGGACCGCACCGGCCGGGTCATCGGCGCGGTGGAGGTGCTCCAGGATTTCACCGCCGAAAAAAAAGAGGTGGCCCACTTCGACATCGTCAAACGCATCGCCCAGAGCGAATGGGACACCCTGCTCTTCTTCTACGGCGTGATCCTCTGCGTGGGTGGCCTGGCCCAGTTCGGCTACCTGACCTCCTTTTCCAACTTTATCTACACCCATTTGGGCGCCACCCTGGCCAACAGCCTGATCGGCCTCTTGTCGGCCGTCGTGGACAATATCCCGGCGATGTATGCGGTGCTGACCATGTCGCCGGAAATGTCCCAGGGCCAGTGGCTGCTGATCACCCTGACCACCGGTGTGGGCGGCAGTCTGCTCTCCATCGGCTCGGCGGCCGGCGTGGCCCTGATGGGCACGGCCCGGGGACGCTACACCTTCATGGCCCATTTAAAATGGACGCCGGTGATCCTGGCCGGCTACCTGGCCGCCATTCTGGTCCACCTCTGGATCAGCGCGGAGATCATGTAAGATGGAGATCCTGGCGCTCAAGGCCTATGCCCGCGGCTATCGCGGCTGCCTGGTGGACGACCGGGAGTACACCTTTTTCCAGTACACCCGCAACGAGCGTATTCGGCGGTTGAAAAGCTACCCCCGCGGCGACTTCACGAACCACGACCATTTCGCCGCCTTGATGATGAAGTTCATGTCGCCGGGCGCCTTCATGCGACCGGCGGTACCGATCGGCGATCTGACCCTGGCCGAATTGGACCGGGTCAATACCATATTAAAGCAAAGAATCGAGAGTGAATGAGATGAACACAATCAACAAAGAAAACAACGCCTGCATCAACCCCACCCGACTGGGCTACAACAGCCGCTTCCAGTTCAAGTGCCATCCGGGCATCTCCTGTTTCACCCAGTGCTGCCGGGGCATCCAGATCATCCTGACCCCCTATGACATCATCCGGCTCAAAACCCGCCTGGATCTGCCCTCGGACGAGTTCCTGGCCATCTACACCGAGCCCCATCTGCTGGAAAAGACCGACCTGCCCATGGTCACCCTCAAGCGCCTGGACGACGGCAAGGAATCGTGCCCCTTCGTGCGCGACCAGGGCTGCCTCGTCTACGCGGATCGGCCCACGGCCTGCCGCTACTATCCCCTGGGCGTGGGCGCCTTGCAGCACAAGGAGGGCGCCGACGACGACGGCTTCTTCTTCTTCATCAACGAACCCCACTGCAAGGGCTTCGAAGAGACGCAAGAGTGGAGCGTTGCCGAATGGCGCCAGGACCAGGGCGTAGACGAACGCGACGCGGTCAACGCCGAATGGACCGACCTGGTGGTGCGCAAGCGCTCGTTCCCGGTCAACATCAAGCTCACCGACCGGGCCAAGCAGATGTTCTTCATGGTCAGTTACAACCTCGACGAATTCCGCCGCTTTGTCTTCGAAAGCACCTTCCTGCAGCGCATGCCGGTGGACGAGGCCACGCGCGAACAGCTCAGGACCGACGACGTGGCCCTGCTCAAGTTCGGCGTCAACTGGCTCAAGCACCTGCTCTTTAAAATGAGCGATCCGAACGCTCAAGCCGCGGGCATTCCGACCGAACCAGACCAACCGTAAGCGCCTTCACGGCCGGGGCGAAGCCTGCCTTGCCCCGGCCGTGCCCCAGCCGATACGCGGCGCCGGACAAGTGGGCCTTGACGTCCCAAAGCCTGCCAGCCTATATCATACCCATGTCTCGTTCGAACGCTCTGCGTATTGGTGCCTGCCGCAAACGCCTGCTCCGCGCAACCGCAACGCACTCATCGATTCCCGGCCAGTAGATGCCAAAACGAGGAGATACCACCCATCCGGGAGCGCTCTGTATAATAGCGAAAGTGTGCAAACACGATGACGCCAAAGACAAAACCCCTGCCCTTGCGCACCTTTCTGTCCCGCCTGATCTGGCTGTGCGTGCTGCCCCTGTTGCTCCTGGCGGCCTACCTGGCCTTCCATCACGTGCGCAGCCTGCAGGCCCAATGCGACCGGCAGGCGCAAGATTTGGGGTCCAATGTCGCCACCGCCATCGACCGGCACCTCAGTGCGCGCATCGCCGCGTTGCAGATGCTGGCGGCATCCCCCCTGCTGGATGATCCCGGTCGCTGGCACGAACTCTATCAGGAGGCCCTGGGATATCGCCAAAGCTTCGGCAGCCACGTGTTGTTGGCCGACACCGCGATGCAAATGCGTTTCAACACCCGGGTGCCGTACGGTGATGCCCTGCCCAAGCTGCCCACGCCCAAGGGCCATGCCGCCGCCCCCGAGGTCCTGGCCACGGGTCGTCCGGCGGTGGGGGATCTGGTCCTGGGCACCGTTGCCAAGGAGCCGCTGGTGGCCGTGGTGGTGCCGGTGGTTCGCGAGAACCGAACGCGCTATCTCCTGCTGAGCTCCATGGAGCCCAAGCAGTTCCAGCAGCGCCTGGACCAAGTCTCCCTGCCCGAGGGCTGGGTTTTGGCCTTGAGGGACAGCCAAAACGAGGTTATCGCCCAGCGGCTTGCACCGGGCATGACGGCGGTGCCGGACCTGCCGACGGGCGCCCAAGGGCACCTTTCGGTGCCATGCAGCGTAGCGCCCTGGTCGGTCACCCTGGACGTTCCGGCGGGACTGTATGCCGCTCCGATCTTGACCGCCACCCTCGTACTGGCGGCGGCCATCCTGATGGTGACCCTGGTCAGCGTGCTGGGCGGCCGGCTGGCCGGCCGGCGCCTGGGCAGCGCCGTTGAATCCCTGACGCGCCCGTCAGCCCAGCCCCTGGGCGGGCCGCAGATCGCCGAGGTCGAGGCCGTCAGCCGGGCCTTGGCCGATGCGGCCGCGGCCCGCGAAAAGGCCGAAGCGGCACGCCGCGAGGCTCAAAAGGCCATGCGTCACCAGGAATTGCTGCTGCGCGAGATGGGTCGCATCGCCAAAATCGGCGGCTGGGAGTTCGATCCGGCCACCGGCCGGGGCACCTGGACCGAAGAGGTCGCCCGCATTCACGACCTCGATCCGGCCGAAGAAACCGATATGGCCCGCGGCGTGTCGTTTTACCAGGACGACTCCCGCGCCCGCATCGAATCCGCGATCCGGGAGGCCGTTGAACAGGCCGTGCCGTATGATCTGGAACTGGAACTGATCAGCGCCAAGGGCACCCGCAAATGGGTGCGCACCATCGGGCACCCGACCGTGGAGAACGGTAAAGTGGTGCGGGTCAGCGGCTCTTTTCAGGAGATCACCGATCTCAAACGAGCCGAGCAGGCCCTGGCCCAAAGCGAAAACCTTTTCCGCAGCCTTTTCCAGGATCATGCCGCGGTCAAGCTGATCATCGAGCCTGCGACCGGCCGGATCATCGATGCCAACCGGGCCGCGGCGGACTTTTACGGCTGGTCCCAGGAGCGGCTCCGGCAAATGCGCATCCAGGAGATCAATACCCTTTCGAAGGAAGAAATCGACGCCGAGATCGAGAAGGTGCTCTCCCAGAAACGGTTCTTTTTCGAGTTCCGCCATCGCCGGGCCGACGAAACCATTCGTGATGTGGAAGTTTTCAGCAGCAAGATCGTGACCGAGGATCGCGTTTTGATCCACTCCATCGTGCATGATGTCACCGGCCGTAAGGAGGCCGAACGGTCGTTGCGGGAAAGCGAACACCGCTTCCGCATGATCATCGAAAACAGCCGGGACATCATCTTTACCCTGGATGCGGAGGGCCGATTTCTATTTGTCTCCCCCGCCATACACTATTTGTTGGGATACGAGGCGTCTTCACTGATCGGAAGCTCGTTTCAGGCCATCGTTCATCCCGATGACGCCGAAATGTGTGTGCAGGCCATGCGCCGGATCATCGAAAAAGGGATCCAATCGCCGGGCTTCGAATACCGGGCACGACACCTCAATGGCGAATATCGTTGGCACACCTCCAGCGGCGGCGCGGTCCACGATGCGGCCGGACACCTGATCCATTTCCAGGGCGTGGCCCGGGACATCACCGAGCGGCGCAAACTCGAAGAGCAGTTGCGCCAATCCCAGAAGATGGAATCGGTGGGCCGCCTGGCCGGCGGCGTGGCCCACGACTACAACAACATGCTCAGCGTGATCCTGGGCTACACCGAAATGGCCCTTTCCAGTACGGCGGCGGACGATCCGCTGCATGCCGAACTGAAAGAGATTCAGCATGCGGCCACGCGCTCGGCGGACATCACCCGGCAGTTGCTGGCCTTTGCCCGGCGCCAGACCATCGCGCCGGAAGTGCTCGACCTGAATGCCGACGTGGAAAAACTGCTCAAGATGCTGCGCCGGCTGATCGGCGAGGATATCGATCTGGCCTGGCTGCCCGGCGCCGGCCTTTGGTCGGTGCGCATGGACCCCTCCCAGCTCAACCAGATCCTGGCCAACCTGTGCGTCAACGCCCGGGACGCCATCGCCGATGTCGGCAAGATCACCATCGAAACCAGGAACATCACCTTCGATGAGGCCTACTGCGCCACCCACCCCGGCTTTACACCCGGCGCCTACGTGCTGCTGGCCGTGAGCGACAACGGCAGCGGCATGGACAAGGAGATTCAGTCCCATCTGTTCGAACCCTTCTTCACCACCAAGGGGATCGGCCGCGGCACAGGCCTGGGGTTGGCCACGGTTTACGGCATCGTCAAGCAGAACGAAGGGTTCATCAATGTCTACAGCGAGCCGGACAAGGGGTCATCCTTCCGCATCTACCTGCCACGGCACACCGGCCCGGCCCTCGGCGCGCCCAAGGCCAAAGACGGCGCAACGCCCAAGGGCCGAGGAGAAACGGTGCTGGTGGTGGAGGACGAGGCGGCCATCCTGAAATTGACCAAAAAGATTCTGGAAAGATTGGGCTACCGCGTCCTGACCGCCGGCGCCCCGGCCGAGGCCATTGCGCTTACCGGCCGGCCAGGCACCCAGATCCACCTGCTGATCACGGACGTGGTCATGCCCGGCATGAACGGCCGGGAACTGGCCGACCGGCTGCGGCAGATGCACCCCGGACTCAAGTATCTTTTCATGTCCGGCTACACCGCCGACGCCATCGCCCATCATGGCGTGCTGGACCAGGGCGTGCTATTTATCCAGAAACCATTTTCCGCCAGTGACCTGGCACGCAAGGTGCGACAAGCGCTGGATTAACCACCGCACCGAGGGAGTGGCGCCATGACCAAACGGAAAGAGTTGCATCAGGGGCCAAGGGCCTGCCTGCGGGCGCTCGGCGTTGTGTCGCTCGTGTTGCTCGTCGGCCTGGCGGCGGCCAATGCCGAAGAGCGGGTGGTTTACGTCGGCGTCTATGAAAACGCGCCCAAGATCTTCATCGACGATACCGGCCAACCGGCCGGTTTTTTCATCGATGTTATTCAAGATATCGCTCGTCAGGAGGGCTGGGAACTGGTCTTTCGACCCGGCACCTGGGCCGAAGGGCTGGACCGGCTGGCCCGGGGCGACATCGACCTGATGCCCGATGTGGCCTACACGGCCGAGCGCGCCGAAATCTACGACTTTCACAAGGAGCCGGTGCTCTCCTCCTGGTTTCAGGTCTACGCCCGCAAAGGCAGTGGGATCAAATCGCTGCTCGACCTTACCGGAAAGCGGGTAGTGGTGCTGGAGCGTTCGGTACAGCAGGCGGCCTTCGAAAAGTTGACCGGGGGCTTCGGAGTGAACACCACGCTCATCGCCCTGCCGGACTACAAGGCCATGTTCTCCATGATTGCGGGGGGCGATGCCGATGCGGCCATCACCAACCGCTTCTTCGGGCTGATGCATGCCGAAAAGTACGGTCTGGAAGATACGGCCGTCATTTTCAGCCCCACTAACCTGTTTTACGCCGCCCAGCGCGGCAACAACGCACCGTTGTTGAGCGCCATCGACGCCCGCCTGGCGCGCCTCAAACAGGAGCCGCACTCCCTGTACTACCAATCCCTGAAACGCTGGACCGCCGAGAAGATCCATTTCGCCCTGCCGGCCTGGGTGAAGATCGTCGGGCTGGGCATGGGCGGCGCATTTATCATCAGTTTGGTGGGCAGCCTCCTGCTCAAGCGGCAGGTCAACGCCCGCACCGGCGAGCTGCGGCAAATCAACCGCGAGATGGAGGCGCGGATCCAGCGCCGGACCGCACAGTTGGCTGAGGCCATGGAAAAGGCCCAGGCGGCCGACCGGATCAAATCGGCTTTCCTGGCCACCATGAGCCACGAACTGCGCACGCCGCTCAACTCCATCATCGGATTTACCGGCATCCTGCTCCAGGGCCTGGCCGGACCGCTCAACGATGAGCAGCAGAAGCAAATGCGCATGGTGCAGACCAGCTCGCGGCACCTGCTGGCGCTGATCAACGACGTGCTGGACATCTCCAAGATCGAAGCCGGCCAACTGACGCTGGCGCCGACCGCCTTCGATTTGCGGGCCGCCATCGAGAAGTCGGTGCAGGTGGTGTTGCCCATGGCCGAAAAAAAAGGCATCGCCGTGAACCTGGAGGTGGCCGCCGATGTGGCCCAGGTGACCGCGGACCAGCGCCGCCTGGAGCAGGTGCTGCTCAACTTGCTCAATAACGCCCTCAAATTCACCGAAAAAGGGCAGGTGCGGGTCACCTGCCGGACCGACGGCGGTCATTATCTGCTGTCGGTGGCCGACACCGGCATCGGCATGCAACCCGAAGAGATCCCCAAGCTGTTTCAACCGTTTCATCAAATCGATTCGGGCCTGACCCGCAAGCACGAAGGCACCGGGCTGGGGCTTTCGATTTGCCAAAAATTGATCGTGCTAATGGGCGGGACGATCGATGTCGAGAGCCAATGGGGCCATGGCAGTACCTTCACCCTTCGTATTCCCATACAGGCAGGAGCGGCGGCATGAGCGATCGATTGCTGATCATCGAAGACAATGCGCAGAATCTTTACCTGATGCGCTTTTTGCTGGAGAAAAACGGATTTGCCGTGCTCGGGGCCGAAACCGGCGCCGAGGGCATCCGGATGGCCCTGCACCACAAGCCCCGAGCCATTCTGCTCGACATCCAACTGCCCGGCATGGACGGCTATGCCGTGGCCCGGGAACTGAAAAAGCACCCCGAGCTGGCGGGAATCCCCATCGTGGCGGTCACGTCGTATGCCATGGTCGGCGATCGGGAGCATGTCCTGGCCGCGGGGGCTACCGGTTATATCGAAAAACCGATCAACCCGGAGACTTTCGTAAGCGAAATCCGAAGCTTCCTTCCTCCTGAACCGAAGCCACCCGAAAAGAGCCTGCGATGAACATCCTGATTGTCGAAGATCATGAAGAGAGCCGCTATCTGCTGGAAAGTCTGCTCAAAGGCAACGGTCATGGCGTGCATTGGGCGGCCAACGGCGCCGATGCCCTGGCGATGCTGGCAACCATTCCCATCGACCTGATCGTCAGCGACATCCTCATGCCGGTCATGGACGGCTTCGAGTTTTGCCGCAAGGTCAAGCAGGACGAAAAGCTGCGCGCCATCCCGTTTATCTTCTACACGGCCACCTACACCGGTCCCCAGGACGAGGCGCTGGC
>JAKAFO010000417.1 GCA_021819735.1 Deltaproteobacteria bacterium
GCATTGCCCCGAAACGATCTTGGGGTAGATGAGGAATTCGTAATTGTCGGGTATCTGCATGCGTGTCTGCTTCCTTTTACTTCACCGGTATGCCCAAGCGCTGCAAGGTCCGTGGGGTGGGAATGCCATCGGCATCGAACCCCCGTATTTTGTAGTACTTCTCCAGCATGGGGGCCAGGGGCACGGTATGCTGCTCGCTATCGCAGCGCCGGCCCTCGGTGAGCAGGCGCCGCGGCAGCGTGTCGTCTTTTTTGGAGATGCCTTCCCGAGTGTTCATGTAGCGTTCCAGCACATGCACCCGTTCGCCGGCTTTGCGGAATTTGAGCATGCTCAGATACGGGATATAGCGCTTGCCCAAAATCGCGTGCCACAACTCGGGCCAGAAGCTCAGATCCATCAGGTTCAAGGCCAGGGGCGACAGGTTCTGATTCAAAATTTTGACCACGAAAGTGGGCGACAGCTTTATGAGCAGCGGTTCCAGCTCCACGGCGAAGGCGGTGAAATGGCAGATGTGCAGCGAGTTGACGGCCGCGTAGACATCCTCGAAGAACTTGACCATGTAAGGCTTCCAGCGCAGGGCATGCGGATCGGCCATGCCGAAGAAGGCCTCCAGGGCCAACACGTAAGCTGAAAGATGGCAGCCGCCGCGGTTGGCGGTGGCGTAGGCCAGGCCTTGGCCCACCGCGCCGCGCGGGTCGTAGGCCGGCAGTTCCATGCCTTTGACGTGCATGGCGAAATCTTCGCCGCCGTACTTCTTCGAAGCCCAGCGCGAACCCATGGCCAAGTCTTTGCCGAGGCCCTGGCCCAGGGCGATACGCGCGATCATTTCGGATACCCCCTGGGGCGATCCGAACTTCAGGTCGGTCTGGATGAGCCCTTTTTCGGTGGCCTCCATGGCCCAGGCCAGGGTGCCGCCCAGGGTGATGGTGTCCATGCCGTAGTGGCCGCACAGCTCGTTCCATTCCGAAATCACAACGGGGTCGAAGATCTCCAGGTTGGTCCCCAGCAGCCCGACGGTTTCATATTCGGGGATCGGCCGGCTCTGACCGTTGATGGTGCCCCGGTGCCCGCATTTGATGAGGCACGGCTTGCAGGTATCCCAGGTGGTCTTGAACTGCTCGGCCATGGTTTCGCCCGACACCTTGTGGGCCTCGCCATGGGAGCCGCCGGTGAAATTGCGCACCGGCAGGATGCCGGCGGCGTTGGACAGATGCACGTTGGCGTTGGTGCCGTAATAGCGAAACGAACCCGAGGTGACCGGGTTGCGGTTGATGCTTTGGCCTAGGCGCTTGTTAATTTTGGAGAAGCGCTCCTTGAAGACCGGGGCGATGCGCACTTCACCACCCTTGGCCACGATGCCCTTGAGGTTTTTGGCCCCCAGGACCGCACCCATGCCGCCCCGACCCAAGAAGCGATGGCCGGAGCGGATGTTGGCGAAGCGCACCAGGTTCTCGCCGGCCTGGCCGATGACGATGGCGCCCTTGCCCTCCTGGAGCAGCTTTTCCTGGGCCGCTTCGGTGTCCTGGCCCCAGATGCCGTCGGCCGCCTTGAATTGCACTCCCTGGCTGTCGATCACCAGATAGGTAGGGGTCGCGGCCTTGCCGGTGAGAATCAAGCCGTCCCAGCCCGAGGTCTTCAGGGCCATGCCGAACGGCCCGCCGCACGAGGCCGTGGCCATGATGCCGGTGAGCGGCGACTTGGTCACGGCCTCGAAGCGCCCGGAGCATGGGGCGCCGGTGGCCATGAGCACCCCGGTGCACAGGGCCAGCATGTTGTGCTCGCCCAGGGGATCGACGCCCGGGGTCATGCGGTCATAAAGGAGTTTGAGCCCCAAGCCCTTGCCGCCAAGGTACAACTCCCGGTCTTGGGGGTCGATGGCGGATTCATGGAATTGCTGGGTGCTCAGATTGATTTCGAGGATACGGTTGTTGCTGCCGGCAATGGTTTTCATGGGGATTACGTCCTGTGGTCGCGATTCGGATCAATTGCATTACGGCATCAAGTTCAGCCCTGAATAATACTCCACAAAACTTGCATAAGGCAACGATGTTCTCTAAGTTTACAGAAAATTAAAGTGGATCACCCCGCGGCATGCAGGCGAACGGCCAGTTCGGCCAAACCGGCCTTTTCCAGGACCTCCCGCCTGGGGATGCCATCGGCATCGATGCCGCGCAATTCGTAGTACTCTTTGCGCATTTTCTCTAAATCAGGCACCGAACCCGCCGCCATGCCGTTGTCCAGCGGGAGCATGACATTGGGCGGCAGAATGTCGTCTTTGGCGCGCGCGCCCATCAAATTGGTCAGGCCGCGCATCAGCAGCCATATCCGGGCGCCCATATTGAGCAGGTCGGCCATGCCGAAATCCCAGCCGGTCACCGTATGGATCATGTCGGCGGCATCCTGGGCATCCATGCACGCCATGACAAACACGCAGAGGCAGGCCGAGCCGGCCGGAGCGCCCATATTTTGAGATAAGAAGACCATCCTGGCCTTGCCGTCGCTGCTTTGGCCGCTGTAGTCGCTTTCGAAGCCGGCGCTTTCGAAAGTGGTCATGCCCTGTTCGATGTAGAGCGTCATGTGCTGGAGGTGGCAGGCCCCGCGGTAGCCGACGGCATATTCCAGGCCCATGCCGTGAAACCCGCGCGGATCGTGGGCCGGCAACTCCAACCCCTTGACCGCCACGGCGTACTGCTCGGCACCTTGGCCGATCTTGCGGGCAGCCTTGACCGAGCCTTGGGCCAGCAGTTCGCCGATGCCCTCGCGCCGGGCGATCTTCTCGATGAGCACCAGGGCGGCATCGACATTGCCCCAGGTCAGTTCCAGCCCATCGGTGTCCGCGGTGGTCAAGAGCCCCTTTTCAAAGCACTGCATGGCAAAGGCGATGGTCGCGCCGCATGAAATGGTGTCGAGGCCATAGCGGTTGCACAATTCGTTGGCCTTAATGATCGCTTCGAGGTTGTCGTTTTCGATAAAGGAGCCGAAAGCGCAGCAGGTCTCGTATTCCGGCCCCGGCCCCTCTTGGGTCCGGTAGGGGCCGGCATCGACCTTGACCACGCGTTTGCAAGCAATGGGGCAGGCAAAGCAGGCATGCTCCTTGGTCAGGTAGTCGGCGGTCATGGCCGGGCCGCCGGTCTTGCCGGAGCCTTCGAATTCTCCCTGGCGCCAATTGCGGATAGGCACATCGCCGGTCATCATGCCCAGATCCAGGGACGAAGCCGTTCCCATGCTGTGCAGGGATTGGGCCACCATGGACTCTTTGCACTTGTCGATGATGCGCGCGCGCACCTCTTTATACTCCTCGGCCAAGGCCGGCAGTACTTTGCCGGTACCGGTGACCACGATGGCCTTTAAGTTTTTGGCGCCCATGACGGCGCCCATGCCGGTTCGGCCGATGAAATGGGCGCCGTCGTTGCCGATGGCGGCAAAAAGGACCTGATTTTCGCCCCCGGGGCCGATGGCCAGAACCTTGGGTTTCTTCTTTTGACCGTGCCGCTCCTTGAGCACCGCCGTGACCGCGTACAGGTCCTGACCCCAGATATCGGCGGCATCCACAAGCTCGACCGATTCATCCGTGATCGACAAGTACACCGGCTTTTCGGCTTTTCCCCGGATCAGGATACCGTCATAGCCGGCATACTTGAGCTCCGGTCCGAAATTGCCGCCGCAGGTGCCGACGCCCCAGAACCCGGTGAGGGGCGAACGGGCGCAAACCGCGAAGCGCGAGGTTCCCGGCAGCGTGGTGCCGGTCAGCGGACCGGTCATGACGATCAGCGGATTTTCCGGGGACAATGGCGCCGTATCGTTCGAAAAACGGTCCAGGAACAATTTGGCGGCCAAACCGCCGCCGCCCATAAACTGCTTCAACAATCCTTCGCCCAGTGG
>JAKAFO010000418.1 GCA_021819735.1 Deltaproteobacteria bacterium
TCCGCCGGAAGCGGCCGAGCCCGGCGCGGCGGTGCGGCGGGATGAAAGCGAACTGCTGCTCGATACGCTCTACCGGATCGACTCCCGGGGGTTTTCCAATTTGCGCCAGGCTTTGGATCAGGTGGGCCGCTATTTCCACCAGATTCAAAGATCACCCATCGGACCGGCCCCCTGGTTTCCGGCCGAACAGGGGGGCGCCTGCCAGCGCGGCTATGCCGTGCTCCTCAGCGACGGTTTCTGGAACGGCCTATTTTCAGGGGTGGGCAATGCGGATGGCAATCAGGGCGCCCCGTATGCCGACCGCTGGAGCGATACCCTGGCCGATGCGGCCATGTTCTACTATCGCAACGATCTGGCCCCCGTACTGGAGGACCTGGTGCCGGCCCAGGGATGTGACCGCGCGGCCCATCAACATATGGTGACGCACGTGCTGTCGTTCGGCGTCAACGGAACCCTCGACCCGCAGGACATCGATGCCGACGGCCGGCCCGACAATCCCGGCTATGCGGATGATCCCTGCTTTGCTTTGCCGGATACCCCACATCCGAGATGGCCGCTGCCTTTGCCGGGATTGGCGTCCACCGTGGATGACCTGTGGCATGCGGCCGTCAACGGCCGGGGGCTCTATTTGAGGGCCGATGACCCCCAGGCGTTGAAATCGGCCATGGAGCGCATTTTGGAAGCCATCGGCAGCGCCGTCTCCTCCTCGGGTCTGGCCGTCAGCGGCACGGCCGTGGATGGCGCCTCGGTGGTCTACCAAGCCCTCTATCGCGCGGACGACTGGAGCGGCGACGTGCTGGCCTTTGCCCTGGGGACGGACGGCACCCTGGACAACCGGCCCGAAAACGCTTTGTGGCGGGCCGCCACGCAACTGCAACCCTCCGAGGGCCTCTATGACCAGCGGCGCATCCTGACCTACGGCGGACCGTGGCGGGAGCCCCAGGGGATTCCTTTTCGCTACGATGCCCTGTCCGACCGGCAGAAAAAGATGCTGCAAGCCGGCAGTGCCAGCGAAGCCGAAGCCCGTCAGCTCCTCGACTACTTGCGCGGCCGCGAATTTCAACACTTGCGCCCGCGCGCATCCCTGCTGGGCGATGTGGTGCACGCCACGCCTGTGGTGGCCGGCCGGACGCTTTTCGTGGGGGCCAATGACGGCATGCTGCACGCCTTGGACAGCCAGAGCGGCGCGGAGCGTTTCGCCTATGTGCCCAATTTGCTCTTCGATCACCTGGCTGCTTTGGCTTCTCCGGAATATTCCTCTCGCCATCAATTCTACGTGGATGGACCGCCGTATGTCGGCGAGGTACTGGAAGGCCTTTATCAGCGCCGAAGTTATCTCGTGGGCGGTCTGGGCAAGGGCGGCCGGGGATGCTACGGTCTGCTGGTGGAAAGTCGTCAGCGGGAAGCGCAAGGCGATGGTTACGGTGCCTACAAGACCCTTTTCTGCTTGGACGATGTTGGCCAAGGCAGTGCGGAGGCATCGTTGGCATCCATTGTCCTGTGGGAATACCCGCGGCCGGATACGGCCCAGGACGGTATGGACAACGACGGTGACCGCCTGCTGGACGAAACCGGCGAAACGGACGACGCGATCGGCTACCTCCTTGGTCAGGCCTATGTGGTCAACGCCAACACCCCAAAAGATACTTATCGTTCCGTGGTTATTTTCGGCAACGGATACAACAGCGTCGGCGGCCGGGCGGTGCTCTATGTGCTGGACGCCGCCAGCGGACGCCTGCTGCGCAAAATCGACACCGGTGCCGGCGAAGACAATGGTCTGTCGGTGCCGGCCCTCATCGATGTCAACCTGGACCGCTGCGTAGACTATGCCTATGCCGGCGATCTGAAGGGCAACCTGTGGAAATTCGATCTCAGCGCCTCGGACCCCGCGTACTGGGGCCTTGCCTATGGCGAGGATCTGGACGGTGACGGCGTGGTCGACGCCGCCGCGGGCGATCGGCCCCAACCGCTTTTCGCGGCGCCGGGTCAGTCCATCACCGGGCGGCCCGACGTCATGGCCATGGCCGGCGCCTGTGCCCCCGGAGGCCATGGTTACATGGTGATTTTCGGCACCGGTCGCTATTTGGGCATCGAGGACCGCTACGACCATTCGACCCAGAGTGTCTATGGGATCTGGGACTTCGGCGATGACGGCGACGACAGCGAACATCTGGGGGCCATCGTGGATCGCGCTTCGGGATTGCTCTCTTCGGGTCTATTGCTGGCACCGCGCCAGGTAGCCGCCCATTTGACGCGAGAGGGTGCCCAGTATCGCCAGTTGAGCGAGTGGCGGGTCGATTATGCTACCGTCGAAGATCCCGGCGATGGCGACGGGCACAGCACCAACAACGGCAGCGGCCGGCAGGCGCCCGATCCGAAGCAATGGGCCGGCTGGTTTTTTGATGTCGAACCGGGAGAACGGGTGAGCGGCAATGTCGTCATCCGCGATGACAAGGCCGTGGCGCTCTCCTTTACCCCCAACCAGACCCCCTGCGACCGTGGCGGCGTTTCCTGGCGTTATCTGCTCAACAGTTGCGGCAACAGCCCCGATCCGGCCGAAAGCAGCGATCCCCAGCAACTCTCCAGGCGCTTCGACGGTCGGCTGAGCGATGCCATGCTGATCCTGAAGAATCCGTCGCAACCCCACATGGACCGATTTCTCTATAGCGATCAAACCGGCCGCGTCATTGAGGAAAAAATCGAAGGGGAGCTCTGGGGCAGGGTCTACTGGCGCCAGAACCCAGGGCAATGAGCCTATGGGCACGAGACTATTGATTTCGCAACCCCTTTTCCTTATAGTGAAACCACTCGAATGTAATGCCATCCCCGATGCCGGTTCTCCTATGCACGCATTTAAAGGAGCGACCGGCGGATCTTTGCCGCATGGCTTGCGGCAATAACTGAAAAACGGATTAAGGCGACGCTGCAAGTGAATTCCGACGCGAGTTCCAAAGAAGAATCTCCCGATGTCTCCTTGGCCGGCAAAAGCAATCCGCCAACCCAACCCAAGAACGGCGACGCATGGCGTTTTCTGCTGGTCGAGCTGCTCAATCAGCTCGGCTTGTTTTTTACCCACGCCAGCCAGTCCAAAGGGGTGCAGGCCACCGCCTTGCTCTTCGATCAAGTCGTGCGCTTGTTGGATACGATGGACAAGATGCCTGGACACGATGGCTGCCTGATTATCCGCAGGATCGTAGCTCCTGCTGCCGACGCCGTTGCCAAACCGGACTATTTCATCCTGTTCGGCGATCAGGCGTTTAGCGGGGCGGACCTGGTCAACCATCCTCCGGCAAGCAGCCCCAAAGGCACCCCTCATCTGACTTCGGCCTTGGACCACGCCTTTGCTTGCTTCAATGCGCTTGGGATATCCGCGCTCTTTCTGCAACTGCCGGGCAAATCATCCGAGAAAATCGACCAACTGCGGCTGTCGCTGAATATTCTGGCCCGTTTTCGCAAGGCGGTGGAGAACAATGCCTCCATCACTTTCCGCTATTTGAAAGGGGCGCGCACCATTCCTCTGGGTCGTGACAGCAACGGCAAGCCGGATCCAAACCTCACGCTGGTAGCAGGCCTCAATGGTCTGTCGGCCGCCAACATGCGGGAACTGGTCAAACAAGCCGACGCTTTATGCACCTTGGGCACGCCGGATACAGCCCCCTGCCGGACTTCCGACAGCTATAACCAGATTTTCAATACGCGCAGCCTAAGGTCGCAGTTGATCCGGCCGCTGGTGGAAATCAACAACCTGCCATGGATGCAGCGCCAAGATTCGGCCGTCTTTAAAACGGGCGCGGATGACGCCGTCCAGGCCGTGATCTCCTTGGACGAAACCCTCTCGCCGGAAGATCTGGCCGGAGAGTTGCGCCAATATCTGG
>JAKAFO010000419.1 GCA_021819735.1 Deltaproteobacteria bacterium
ACGCAAGGGGCGCTGGAACTACACGCGCACCATCAACGTCATCAGCCAGATTTTCCCCATGTTCGAACTGAGCATCGACGGTTTGGAAAAGGCCGTGGCGCGCCTTACGGCGGTCTGAAGAACAGGCTTTAAAAACAATTCACCAATCAAAAGGATGTCGTGATGATCTTTCTTGGAGGTCTCGAAAGGCTATGGGGGAGGCGCCGGGGATTTTTCCGAAAAATCGCCATCGTGATCGCCTTTGGTCTGATTGCCTGCGGCGGCTCGGGAGGAGGCGATGGCGGCAGCGGTGGCGGCGGCGATAATCCATCCGGTGGGGAGACGCCGGTCAACGGTGACCCTTTGCTGCCCACCCCTGGGGTCTGTTCGGCTTCCTCCGACGATGCGGCGGCGGTAACGACGCCGGTGCTGCGCTCGACCCTTGACGGCAGTTGGGACGAAAACTGGCTGGCCTCACCGGCCGTGGCCGACATCGATGGCGACGGAGATATGGAGATCGTGGCGGCGCGCCACTCGGTGCTCTATGTCTATCACCATGACGGATCGCTCAACTGGCAGACCGCCTTCGGATACAGCGCCTCCAACAGCCCCGAACACGGCGCCACCCGCATGTGGGCGTCGCCGGTGGTCGGCGATATGGACGGCGACGGCCGCATGGAGATCGCCGTCGGTGGGGACAGCGACAGCACCGGCAGCATCAATATCTGCGTTTATGACCACCAGGGGGAGTTGCGCGCCGGCTGGCCGCGTCAGTTCGGCAACACCGAGGTGCGCAGCATCGCGGCCGCCGATGTGGACGGCGACGGTATCCTGGAGATCCTGGTCAATAAGACCGGATCGGGGCCCACCACCGCCGTCTACGAATTGAACGGCAGCCTGCATGCCAATTGGCCCCAGGTGTCGGCATCGTGCGATCCGCCCGACCCGGCGGAGCCGTGCTGGGATTTTGGAGGCTACAACCAGAACATCGGGGCCGGTGACCTGGACGGCGACGGGGTAATGGATGTGATCTCCACCTACGATGCCATCGGCTTCGGCGTATTCTGGGGAGATGGCCGGCCGTTTCCCACGGCCGCCGATTTCAGCGACCCGGTGATCACTGCCGTGGAGGCCTATCACGACATCGAACTCTCCCAGCAAGGCTGGGGTACCGGCGATCGATCCGAATTTACCTATTCACCTCCGGTGGTCGCGGACGTCGACGCCGACGGGCAGATGAATATCGTGCTGGCGGGCGATCACGAACACACTCAAAGCACAACAAACCAGGGCGTCACCGTTTGGGTGCTCAATGCCGATCTGACGCGGCCGGCAGGTTGGGCGTGGCCCAAGGATACCGGTGCTCCCGTGGGCGGCAGCAACCTGGGCAGCAACATCGTGCACACCATGCCCGGTCCGTCGGTGGCCGACCTGGATGGAAACCCAGGCCTCGAAATCCTGGTGCCGGCCTATGACGGCAAGCTTTACGCCTTCCGTTCGGACGGCTCGGTCTATTGGACCCACTCGTTTGCCACAGTCGCTTCACCCTATACCGGCGCCAGCGAAGCCACCATCGCCGACCTCAACCAGGACGGCGTTCCCGAAATCATCTACACCACCTATTCTTCAGGTGAGCCCCGCGACCCGGACACCCCGGCCCACCTGGTGATCCTGGCGAGCAACGGCGTGCAGCAGCAGCGTGTGGAACTCTTCGGCCGCGGATCCATGGCCGCCCCCACAGTGGCCGATGTGGATGGCGACGGCGATGTGGAGATTGTCGTCTCGCTCAAGGACAGCCTGGGCAGCGGCAAAGGGGGTGTTCAGATCTGGGATGTGGCTGAATCAGGGACGAACTGCATGCTGTGGCCCACGGGCCGGGGCAGCTACCTTCGGGAAGGCAATTACGTAAACCCCTAGTTCGTCGGGGCGATCCATCTACCTACCATTTATTATAGCTCAACGGCTACCGTGCGGCGCGGAATACAAAAGGCAAGGGGAAAACCCCTTGCCTTGTCAAGCAATACGTTGCGCCGGCGGTGGTTCGCGCCGGCGACGCTTCTCGTTGGAACGAAATTAGCGCTGCAAATTCTCGATCACGGTGGCCACACCCAGCCCGCCGCCGCAGCAGGAGCTGAAGAAGCCGTAGCGGCCGCCGCGGCGGATCAGCTCGCGCATGGTGAACATGCAAACGCGGGCGCCCGAGGCACCGTTGGGATGGCCATAGGCGATGGCGCCGCCCAGGGGATTCCATTTGGCCATGTCCACCTTATCGCCGGTCTGTTTTTCCAGCTCTTTGATGACCGCCAGGTTCTGCACGGCAAAGGCCTCGTTGCACTCCATGACATCCATCTGGGAGAGCTTCAGGCCGGCCCGTTTCAAGGCCTGGGGCACGGCGTAGGCCGGGCCGATGCCCATGATTTTGGGATCGACACCATAGTCGCCGCCAGCCAGCCACTTGGCCATGGGCTTGTATCCCAGCTCTTTGGCTTTTTCGGCGGACATCATCAACACCATGGCGCCGCCGTCGTTGCGGCCCGAGGCGTTGCCGGCCGTGACCGTGCCGTCTTTCACGAAGGCCGGGGGCAGTTTGGCCAAACCGGCCAACGTTGTATCGCCGCGGGGATGCTCATCGACCTTGAAAACCATTTCCGGGGTCTTCTTGGTGGCCGGGAAGACCACCGGGATGATCTCGTCGTTGAAATAGCCGGAGTCCATGGCCTTCTTGGCGCGCATCTGGCTGTTGTAAGCGAATTCGTCCGAGGCTTCGCGCGGAATGTTGTAGATCTTTTGCAGGTTCTCGGCGGTGATGCCCATGCCGATCTGCTCGTCCTTGACGGGCGAGAGGCTGGTGGGCAGCGGCATGGGGGGGATCATCTTGTAGGGCTCGATGGACATGGAGAACTTCACCGGAATCTGGCTGTAGGCTTCGCTGCCGCCGGCGATGATCACATCGGCTTGGCCGGCCAGAATCTTCCAGGCCGCATGGTTGATGGAGTCGATGGCCGAACCGCACTGCATCTCCACGTAGGAGGCGGACGTCTCGTAGGGCAGACCCGCGTGCAGCATCGCCCAGCGCGCCGGATTAATGGCTTCCGAGCAATGGGCGGCGATTCCCATGATGACCGTGTCGACTTTGCCTTTTTCCAGAATCTTGGTTTTTTCGACCAAGCCCTTGATGGCGATACTGGCCAGCCGGCTGGCCGAAAAGGTTCTCAAGCTGCCGCCCATGCGGCCGAAAGCGGTGCGCACGCCATCCACGAATACAACTTCTCTTGCAGACATTTTTTTCTCTCCTTTGACTATTGTATTTCAAACTCAATCCCACGATGCGAGCCGGGGATTACCATGGGTACTACTTTATCGGGTATTTACTTCTTCGGTGTTTTGGCCTCTTCTTCGGACCGCAGCACCTTGCGCAGGACCTTGCCCACCGCGGATTTGGGTATATTATCGCGGAACTCCACCATTTTGGGGCGCTTGTAGGGCGCCAGCTTGTCCTTGCAGAAATCGATGATCTCCTGTTCGGTGGCGGTCTGACCCTCTTTGAGCGTGACGAAGACTTTGATGGTCTCGCCGCGGTATTCGTCGGAAACGCCTATGGACACGGCTTCGGCCACTTTAGGATGCCGGTAGAGGACTTCGTCGATCTCGCGCGGGTAGATATTGTATCCGCCGGCGATGATCATGTCTTTGGTGCGATCCACGATGAAGAGATAGCCGTCTTCGTCCTGGATGGCCACGTCGCCGGTGTGCAGCCAGCCGTCTTTGAGTTGATTGGCGGTTTCGGCCGGGTTGTTCCAGTAGTATTGCATGACTTGCGGCCCTTTGATGAGCAACTCGCCGCGTTCGCCGGGCTTGACCTGGGTGACGCCGTCGTTGGGATCTACGAGGCGGA
>JAKAFO010000087.1 GCA_021819735.1 Deltaproteobacteria bacterium
AGAACTAGAAATCTAGCGGAAATTATAATCATTTCAATTATTTATGAACGAATTTAATTTCGCCGCAATTTCAATTGGTTACGAATCGTAATAAGGGGCGTTTAGGCTACCCCGTGAACGGTTACTAGAATTCTTTTGAACTGTCCAGCATACAGTGACTACCGCCGCCCCATATCTTCCAGAATAAAAATCCAACATTTCGAGTGATAAGAATTTCAGATGAGCTCATAACTCTAAATCATAACAGTTCCGAAACCCCCTTACATATTGTTATTATATCAATTTCAAACAAGAACAAATGCCATAGGAAGAGAACCCACAATCGCAATGTGCCGGCGAAATAACCGCGGACTCATCCATATTAACAAGCTGATCAGGCTTCAATGATTCAAAGGGGGAACCATTAAAGCAGCAAACCAGCAAATAGCTCTTGCTCTATTCAGTAACTAAAAGTGGGGTTCTTTAAATTATGACGCTTTGAGTATCGAGACTTTTAGCGCACTAAATAGAGAGATGCAAGAATAATTTTAAACTAGCATTATCCGTATATATTCCAGCCTATTCATATGGTTCGACCATCCGATCTAATTATCCCAATGTATACTTTGCAATGAAGCATGACTGGAGAAGGAATTAGTACTTGGTGATATACAAAAGGCTGGAGAAGTTCCATGAGACCGTAATATGCTGCCTCATTTTTATATTTTTACTCTTCTCTAAGCGATTAGAAAGACTATAACCAATAGCGAAAGCAATGGCCTCCCCAAGTTCTCTACCGACAGCAAATTAAACGCTGTTAGCGTCGGTCCGGTTTTCTTTTGTTCTTCTTCCAGGAGGCAAAGTCGATCTTGCCGGTGCGCTGGCGGAAGAGCAAGCGCAGGGGGGTTTTGTCCAGACCGGTTTCGTTGCGGATCTGGTTGAGCAGGTAGCGCTGGTAGGAGAAATGCACCGCGTCGGGAAAGTTGACGAAGGTGACGAAGGTGGGCGGACGCTCGGCCACCTGGGTGGCGTAGTAGAATTTGAGCCGGCGGCCATGGTGCAGGGGCGGCTCGGTGCGCTCGACGGCTTCGCTGACGATGCGGTTGAGCACGCCGGTGCCGATGCGGGTGGTGTATTGGCGATAGACCTGGTCGATCAGGGGGAAGAGTTTGGCCACGCGCAGGCCGCTGAGGGCCGAGACGGTGATCACCGGCGCATGGTGCAGGTAGCGCGCGGCATCTTGCAGTTGCTGGGTGAATTTGTTGGGCGTGAGGTTCTTAGCATCCACCAGATCCCACTTGTTGGCCACGAAGATGGCGCCGCAGCCGCGCTCGAAGGCGTGGCCGGCCACCTTGATGTCCTGGTCGGTAATGCCTTTTTCGGCGTCGAGCACGATCAGGGCCACGTCGCACTCGTCCAGGCTCTTGAGGGCCTTGATGATGGAGAACTTTTCCAGCCGCAGATCGACTCTCGATTTGCGCCGGATGCCGGCCGTATCGATGAAACGGTAGGTGCGGCCTTTGCGCTCGAGCAGCGTATCCACCGAATCCCGGGTGGTGCCCGGTTCCGGGCTGACCAGCAGGCGCTCCTGGCCCAGCAAACGGTTGATCAAGGAAGACTTGCCGGCATTGGGCCGCCCGACCACCGCGACGCGGATCTGGCCCTCGGCCGAAGATGCTTCGACCTTGGGCAGCACGGCCACCAGGGCATCCATGAAATCGGGCACGCCATAGCCATGCTCGGCCGAAAGGGAGTAGAGCGTCTCGATGCCCAGGTCGTAAAACTCATAGAGCTTGGCTTCCTGGTTGTGGTCGTCGATCTTGTTGACCACGTAAAATACCGGCTTTTTGACCCCGCGCAATTTTTGGATCAGGTCGCGGTCGAAGGGGGACAGGCCATATTTGCCGTCCAGGACCACCACCACGGCATCGGCCTCGTCCACGGCCTGCTCGACTTGCAGCCGGATATGGGTCGCGAAGGCGTCATCGTCGCCGGTGACGAATCCGCCGGTATCCACGATGATGAAATCATGATCGTCCCAATGCACATCGCCGTAGTGCCGGTCGCGGGTCACGCCGGGCAGATTGTCCACGATGGCGTCCCGCCGCTTGGTCATGCGGTTGAAGAGGGTCGATTTGCCCACATTGGGACGACCGATAATGGCGACGACGGGTTTCATGATTAAGTTGGTACGTCCTTTGAATGAAATTGGCGCCCCTTGTGAGGCGCCCCTGCTATAACGGAAAGCCCGAACCAATGTCAAACCAATACGCGGAGGCTTGCGATTTGGGGGACCATCTTGTAAGCAGGGACGACGGCCTCGTTGCCGACCCTTAGGAGGAGGATTCACAATGCCGGAACTTGCTTATCTCAATGGTAAGATCATGCCCATCGAAGAGGCCCGGGTACCCATCGAAGACCGGGGCTATCAATTCGCCGATGCGGTGTACGAATATTTCGCCAGCTATAAAGGAAGGCTCTTCGCGGTCAAAGAGCACCTGGACCGTCTGGAAAAATCCCTGCGCGCCCTGGAGTTTCCGCCCATTTCGCGGGAACTGCTGCGCGATGCCGTGGTGGGAACGTTTCAGCAGGCGGGCATCGATCGCGCCGGGGTCTATCTGCAAATCTCCCGGGGCGTGGCCCCGCGCAACCATGCATTCCCCAATGGGGCCAAACCCCAGATCGTCATTACGGTGCGCCAGGTGCCGGACACGCCCAAGGCGTACCTGGAAAAAGGCATCGCGGCCATCACCGTGACCGACATCCGCTGGGGCCGCTGCGACATCAAGACCGTCCAGTTGCTGCCCAACGTGCTCGCCAAGCAGCAGGCCCTTTCGGCTGGCGTTCAGGATGCGATTTTCGTCAGCTCCGAGGGGATTGTGCGCGAAGGCACCTCGTCCAACCTCTTCATTTCCAGCGGGGGCCGGCTCAAGACCCATCCCCTGACCCCCCACATTCTGCCGGGCATCACCCGCGCCGTGCTCATCGATATCTGCCGCAAGATCGACGTGGAGGTCGAGGAGGTCTTCTTCGACAACAATACGCTGCTGGCGGCCGAGGAGGTGTTTATCACCGGGACGGTGACCGAAGTACTTTCCGTTTGCCGGATCGACGGCCGGACCATCGGCGCCGGCAAACCGGGGCCCATGGCCGCTCGGTTGCGCCAGGAGCTGGAAGCCTGCGCCGGGGCACACCTTTAGGCTTGCTTCTTTCCGGGCACGCCCGACTCGCATGGCACGCCGGTCTGGCACAGACCGCAGCCGTAGCCATCGAAGCCGTAGGTGGCCTTGACGTGGGCGCGGGTGCGGCGCACGTGGGTGGCGCAGAGCATCTTATCCTTGCCGGCTTCGGAGATAGCGCCCACGGGGCAGCGCGCGATGCACTTCTTGCAGGTTCCGCGGCTGAAAAAAAGGCAATAGGCATGATGGTCGCTGTAGGGCCTGACCGTCGGCGGGATGCGGACGTCGGTCACCACCGAGCCCACGCGCATGGCCTTGCCCACCGGCGTGATCAATCCGTCGCACAGCCCGAACGTTCCCAGGCCGGCGGCGTAAGCCGCATGGCGTTCGGACCAAGTGGAGGAAAGACCGTATTTGGGTGAGATGCGCGTGCTGAACTGGGGCGCCAGCAGCGGCGCCACGGCCCGGTGCCCGGCCTTGGTCAGGGCTGCCACCAGATGTTCGCGCAACCTTACATTGACCGCTTCGCCGAAGATGCGCGCCCGGGCCCAACGCTCGGATGGGTTGAAGTTCTCCTGGCGGTTGTCACGCTTGGTGGCTTCGGTCTGGGGCAGGATATAACTGATGACGGTGAGATCCTCGTTCTGAACCTTGGGGTTGCCGAACGTCAACACGAAAAGCTCCCGGGGGGTCATGAAAAACGGTCCGACGTGCTCCTTGTACGCTTCATAGAGCGGGTCGGCGCCGCTGGAATAGCCGATCAAGGGGGTAGCGAAGGCTTTTTCGCCGGTGCCGTCGCCCAGGTTGTTCTCCGGCGAGTCGTGGATGAAGGTTTCGATGACGTCTTTTATCCAAGCGGCGTCGATGGCAGCCATGGCATTATCCTTTCTTGGGCAAAGCGGGTCGGCGGTCCTTCCAGGGCCGGGCCTGCTCCAGTTGGGCCGCCAGGCGCAGCAAAACCGCTTCCTCGCCGAAACGGGCCGAAAAGAGCAGGCCCACGGGCAGGTTGTCCGCTGTCCAGTAGAGCGGTACGGACATGGAGGGCTGACCGGTGGCGTTGAACAGGCTGGTGAAGCCGAAGAAGCTCAGCAGGTGCTGCACATAGGTGCGCACCTCCCTGGTATTGGTATCGATAAACCCCAAAGGCACGGGCGGCTGCAAGAGCACCGGGCTGAGCAGCAGGTCGTGCTTCTCGAAGAAGGGCGCGACTTCCCGGCCGACGCGGTGCAGGGTCTGGATGGCCTGGATGACCTCCACGGCGCTTTTGCTTTTGCCCGCCTCGGCCGAGCGCCAGATGACGTACTCCACATCGTCGGCGGTGACCTCGCGCCCCAGGGCGGCTTCCCGGGCGCTGAGCATGGCGCGCGTATTGGCGTCGATGAGGGTGACCGAGGCCTGTTGAAACGGCTCGTAATCGAAGGATGGAGCGGCCTCTTCGACGATGTGGCCCAACGCTTCGCACAATTGGGCCGTGGCATTCACGGCGGCCACGCACTGAGGGTCCACGGACCAACCGCTGGGGGCCGTGGTGGTAAAAGCGATGCGCAGCCGGCCCGGCGGCCGCCCCACTTCTTCCAGGAAGGACCCGGCGGCGGGCGGCGCCCAATAGGGATCGCCGGGGGAAGGTCCGGCCGCCACATCCAGCAGGGCCGCGCTGTCGCGTACCGTGCGGGTGATCGCATGGTTGCAGCTCAGGCCGTTCCACTCTTCGCCCATGGGCGGCCCGGCAGGAACGCGCCCCCGGGTGGGCTTGAGGCCGAACAGGCCGCAGCAGGCGGCCGGGATACGGATCGAACCGCCGCCGTCGGAGGCATGTGCCGCCGGTACCAGGCCCGCGGCCACGGCCACGGCCGCGCCGCCGCTGGAGCCGCCCGAGGTGCGATTGAGGTCCCAGGGATTGCGACAGGGGCCGTAGAGTTGCGGTTCGGTGGTCACGGTGATGCCGAACTCGGGGGTATTGGTCTTGCCGAAGACGACCAGCCCGGCCTTCAGGTAGCGGGTCACCAGGGTGCTGTCGTGATCCGCAACGGCATCGGCATACAACCGGCTGCCGAAAGTGGTGGCAAAGCCTTTGTAGAAGAGCCCCAAGTCTTTGATTAAAAATGGAACCCCGCGCAGGGGCCCCAGGGGCAGACCGGACCGGATGCGGCTGCGCGCCTCGGCGTACATGGGCATCACCACGGCATTGAGGGCGGGATTGCGCGCCTCCACCCGCTCGATGGCCGCATCCAGCAGTTCCATGGGCGTCACTTCACCCCGGCGCACCAATTCGGCCAAACCCAGGGCATCGTAGGATTCATATGCCTCGAAAGCGCTCATGTTCCTCTCCTATAGCGTTGATTTTGACCTATAGGGCACCTGCCCTGAGGCCACGTCCCCTGACTTCAGGTCAACCGGATGACCCGTGGCAAGGCCCTCGCCCATTCGCTTTCCGGTCAGCCCCAGGCGCACAAACGCCCAGGGCGCACCCCAAGCGATCCAGAGCCCGGTCAGCACATGTCGGATAAATCGATAAAGCAACTTGGGCTCCAGGGAAGCGAAGACCAGCCCCAGGCCGGCCCATAGGATGAACAGGACAATTCCGCCCAACAAGAATCGCAGCCCGCGCCGCTGCCAGCCGCCGTCGCATTCGAAACGGACCCAGCGGGATTCGGCGATCAGGCCGACGCCGAACCCTGTCAGGGTTGCCATGGCGGTCACACCGGTCCTATCCGGAAAAAGCGCCATCAACCCCAGAGGCAGCAAAACAGCCGCGGCCAATTGCCATCCCGGTCCGCATTGACGAAGCAACGCTTCCAGGCGCAAGGCCGGTCCGATGGCTATGAACAGCATCACGGCGCCGAGCCAGTAGCCGCCGACCAAGTCGGTGGGAAAATGGACACCCAGATAGAGACGTGACAGGGGCACCAGGATCATCAGCGCCACTGCCAAGCCCCATAGCCAGAAGCGTCGAAAACAGGCGGCCAGGTAGCCCCAGATCAACACCGTGGCCTGGGTGTGTCCGCTGGGAAAACCGTGGCCCCCGGCCGGCACGATGGCGCGCACCCGATCGCTGTATTCGAAGGGCCGCGGCTGATGGCACAAGACCTTGGCGACCGAGTTGATGTAAGCCGAGATTAGAAAAAAGATCGTTAGCCGGGCACCGACGCGGCGGTCCAAACTCCAGTAACAGAGAGGCAAAAAGATAAGGAAAAATTCCTTGTCGCCCAAAAAGGTCAGGCAGCGAAAGAGCACATCCAGGAGCGGGCTGAACTGCTGCAACCAAACGATGGCATCGATTCCTTGATCTAATATTCCCGTCATGGCACCTCATGGAAATCTTGTGACCTGTGATTGCAATCCGGGCCGATCTTATTGCGCCTTCAGCCGCCACGCAAGAGGATTGTCGCTGCCACGACCGGAGGAAAAAACGGTGGCGGCCGGCACGCCGTTGCGATACATAGAACGGGCTATTAAGTTCCTGCATGAGGGAGAGTCATGAATCGCATCATCGCGTGGTTGTTTTTGGCTTATATGGGGCTTTCTTCGGCACTGTTTTTCGTGGTGGCACTGATCCTGTGGGCCTGCACCGCGCCCTTTGACAAGCGCCTGGTGTGGCTGCACATGTTTACCTCGTTCTGGGCCTGCCTCTACTTGTGGACCATGCCGGCCTGGTCGGTGAAGGCCCTTGGGCGTGAAAAAATCCGTAAAAAGGCGACCTACGTGGTCGTATCCAACCACCAGTCGGCCTTGGATATCCTGGTGGCCTTTCGTCTTTTCTTTCCCTTCAAATGGGTCTCCAAGGCCGAGATGTTCCGCGTGCCGTTCATTGGCTGGAACATGTATCTCAATGGCTACATACGGTTGTTGCGGGGCGAGAGGGAAAGCAGCCGGCAAGCGCTGACCGAAAGCGAGAAAGCCCTGGCCAAAGGGAGCTCGGTCTTCTTTTTCCCCGAAGGCACGCGCTCGAAAACCGGCCACCTGAAGCCGTTTAAACCCGGCGCCTTCATCGTGGCCCACCGCATGCGAGTGCCGATTCTGACCATCGCCATCAACGGCACCATGAAAGCCCTACCCAAGGCCAGCCTGAACTTCCACGGCAGCCATCCCATCCGCATCGAAGTGATCGAGGAGATCCCCTACGCCGACTTCGCTCACTTGAGCGTCGAGCAGACGGCTGAGATGGTGCGTCAGCGCATTGCGGCGCATGTGGATTGATCGGCCCGAATTCTGACTTGACATGTCAGTCTAGTCAATCTACGTTTACCCCTTCATTCGCGCATTCCTCTAAGTCAATTTTCCCAGAGGCCGGTCAGAGCTGACGGCTGTCTGAAGCTGTATTTAGCGCTAAAACTCGAGGAGGTCAGCCCATGCGTGCTCTGCCCTATTACCTCATCTTTCTGGTCCCGATCAGCGTTATCCAGGCCTACACAATGGGAGGCATTTTCACCTTTTCAACGCCGGTGTGGGTCTTCGGCGTGATCCCCCTTCTGGACCTGCTCATTGGAAAATCCTCCAAAAATCCTACGCCGGAGGAGGCGCGCCGCATCAAAGATGAATTCAGGTTCAAAGTGATCCCCTGGCTCTGCGCCTTGGTTCAGGTCGTAATTGTTTTCTGGGGAGCGTTCGTCGTCGCCAAGGGGGGGTTGACCATTTTGGAAATCGTCGGATTCACCATTTCCATGGGAACCTCGTCCGGTGTCATGGGCATCAACGTTTCCCATGAACTGCAACATCGGGTCAACAACAGGTACGAGCCGCTTCTTTCCAGGTTCATGCTTTGGACGGTCTGCTACATGCACTGGGCCATCGAGCATGTGGCGGGGCATCACCGCAATGTGGCCACCCCGCATGACCCGGCCACGGCGCGTTTCGGGGAGTCCATTTATGCATTCTGGCCTAGGACGGTGGGTGGGGGCTTTAAGAGCGCCTGGGAGATCGAAAAGAATCGTCTCGCGAAGAAAGGGGCCAGCATCTGGAGCCCGCACAACCGCATGCTGCTCTATGGCACGGTGGAAATCGGCTTGCTGCTCTTTTTTTGGATCAACTTCGGGTTTGCGGCGGCGTTCTACTTTATCGGGCAGAGCCTGGTGGCGGTTTCTCTTCTGGAAGTCGTCAACTACATCGAACATTATGGGCTATTGAGAAAACCGATCGCCCCGGGCAAGTACGAACCGGTCAATGTGACCCACTCGTGGAACTCGAGCAACATTCTCACCAACCTTTATCTGTTTAATCTGCAGCGGCACTCGCACCATCACGCCGAGCCGGGTATGCGCTACCAGTGCCTCAAGCATTTCGACCAAAGTCCGCAGCTTCCCACGGGCTATGCGGGAATGATTTTGCTGGCGGTGATCCCACCGCTCTGGCGGGCGATCATGGACCCGCGGGTTCCCAGCAGACCGTCGGTTTCACCCATCGCCCCCGAGCAGGGTCAACCAATTTGATATCTTGAACCGTTTGCTATTCCAGGCGAAGGATGCGCCCCTCGATCTTGGCGGAGATGATCTTCTGGCGGCGGATGGTGTCCACAATCAGCTCCCGCAGGGGAGATCCGGTCTTGATCAGCGCCTTGTCTTTGAAAGTGACATGTTCATCGCCCCCCGATGCCAGAAAATCGGGGACCACCACCGAATAGACCGCCCCTGGCTCCAGGGCCCGCCGGCCGGCTCCCACGCGGATATTTTCCGCCGATCGGCCGCGCACTTCGAAAGTCAGACCGGAGACGTGCAGGAAACCGCCGTCCTCATCTTCCCGCGTGCCGCGCACGGCACGTTGGAGCGTTTGTCGGATCTCGGCGCCGCTCAGGTCCACGCGCACCAGTTCGTTGCCGTAGGGCATGGCCTTGAAGACATCTTCCACGGTGACCGGGCCTTCCTTGATGCTGGCCCGCAGGGCACCGGCATTGATCATGGCGATCTGGGCGCCGGTATGGGCGCGCATGATATCGGTGACGAAATTACCCAGGGTGGTCTCCTGGTAGCGGATGTGTTCGCGCTCGCCGTCCAGGAAGGTGTCGCAGCGGCCGATGACCTCCTTGAATTGCTGTCCC
The DNA here is from genome assembly GCA_021819735.1 of Deltaproteobacteria bacterium. Taxonomy (GTDB): domain Bacteria; phylum Desulfobacterota; class Desulfobacteria; order Desulfobacterales; family Desulfosarcinaceae; genus Desulfatitalea. The sequence goes on from JAKAFO010000087.1 coordinate 9,190, forward strand.
AGCCGCTCGTGATAGCCGCCGACGATGGCGGCAATCTCCGGGTCCGAAACGATGTCCGCGGTTACTTTGATATAGGTGGCATCGATCAGTTTCGCCTTTTTGGAAACAGGGTCGATGCGCAGGTCGAGGCGTCCCAGGTAGCGCCCTTTTTCGAAGGCTTGCAGGATGGGCACCCGGCCTTCGATGCCGTAGGGCGACAAGAGCACCTGATCATGTCCGCCGACGATGGCGACCAAATCGGGCAGTGCTTTGGCGATCTGCCGGTCGGTCGCTTGGCGGCTGTGGGAGAGCAGCATCACCGGCCCCCGCGCGATGGCCTCGGCATGCGCCTGGCGAACGGCCGCCACGGAATCGAGCACCCCCAACGTAGCTACATTGTCAGCCTGGGTGGTGGTCAGCAACTCCTGGGTGGTGGCGCCGACAATGGTAAAGGTCACGCCGCCCGCCAGCGGCACCGCAAGATAGGGTTGGCATAGCAACCGGCCGCTCTCTTTCAAAACGATGTTGGCGCTGAGAAAGGGAAAGGCGGCCTGGGCCTTGAGCTTGAGGAAGTTCTCCAGGCCGAAGTCGAACTCGTGGTTGCCCACGGTCATGGCATCCACCCCCATGGCGTTCAGGCAGCGGATGTCCGGTTCGCCCTTAAAGACTGTGGACATGGGTGTGCCCTGGAGGATATCGCCGGCCACCAGCACCAGTGTGCGCACCTGCTTGCGGCTGTTCTCCTCCCGGATCTGGCGGATGAGGGTGGCCATGCGGGCGATACCGCCCACCTCTTCAACCCCCTTTTCGCCCTTGATTTCGAAAGGCATGAGATGGCCGTGCAGGTCGTTGAAAAAGAGAACCGTCAGGGATATGGGCTCAGCCGACTGTTCCGGCGAAGCGGCACCGGCATGGGTCGCCAGAAGCGCGAAAAAGAAGACAACCAGAACCAGCCGCCAGCGTTTCAAGGCAAAGGCCATGCTTTCTCCACTTTTCACTTTCATCTTTTAACTTTCGGCTCCGTCTTTGTCGGTTACGGGGTCTCCGCTTCAGGCTTCATCTTGTGCAGTCCGATCCATTTGGCCGAGATGGAGGGAAACCCGCTGATGATCGAGGTGAGCACCGCGGCGGCATAGGGTATGGATTGCACGACCAGCATGATGACCCACACCTGCAAATCCAGGGAGGTGGAGGCCTGGCGCAGATACACGCCGACGGCCGCGGCCATCAGCACAAGCAAGGCCAGGGTCTCCTGCCAGGTATTGACCACCGCTTTGAGCAATGCGAGCCCGGAGGCCATTTTGGGGGTGCGGAAGAAGGGTTTGTTGCGGGTGAGAAAGCCCATCAGGATCGCCTTGGCGATGGTGTGGGACAACGACAATCCAGCCAATACCGCTGCCAGAGTCTGCGCCACGCTGGCCTCGACCCGGGTGCGGTAGAGGTAGATGATTTTGCTCACTTTGAAAGTAAACAAAGCCAGGGGCAGAACGGATAGGGCGATCAGCGGCGGATCGAACTGCTTGGGGGCGATGATCATGAGCGCCGACCAGACGATGGCGCCGGCATTGAAGAACAGGTTGATGCCGTCGGCAAGCCATGGCAGCCAGCCGGCCAGAAAGTGGTAGCGCTGGCCGATGGTCAGGCGATCGGACTTGCGTCCTATGAGATACCCCATGTGGCGACGCAGAATTTGGACGGCGCCATAGGCCCAGCGGAAGCGCTGCTTTTGATAGTCGGTGAAGGTGTCGGGCATTAACCCTTTGCCGTAACTTTTGGCAATATAGATGGCATCGTAGGCGCTTTCGAAAATCCGTAACCCCAATTCGGCATCCTCGGTAATGCACCACTCGCTCCAGGCGCCGGTCTCCTCCAGCACCTGGCGGCGCACCATGGTCATGGTGCCGTGCTGGATGATGGCGTTGCGCTCGTTGCGCGTCACCATGCCGATGTAGAAAAAGCCTTGATATTCGGAATAGCACACGGCCTTGAACGCATTTTCATTCCCATCGCGATAATCCTGCGGCGCTTGAACCAGCGCAATCCGTTCGTTGCTGAATTGGGGCACCAAGTCCCTCAGCCAGTTGGGCTCGACCTGATAATCGCTGTCGATGACGGCGACGATGGTCGCCTTGGGATCGGTCTGCTTGAGCGCGAAGTTAAGGGCGCCGGCCTTGAACCCCGCCAGGGGATCCACATGGAAAAAGCGGAAATGGGCACCCAGTTTCCGGCAGTGGGCTTCCACCGGCTGCCATACCTGGGGGTCCTTGGTATTGTTGTCCACCACCACCACCTCATAGCGCGGATAATCGATGGCGGCCAGGGCGTTGAGGGTTTCGATCATCATCTCGGGCGGCTCGTTATAGGCCGGCACATGGACGGAGACGAAGGGCAACAAATCTTCCGGCATCCAAACCGGATGGAAGGAACGCCGCCGCCGGGTGACCCACAGGGCTTCGGCCCATTCGTGGGCCTCGGTCAACAGCACGGCGATGACGCCGATCATGCCGAAGAACATCATGATCCCTACCACGACGGTCCTCACGGTGAGGTATTGGCGGATATAATCGTACACGATGAGCACCGCGGCCGTGGCCGCGAAGTAGGCGACCAGCGCCAGGAAGCTGCGGCCGCGGCGTCGGAGGGTATCGCTGTCGTTGAGCAGCAGCCCCATCAGGATCATGGCCACGACGACGGAGATGCCGGCCAAGACATACCAGTTGGGAATCGCCACGATCGGCTCGCTGAAGGCGAACTTGGGGCGGCGATTCACATCGTAGACGCCCCAATAAGCCCCTACAGCCCCTTCGGTGGCCCGTTTCCAGGGCTGATCGAAGGCCTCCATGATGTAATAGGTGTATTTTTCCTCTTCGGCCCGTTTGAGAAAACGGCGCAGGAAGGTGGCCTCGTTGGCGGTGGAGGCCACGGCGCCCTGCCGGGTGCGGCCATTGCTGGGCCAACCGACCTCGGAGATCACGATGGGTTTATCGGGGAAGAGCACTTTAAGCTCATTGATCTTGTCCACCACGTAATCGACGGCGTCATCCAGATCGACCCCTTCCCAATAGGGCAACATGTGCACGGCCAGGTAATCCACATGCTCGGCCAGTTCCGGGTATTTCTTCCAGACATGCCAGGGTTCGGCCGTGCTCACCGGCACCCAGAGCGCTTTACGCACGCGGTCCAGATAGCCGATCATCTGTTCGACCGGGATGTCGTTGCGCAGGATGGCTTCGTTGCCGACGATCGCCCGCACCACATTGGTGTTGGCCTGGGCAACCTCGATCATGGTCTGGATTTCGCGTTCGTTGCGCTCCGGATCGTCGGCGATCCAGCCCCCCAGGGCCACATTGATGCCATGCTTCTTGGCCAACTCGGGAATCTTTACGATCGTGCCCTCGATCGTATAGGTACGGACGGCATGCGTCTTTCCGGCCAGAAGCGCCAGGTCCTCGTCGATTTGGGCTTCATTGGGATAATTCTTTTCGATGGGGTTGTGTTCGGCGCGCATGGGCTGGAAAGAGAACCCCTGGATGCGCGGCGGCCAGGGCGGCTCATCTTCCGGCTGGTTCATGTAAGCCCAAATACAAATCGCCAGGATGGCTACCGCTATACCCGTTACGAAATTGACACGTGTCATATGGAACCTAATCGAATCTTATCCCAGAATATTTAACGCTCATGGCGTTCCCACTTCCTCCTCAAAGGGAAAAATTGGGTCCCCGGAGGCAAAAATGAGTCGCCAAAGCGTGTCCCTTTAACATTTTCGTTTCTAAAAAACCGGTTATTATTACCCTTTCCGTCGAAAAGCAACCAGGCATATGTTTTGCTTTTATGAATGCAATAGACTTGCCTGACGGACATGCAAAAGGCAAACCCAAAGCGAGGTTATCGATATGAAGAGACATGCCGTTCAAACTCGCATGGTAGAGCAACGCCTTAGTTTCGAAAGGCGTTCATTCGCCTACTCCAATCATATTCCCGAAAGACGTTCGGGCCGTGATCGACGGGACACTTTCGTGTCCGTCGCCGTTGTTGCGGTACGCTCCCTCCATCACGTTCTGCCCGATAGCAAAAAGTGCTCCGGCGCGGCGCTTAAAATCGCAACGGACTGATAAGCCCCGAGCGGCCCATTCTTCATCCAAACAGTTGGATATCATAAATATTTCTACAATAGAGAGATCCCCCTGAACAAGGGGATGCTTGACTTATATGCTCCGGGGAGATACAAGGCGAGGCGCTTTGAGGGCGGACAAGCACTCACCGACGGAAGAGGGATGAATTGGGCATGCTTCGATTGGGCTCTCCATCTGATCAATCCCGCGAAATGAATCCGGAAGACATCTTTTTCTCCCGTTTAAAATTAATGGTGGTCATGGGCTATGGGTATCTCGAGAATTACCCCTTGGGAGAGCGACGCCGCCAGGCTATGCTGGAAAATGCCCAATACATGATGCAGGCCGCCATCGACTCGATCCGCCCGCCTGAGGATACAAACGACGACCATATTTTTTATCAGAGAATCAAGCTGCTGGCGGTGATGCTGAGCGGTGTGGCCAAAGGTTTCCCCATGGGGGAGCATCGTCGGACGGCCCTGCGCGAGAATTTGGACAGCATCTGCCACACCCTGATGTTCAGTATGCCATCCGAAGAAGATTTCGCAATTCTGAAAGTCGCCTGACAGCTCGTGACAGACCCAAACCGAAGCTTGGTCCGGATCAGGAGTGCAACGAATACCCCCTGATCAGATCCTTGATCTGTTTTTTCTGCTCAGCGTTTAAACGTCCGAACTTCACGCAGCGGCGCTTGACCGACTGGTTGGAAAAGATCAGTTCGCCGGTGCTGTCGTCGCACACGATTCTGCAAGGGACATGGACGGCGGAGTTCGGCCTGTCGGTGAGCAGGGTCACGGTCTGCTGATCCCGGCCTACCCTGTTGCCGCTTTCGATATAATAGAAAGACAAACCGCCCATGCTGATGTCGTTGATCTGGTTCTTTCCCGAAGACAGATAGCGTCCCTGAACCACATAAATACCATCTTTCACCCGAAAGCGCCGCCGCTTGCGAAGGCGCAGGGTAAAAAAGCGCTTGATGATTTTGTGCATTGGAACCACCTATTCTAAAGGCGGATCGACGACAAATCCTGAGCCGTGAATACCTTCTCCAACGGTTTTAATTGTCAGTTCCTAGTCGATCCGGTTACCGAAAAAACAAAGCCCAACCGATAACGGGGCGCTTCCTCCGGAAGAGAGAATCTAAGACAGCTCGAGATAGAGTAAACGCCAATTTCTCTAACCGCCAATGCATCAATTCCATGATCAGGTAGGTGCCATCCACCAAGTATCGGAATCAGCAATTGCGGCAGAAAGCAACAGGTAGAGAACATGATACTTAGGCCAATTGGCAACGTGGAGTCAAGGATTCTCTAACGGCGTCTGCGATTTCTATGGAAGGTTATGGTTTTGTTGGATATGCCTGGGGAAATTTGAGTCGGGGATGGGCGTGCGAACAGCTTCCTGAACGCTGCGCCCATCCCCAGGAGTGCAGAGACAAACAACTACCAGCCTTTGGCGGTCAGAATGCTTTTCAATTTTTGTTCCGTCTGTTTGGCCACCAGCACCATTTTGCGCGCCTGGGCATTTTTGATCTTTTCGGTGAGCACATTCAGATCGGCGGGCTTTTCCACGAAATCCATGGCACCCAGCTTCATGGCCTCGATGCCTTTTTCCAGTGTGGCATGGCCGGTCAGCAGGATCACCTGCAACGTCGGGTTTCTGGCCTTGATGGCCTTCAGGGTCTCGATGCCGTCCATGCCGGGCATCTTAAGGTCCAGGACGATGGCATCGTAAGTGCCGCTTTCCACCTCCTGCAATGCCGCCTGGGCCGAATCGGCGGTGGTCACCTCCATGCCCCTGGCCGTCATGCGTTCGGACATAACCGTCAGGAAGTCCTTCTCGTCATCCACCAACAAAATTTTTTCCGTCATATCATTGCTCCTTTCGACTGCGTGTCCGTCGGCCCTGTACTGGCCAAGGTCAGCGGTTGGATAGGGTTATCGCCATGCACCCCAGGGTACCATCCAGATGGCATTCGGCACCCACTGCGTTTAAAAGTTCGGTTTCGTTCTCTCCGGGAAAATTAGCGGCTGCCGACAGGCCGGCGGCATCCAAGGCTTCAAATTCAATGCGGCCACCGTCCGGCATCCGGGTCACCCTTACCGTGAGGGTTTTGCCGGACCCCATGTGCTGCAGGCAGATACTCAGACAGCGCCCCAAAAGGGTCAGCAGCAAATATGGGGCGGTGGTTACCGTGATCGTCCCGCCTTCGGGATATACTTGCAGCGTCACCTGGCGCATGGCCGCCTCGCGCTGGGACAGGACATTCAGCAGGCCCGCGATTTCATTCAGATCGATGGCCTTGATGGGCTCATCCACGCTGTGGGCGAAGCGGTTGAGGTTTTTGATGATGCCGTCGGCCCGGGTGATCTGGTCCGCGATGCGGCCGGTAACGGTTTTAAAGCGCACCGGATCGATGGGCATCCCTTTGTCGGCCATCAGCAAGTAGTCGTCCAGCAAGCCGGCATTCTCCTTGATGATGGCCAGGGCATTTTTGAGTTCATGGGAGATGGAGGCCGTGGTGCGGCCAAAATAGGTCAGGCCGCTTTGGCCCACGCGATTCGGTCCAGCGTTCATTGGCTGCCCCCCCCATTCCGGGTCAGTTCCCGCATCAGCCGGATCAGGTCCTCGATCTCCACGGGTTTGACCAGGTAGCATTGTTCGCCGGATTCGCAGGCTACCGTTTGGAAATCTTTTTCCGATCCATATCCGGTCAGAAAGATGAATCGCATGTGAGGATAGAGGGCCTGCATGCGGGCTTTGAGTTCCAAACCGCCGATCTTGGGCATCTTCAGATCCAGCACCGCCAGATCATAATGGTTGTCCGCCGCGCGATCCAAGGCCTCCTGGCCGGAATTCACCCAATCGGCCTCGATGCCGCGCATGTCCAGCCGTTCGGCCAGGGCCGAAGCCAGATCCGCTTCATCATCCACCAACAATACCTTCATGGTTTCTCCCTTTCAAGGCGCCAATGTCGGTCGGCAGGTGAATTATAAAACAAGTGCCCTTGCCCACTTCACTCGTCACATCTATGCGCCCGCCGATCTCGTGAACCAGGTTGTAGGTGATAGAGAGCCCCAGGCCGGTGCCCCCTTTGCCGGTTTTGGTCGAGAAAAACGGCTCGAAAATGCGATGGACATCCTCGGCCGGTATGCCGCAGCCGTCGTCGCAAAAGCTCAATACAACGCCCTGTGCCCCATCTTCCGGCCGGACCTGGACG
>JAKAFO010000088.1 GCA_021819735.1 Deltaproteobacteria bacterium
TCGCCGATTCCGCAACCTTCGCAGATATACACACCATATTTTTTATCCATGGTTGACCTCCTACTGCCTTGCCAGGGTTTGGATGGCCTTCAGGGCCATGCCGGTCGCATTCTGATTGGATGACACCACGTCCGCCGGCTTGTTGGCGCATCCCGCAGCAAACATGCCGCCCTTTTCAAAGTCATTGATGATGAACCCGTCGGCGGTGTACTTCAGATCCGCCGCCGGCTTGGCATTGGCGGCCGTGGGCTGCATGCCGGTGGCAAGGACCACCATATCCACGGTTTGCCTGATCTTCTCGCCGGTCACGGCGTTTTCCGCCGTCACGGTGATGTTCTTGGTGGCCGGATCTTCGCTCACTTCGGCCACTTTGCCTTTGATGAAGAACACCTTATCGTCGGCCTTGATGGCCTTGTAGAACTTCTCGTAACGCTGGCCCGGGGTTCGCAGATCGATGTAGAAGATGTAAATCTTGGCTTCCGGGTAGCGCGCGCGGACATAGGTGGCCTGCTTCAGCGAGGCCATGCAGCAGATATAGGAGCAGTAGGGCAGGTGGTTCTGGTCCCGGGAGCCGGCGCACTGCACGAAGGCCACGCTCTCGGGCACCTTGTCGTCCGAGGGCCGGGTGATGATGCCCTTGGTCGGTCCGTTGGGGGCGGCCAAACGCTCCATCATCATGTTGGTGATGATATTGTCGTACTGACCGAAGCCCAGGTTGTCGATCTTGCGGGCGTCATAGGGTTCCCAGCCGGTGGCCCACACCACGGCGCCGGCTTGCAGGGTCATGCTCTTGGGCTGCATCGTAAGATCGATGGCGTCGTACTTGCAGGCCTCTTTGGCTTTCTGGGCGTCGGCCGTGCCGATGATCTGCTTGGAGAGAATATAGCGGGCCGGGAAGGCCATCTCGAACGGCAGATGGGCGCCCTTCTTGGTGCCCATGCCGAAGTTGAACTCGTCGTTGATCTCGGTGGAGCACGCCTCGGCGCAGGCGCCGCAGCAGGTGCACTTCTCGTTCACGTAGCGCGGATTGAGCTTTACCGTCACGTTGTAGTTGCCCGGGCCGCCCTCGACCTTTTCGACTTCCGCCAGGGTGAACACCTTGATACGCGGGTTGTCTTTAATGCGGCGGAAGTTGATCTCCAGGCCGCAGGTGGGCGGACACAGCTTGGGGAAATACTGATTGAGCTGAGACACGCGTCCGCCCAAGTAGGGGTTTTTCTCCACCAGGTAGACTTCGTACCCCACTTCGGCGGCCTCGATGGCCGTGGTCAGGCCGCTGATGCCGCCGCCAACCACCACGATGCTTCCATTTGCGGGGGCCTTGTTTTCACTTGTCATGCTATCCCTCCGTACATTCTGAATTTGGCAGAAGCAGTTCCCATTGTCCGCTGAAAAGACCGGAATCCGCTTCAAGAAGATGTTTTCATGCCGACCGCGCGCCGTGGCGGTCAGGCGATACCCTTGGATCTTTGATCTTGAATCGTGCAGCCGGAACCTGGAGCCGCGGGTTCCAGATTCCGGCTTCACGCTTCAAAGCCGAACGACAGGGTGATCGCCTGCGCCATTTTAATAAAAACCTCCAGGCGCGCGAGGCGCCTGGAGGTATAAAGTGTCAGCGCTTAACTTCTAACCGACACGCGCCCATTACGGGATGATCTTGATGTAGTCTTTTTTGAAAGTAGACCATTCTTTCTTCGCCGGGTCGAACTTGGAGTTGACGAAGCAGAACCAGTTCTTGTCATCCTGTCCGGGGAAATCGGCCTGATAGTAGAAGCCCGGATAACGGGTCTCTTTGCGGAACTGGATGTGACGCAGGTGAGATTCCACCGTCCAAATGCGGTGTTCGATCTCCCAGGCGCGCATCAGTTCGTGCAGGTCGCCGGCGGCCATCTTGGCGCAATCTTCGCGCATGGTCTTGAGCAGATCCATGACCACTTCCAGCATCTTGCTGCTGGTCTGGTAGTAGGTCGCCGTGCCGGCACCGTACTCATGGGTAGCCTTCATCAACCGATACATCATGCCATTGGGCTTAATGTAGTTGGGGTTGATGTTTTCGGCCGTGGTGTAGGCGCAGTGATCCAGGTAGGTGCGAACCGGTTTGTAAACCAGATCCACCAACTCGGTCTTGGACTGCTTCAGGGTCGGTTTGAAGTCGGCATGGTCCTTGGCATAACGCACCATCTGCTTGGCGGCCATACGACCTTCGGCATGGGAACCGGAGGAGAACTTGTGGCCGGAGCAGCCCACGCCGTCGCCGGCGGTGAACAGACCGTTGACGGTGGTCATGCGGTTGTACACCTTGCCGTTGTCGGCTTTAATTTTGTAAGCATCCGGTACCCAGGGGAAATCCGGGCCGGAGGTCCACAGACCGCAGCAACCGGAGTGGGAACCCAGCAGGTACGGCTCGGTGGGCATAACTTCGGAATTCTTCTTCTCCGGCTCGCAATCCTGGGCGCACCACAGGTTGGCCTGGCCGCAGGTCATGTCCAGGAAGTCTTCCCAAGCTTCGGACTCGAGGTGCTTGAGCTCTTTCTTGTCCATGGTCTTGCCCAGGGTCGCCAGAGCGGTGACGGTGTCCATGATGATCGGGCCGCGGCCGGCTTTCATCTCGAACAGCATCAGGTGGTTGCGCAGACAGGTCGGGGTGATGGCGGCGGTGCCGTACGGAGCGTAGTTCTCCAACTCTTTCTTGGCGGCGTCGCTGGCGGCGAAGTTCTCGCCCAGGCCGTTGAGGGTCTTGGCCTTGAAGAGCAGGAACCAGGCACCCACGGGGCCGTAACCGTCTTTGAAACGAGCCGGCGTGAAACGGTTTTCCATCATGGAAAGTTCGGCACCGACCTTCATGCACATGGTGTAGGTGGAACCGGCGTTCCAAACCGGATACCAGGCGCGGCCTTTGCCTTCGCCGACCGAACGGGGCTGATAGATGTTCACAGCGCCGCCGCAGGCGACCATCATGGTTTTGCATTTGATGATGTAAACTTTGTTCTCGCGCACCGAGAAACCGACGGCGCCGGCGATCGTGTTCGGCTTGTTGGCATCCAGGAGCAGCTCGACGATGAAGCAGCGCTCGATGATGTTGTCGGTCCCGAGGGCTTTCTTCGCCGCTTCGGCCACGACGCGCTTGTAGGATTCGCCGTTGATCATGATCTGCCATTTACCGGTGCGGACCGGCTTGGCGCCTTTCTTCAAGGTGCCCATGGCCTGGCCTTTTTTGCCGTCGAGGTTTTTGCCTTCGGCGGACTTTTTCCAGATCGGCAGGCCCCATTCTTCGAACAGGTGCACGGAGTCATCCACGTGGCAGCCCAGGTCGTAGATCAGGTCTTCGCGAACCAGGCCCATCAGGTCGTTGCGCACCATGCGGACGTAATCTTCCGGGGAGTTTTCGCCGACGTAGGTGTTGATGGCGGAAAGGCCCTGAGCCACGGCGCCGGAACGCTCCATGGCGGCCTTGTCGCACAGCAACACGGTCTGGCCGGGCTGCAACCATTTCTTGACTTCAAAAGCGGTACCGCAAGCAGCCATACCGCCGCCCACGATGAGAATGTCGACTTCTTTTTCAACGACTTCGGGATCCCGTACGGCTTTGAGTTCACCCACAGGCTTATTCGGTAATGCCATATCTAACCTCCTAAAAGATAATTCGAAGTATATGGTTCAATGAATCGATGAGCCGCCTTAAACGGTCTTCGGCGAAGGAATCTTGTAGCCGTCGGCTTCCTCGGTGGACAGCAGTTGGCTTTCCAGATCCTTGCCCTTCAGGCTTTCGTAGGCATTGGCGGCGCCTTCGGGAGTGGTACGGATGGGGAACTTAAAGCGTTTGATGAGTCCATTGCGGAACTTGCAGGTCCACATGACGTCTTCGGTACCCATCATGGGCATGATCGAGCTTCCCAGGGGCACGAAGTCGGCATAGCCGCGCACTTCGATGGCCTGCGTGGGGCAGATTTTGACGCAAGAGAAGCATTCCCAGCACTGATCCGGCTCCTGATTGTAAGCCTTCATGGCGGTGGGATCGAGGACCATCAGGTCGTTGGGGCAAATGTACATGCAAGCGGTCTTGTCGCCACCCTTGCATCCGTCACATTTTTCCTGAATGACAAAACTTGGCATTTACTATTCCTCCTAGGTTTGGTTACTTGAATTCAACCAATTAACGCCACATAAAAATCGATGACAATGTCCGTGTTGTTTCGACACCCCCCTTCATATTTGGTTGTCCGATAGCTTGACGGATCGGACTATTCTAATAAGGAAAACCCTTGGATCGCCGTTCGGGTGGCGCTGTTTCCGCGCCGAAACCGTAAATGTGCCGCGTGCAAAATCTTATATAAAATCAGTTGGTTATAAACAAAATAAGGTATGATGAATACCATTGTGGCCCCCCCTTGTCAATGATTTTTCGGGGGGGCGCTGTCGCATTGGAACAGATCCCTCGACCGCTGCCGGCGCGGGTTCCAACATATGGCCGACCTCGCGAAGGAGAACACAACATCTGGTACTTTTAGCCCCGAGCGATTGTATGCCGCACCCCCTTTTTGACATTCGCCCCAAAGGCCGGTATGGAACCGGGCCATGAATACTGAACCCAATTCCCTGGAACCGGAACCCGAACTCGTCGCGCTGTCCGCGGAAGAGCGTTTTCAATTTTCCTGCGGGCCGGGCATATCATGCTTTAACCACTGCTGCCAGGATTTGATCCAGGCCCTCACGCCTTACGACGTATTGGGCCTCAGGCGGCACCTGAAGCTCGCCTGGCCCCATTTTCTGGAGCAACACGCCGCCCTTTATACGGGTCCCGGCTCCGGTTTGCCGGTGGTCTCCCTGCGCTTTGCCCCGAGCCGCGGGCGGCGCTGTCCCTTCGTCACACCCCAAGGGTGCAGCGTCTATTCTGCCCGGCCCACCTCCTGCCGGCTCTATCCCGTGGCCCGGGCGCTGCAGCGCTCGCGCCAGGACGGCCGGCTCAGCGAGCACTTTGCCCTGGTCAAGGAGGCCCATTGCCGCGGCTTCGGCCAAGGCCCGGCCATGACCGTGCATGAATGGATCGACGGCCAAGGCGCCCGGGAAGGGCTGGACGCCTCGGATCGCCTGATGGAACTCATCGCTCTGAAGAATCGATTGCGACCCGGCCGTCTTGCCCCGGAAGAAGAACAATGGGTGGTCATGGCGTTTTACGACGTGGAGCGACTCAAGCAAGAAGCGGCCGCGGGCCGGCTGAAGGGTCTGTCCGGGCAACCCGAACCCCCTTTGCCCGCCATCGCGGACGATTTTGCCTGGCTGAACTGGGGCTTGGCATGGGTTCAACGCGCCCTGTTCGGCGAGGCGCGCCGATTATGAGGAAACCTTCCCCAACGCTTCGATAAACCCGCTCAAATCACAGGAAAGGCGCCGCGCATCGCCGCTTGGGCGGTGGGTTTTCGAGACCAGTATCCGGCGCGAAGCCTTGATCAAATCGGCGGTGTTGTCCAGACGCGCCATGTCTTCGGGCGCGGGCGAAGCGCTCAACTTCACTTCCACGGCCCACAGCTCAGTGCCGAAATCCAGAACCAAGTCCAACTCGTATTGGTCGCTGGTCCGGAAGTAATAGGCACCAAAATGACGCCCTTGGGACGACAGCTCCCCCAGGGCCTGTTCGATGACGTACCCCTCCCAACTGGCGCCGACCCAAGGCTGGGCAAGCAATGCCCGTTGGTCGGGCACATTGAGCAACGCATGCAACAATCCGCTGTCGCGCCAATAGATCTTGGGGCTCTTGACCAGGCGCTTTCGGATATTGGCCTGATACGCGGGCAGCCGTCGGATGAGAAATGCCCCCACCAGATAATCCAGGTGGCCGTTAACGGTATGGTAGGATAGTCCTAAACTCTTGCCGACTTGCGAAGCGTTCCACACTTGGCCATGCAGGGCGGCCAACATGCGCAGCAGCCGATCCGTGGTCTGGGGTTTGGCGGCCAACCCCCAATTGGGCAGATCGCGCTGGGCCAGCAGCGCCAGGTAGTCCAACTGCCAGCGGGGATAAGGCCCGGGTCCCAGCACTCCGCCATCCGGGTAGCCGCCATCCAGCCAATGCCGCTCTTGGGATGCCTTTGTCGTCAATTCGGATTGCAGAAACGGGGTCAATTCGACCAGCGACAAGCGTCCCGCCAAAGATTCCGACACCTGGCGCATCAAAGCGGGAGAGACGGAGCCGAGCAACAAAAACCGCCCCATGCGTTTTCGTTCCTGGTCTACAGCCCCCCGCAACCGCGGAAAGACTTCGGGCCAGGATTGCGCCTCGTCCAGGATCACCCGCTCTTTTCCGGCAACGAGCCCATCCCACGCCAGATCCAGGCGCAAACGCTCGGCCGGCTGTTCCAGATCGAAATAGGCGCCGCCGATGGTCAGCGCCAGAGTGGTCTTGCCGCATTGGCGCGGCCCGACCAACGCCACGGCCGGGTAAGCCGTCAAGCGTTCCAAGATTTGCTTTTGAACCCGCCGACGAATCATGCCTTGCATTATAGAATAAAATTTCTAATTTGCAAGATCTGAAATGGTCCATCCCCCGCGCCGCGATGCCCCAGCGGCCATTGGCGCGGATCGATCGTTTTTAAAACAGTTCTTCCGCTTTCAGGGCATCGATGATCGCCTTGGTGGAGCCGGCGCGGTTCATGGTGTAGAAGTGCAAGCCCGGCACGCCGGCGTGCAGCAATCCCCTGCATTGCGCCACGGCGAAATCGACACCGAGCTTGAGCACCGCCGCTTTATCCGCGGCATCCACGGCGTCGAGTTTGGCGCGCAGAGCGGCCGTGACGGTGGTGCCGCACACCTTGGCCAGCATCTGGGTCATTTTCAGCGTGTAGACCGGCATGATGCCCGGAACGATGGGCACGCCGATGCCCGCGGCCCGGCACTTCTCCACATACTTTAAAAAGTAGGCGTTGTCGTAGAAGTACTGACACACGATATACGCGGCGCCGTTGTCCACCTTGCGCTTGAGAAAGTCGATATCTTTTTCCAGGCTCACGGCTTCGATGTGGCCTTCGGGATAACCGGCGCAGCCGAGCGTAAAATCGTAGCGCCCCTTGATGAAGGCGATCAGCTCCGAAGCATGGCCGAAGCTCTTCGGGTGGGGCTTGAAGCCCTCGTCCTGGGGCTTGTCGCCGCGCACCACGAAGATGGTTTGCACGCCCAGCGCCTTGTATTTGTCCAGCACGGCCGTAATGTCTTCCGGCCCCAAGCCATAACCGGCGATATACGCCACCGTGGGCTGCCGCATCTCTTTGAGCAGCAATTGAACGGTCTGATAGGAGCCGTCCCGGGTGGAGCCGCCGGCCCCGAAGGTGACGGTCATGTAATCCGGCCCGGCGGCCGTCAGTTCGCTAATGGTGCCCGTAAAGGCCTGAACCCCTTTTTCGTCCCGGGGCGGAAAGAATTCCATGGAGATGACCGGTCTTTTACTTCCATACAAGGTGGTGACGCGCATGTGCTTCTCCTTCTCCAACGGTGGTGACGGTTCGAATTACATAAGCGCGCGAGTATGGCAGCGGCCGGCCCCCCTGTCAAGCGCTGGGCTGCGTTTGCAAAACGCTGATAGGCAAGGGATTGCCCCGCTCGGATCGCAGCGATCGAGACGCGCCGGAATTCAGTCAATTCGATGGGAACGGGTCGCTCACTTGACCCGCTGCAGATGGCCGGCCGGCCGGACGTCGGTGGCGGACAGGTCCGACGGGGGCGAAGCGGCGGTCACGCGGTTGCGGCCGCCGGCCTTGGATTGGTAGAGCGCCGTGTCGGCCTGCTGAACCAAGGTCTCCACTCCCTCGATAGCGGCATCGGGCGCCAGGTGGGCGACACCGATGCTGACCGTGATCTTCAGGACCAGGTTGTGGTCCATGATGGGCATCGATTCGACCTTGGCGCGAATACGTTCGGCGACGACCAAGGCTCCGGGCAAATCTGTCTCCGGCAGCACAACGCAAAACTCTTCGCCGCCATACCGGGCCGCGTGGTCGGTCATCTGGCGCAAGAGCCCCTGGATGCAGCCGGCCAAAACCTGCAGGCAGCGATCCCCGGTCAAATGGCCATGCACATCGTTGACCCGTTTGAAGTGATCCACATCGATCATCAGCAGCGCCATGTGATGCCCATAGCGCCGGCTGCGCGCCCACTCCCGTTCGAGCGCCCCGTCCAGGAAGCGCCGGTTGCGAAGGCCGGTGAGTTGGTCGGTGTCGCTGAGTTCCTGCAAACGCCGGTTGACCTGCTCCAGCTCTTCCGTGCGCGCTTGCACGCGCTGCTCCAGCGTCTCGTTGACCTTCATCTGGGTTTCCAGGGCCACGGTCTGGGCCTCGTAGCGCAGTCGGCGCTCGACGTTGATGCGCTCGGCCAGGGCGAAAGACAACAACAAAACCTCCAGGGACGAACCGATTTGGGTGGCATGTTCCGTAAACGTGTTGGACGGTATCAAATTGAACTTGCTCAGGGCCAGCAGGATGCCGCCGCTCAGCATGGCGACCCAGGCGATACAGTAATATTTGGCCGTGGGTTCGCCCTTTTTCCAGGTGTAGCCGCCCATGACCAAGCCCAGGATGCAGGCGACGGCCGCCAGCGGAATCAGCGTCAGGATATTCAGCTTGTATGAAAACAAAAAAGCGCTGACCATCATCCCCACGCCCAGGACCACGCACACCAGGCCCAGGCGGTTGAGGAGGTTCGAATACCGCGCCAGCGATAAAAACCGACGGGTAAATTGCAGACCGAACGCCACCACGCCGGCCAGGAACACGATGATCGCCTGATCGTTCCATTGGGTCAGGCTGGGCCACAAATATTGGAAGGCATATCCCCCCAAGCTGGCCAGAAAGAGCGCCATGCAGGCCACATAGAGGACGTAATACAGATAGACGCGTTCGCCCAACCCGAAATAGATCAATAGGTTGTAAAGCGCGATGACCAACATGGTGCCGAAATAGAGCCCGTTGATCATGATGCGCGTGTTGTTGAAATCGAAGAACTCGCTCTCTTCCCACAAGGTCATGGGGGCCTGGATCGCGCTGGACGAGCGCAGGCGCAAATAAAGGGTCACTTGTTCGCCCGGCAGCAGCGTCAGGGGTACGATGAAGTAACGGTGTTTCACCGGTCGCATGTGAAACGACAGCTTGTCCCCCATTTGGAACCGTTCGACCCGCCCGTCCGCATGCACAATGGCCACATCCACGTAATCGAGCACCGCATAGGCGATCTCCAGCAGGCGCTTGCTGCTTTCGGGCACTTGGGATTGCAACCGCAGCTTCAGCCACCAGGTGGAGGGGCTGTATCCGCGGTTAAAGGCCTCGCTTCCAGCCGGCTGCCAGGGGAGTCGATCATCCTGGAGCAGGTGCTCGAAAGTTCTTTCCCCGGTTGGATCTTCAATAAACTCGACGTACTGATCCACGGCCAGACGCGGCACGAGGGGCGTCACCGTGCCCACCGCAGCCTGGGCATGCGCCCATGCGGCCCACAGACAGATCGGCAACACAGCCAGATAGCGAAGCAGCATGCTCCTCCTTTATCATTCCCCAACGACTCGGAACCCCGAGGGAACCGGAAACCGCTCACACGCGACCACCGGTCCGGGTGCGGCTGGATCGTCGGCCGGGAATCTTATCCTGCTGATGGCTTTATCGGCTTATAGGGGAGCAACATTAGGCGTTTTTGTAATGCGAATAGGCCCGGATCAACCGTTCAGCCTTCCGTCGGCCAGTTCCATGACGTGGTCGGCCACGCGGCGCACCTGGTCCAGGTAGTGGGAGACCATCGTGACAATAACCGCCACGTTATCGTGCGCCGTCCGCGCGGCCATGCGGCAAAATTGCGCGAATCGGCGCCATGTGTTGGTAGATGATTTTGAGCGGATTTCAGAGGATGGCGATCTCCCGGCAAAATCAATCGGTCAGATTAGGTCTCGCTACTTACCTTCCCGATAATCCTCTTTGATGGTTATCTTTACCTTCGTTCGCGCCAAATACTCCACCGCGGCCTCGCGAACCATATGCTCTTCGGAGGATAAAGCTTGTAGATTGTCTGCCCAAGGCCTGCCTGGATGAATGGTATCCCATTGCGATCGCTGCTGATTATATCGACCCCTGCCAGGATCATGGTTGCCGAAACCGTCTATTTTGCGATTCCATAATGGTGAAAACATTTCTATCAAAAGCGATTCGGCGAGGGGAATCCAGATGTCGTCGACGACCAGAAAGCGACAACGAAAATCGTTCAAGATCAAATTTTTGGCGTGTTCAATGGAGGTGGCGTGTTCGGCCAGGCGCTTAAAAAGCGCTTGGCCGGGATCCGCTCCAAGGCCATACCCTCCCTTTCTGGCACCGGCGGGAACCGCTTTCCCGACATAAATTGGCCATTGATATTTTCCGTCCCTGTTCCGCTCGGAAAGTTCCCTGTAAAGTGAAAAATCTCCTTCGTAATAGATCGCGTAGACGCCAGCACCGCTAAAGGGCTCGATAGGGGGTAACGGGCCGACCGGCTGTTGGAGCACGGCTTTCGCGACGCTTTCGCCCAGGTTGGTTTTGTCCAGCGGGTTAAAGGGTGGAATCTTGTTGGTTGGCATTCGTTTCCCTCAGACAATCTGTTTCATCACGCTTTGGCCGACGACGGTTGCAAGGTTAACGGGAACGGCGTTTCCAATCTGACGCATGGCCTCCGTCCAGGAGCCGCTGAAGACATAATCATCGGGGAATGTTTGTACTCTTGCGCTTTCGCGCACCGTGTAATACCTGCATGAACCGTCTGGTAACACGATCATGTTCTCCCCTCCGGGGACGCCGTGATCCCCAGCCTTTAACGCTTTCGATGGTTCATCCAAAATGCTGCCGGTGTGACCGGGATAAGGACGCGCGCCTTCCCTGAATTCATGGTTGGGGACATTGTGTTGCTTGTCCTTTGGGTCTGGCAACCCAAGCAACGCATCACGCACGGTCAAACAGCGCTCACCCGGCGGAACAAAAAGCGAGAAATCGCTCGCTAGTTTTTGGACACGCCGCTGCAATCGTTGGGGAACTTGGGGTCTTGCTTTCTTGGGGATCGCATGTTCGTCCCAATAGGACCAAGTTACCCATTGATCCCATAGCAGACGGTCCATGGAATGCGTTGGCCCCGGGAAAGACCATTCCCTACCTAAATCGGAGCGAAATCCTACAATAAAAACACGGTGACGGCGTTGTGGAACGCCATAATCGGCTGCGTCGAGCAGCCGATAGACGACATTATAGGAGAGGTCCATTTGTTTTCCGGATGTATGGATGCGCTCCAAACGGGAAAGGTGCGATTCCCAATTTTCGTCTTCCTTCCTGACAAGCAATGGATATGATAGCTGCAAAATAATGTAATGAAAGTAAGTCACGAAGCTCTGGCGCAGCAGGCCTTTAACGTTTTCAAAGAGAAAACACTTAGGACGCAACTCCCGTACGGCTCGAACAGCTTCCGGAAACATATCCCGACGGTCCTGATAAGCTCGATGCTTCCCACCCAGCGAGAAGGGCTGACAAGGCGGTCCACCCGCCACCATATCTAAATCTAATTTTAACCCAAGTCCCGAGTAATTGATGTCCCGCACATCCATGGAATATAATCGCCAACTTTTAGCCAGGGGATGGCCAAGGGATTCGTTCAAATGGATCGTGGAACATGCGTGTTCGTTACGCTCAATCAGGGCCGCGTGGCGCCAACCTGCTTTTTCAAGCCCAAGAGCGAGGCCTCCCGCTCCACTGAACAATTCGATGGATGTCATTGTCTTCTTCATTCGGCCTCCAGGAAATGAGCGACCCGCTTCCGAAGAAGCGCCTCCCGCTTAATTTGGCATTCCCACACGACCATTATTTTCCATCCAAGCCGCCTAAGTTCATTAGTAGCCTTTTTATCGCGTAGCTTATTGCCGTCAAGCTTGGGCTTCCAAAAATCCAGTTTCGTTCTGGGCATACGGTATTGACGACAACCGTGCTGATGCCAAAAGCAACCGTGCACGAAAATCACTTTTTTTCTTGGATTAAATACAAGATCTGGATTGCCCGGCAATCCACGGACGTGCAGCCTGTAGCGATAGCCCATTTCAAAAACCATGCGCCGCACGACCATTTCAGGTTTAGTGTCGCCCTTCCGGATCCGTGACATGCGCTCACTTCGCTCCTCGGGGGTCAGTGGATCATAACGGGGCATGTCGTTCTCTACTGTGATTAAGTTCGGTAAGCGTAATTCCAAAAAGCGCATGAAGAGAAAGGATATTGCTTTTTTAAAAGTGACTATTCCAAAGTTAAGATAGCATGTCAAGGCCGGCCCTTTCCGGTTGAGGGCGGGCCTTGACCCTGAGGTTCACCGCATATTCACGAGTGGTTGGTTCTGGGTCTCATAATGTTACTATTCGAATTCCAAAGAAACGAATCGAATCTATAAACAAAAACCCGCGATCAGGATCAAACGTCGCAATGACTCAGCCGCCCGTCGGCCAGTTCCATGACGTGGTCGGCCACGCGGCGCACCTGGTCCAGGTAGTGGGAGACCATGATCAGGGTGCAACGCGATTTGAGGTGCGCCAGGAGCGCTTCGATGACCCCGGCGGCCCGGGCGTCCAGGGAAGCGGTGGGCTCGTCCAGCAACAGCACTTCGGGTTCCAGGATCAAGGCCCGGGCGATGCACAGGCGCTGCTGCTGGCCGCCCGACAGGGCGCGCGCGTCGTCGTCCAGCCGTTCCTTGACCTCTTCCCACAAGAAGGCTTGGGTCAAGGCGGCCTGCACCTTTGCTTCCACTTGGCGCCGGTCTTTTGCTTCGCCGGCCAGCTTCAGGGGAAAGGCCACATTCTTGAAAATGCTCATGGGCAGCGGATTGGGTTCCTGGAAAACCATGCCCACCTTGCGCCGCAACCGGCCCAGGGGATAGCCGTCCCGGTAGACGTCCACCATGCGCCGGTCCAGAAGGATCTCCACCTTGCCCTGCATGCGGCCGTGGCCCATCTCTTCCCACAGGCGATTGACCACCGTCAGCAGCGTGGACTTGCCCTGGCCCGATGGCCCCACGATGGCCGTGACGGCATGCTCGGCAAACCCGGCGGAGATGCCGTCGAGGACACACCGCGCCCCGTAGTAAAACGAAAGTTCGGTCAAAAGGATTTTTCGGTCGCCAAGAGCGTTCATGGGTGCATCACCGGTCCCGCAGCCGCTGGGCCAGCAGGTTCTTCAACAGCAGGCTGACGCCAAAGAGCGCGGCGCACACCATCAGCAGGATCAGGGCCGCGCCATAGCCTTGGCGCAGCTCCCGCGGATTCATGTATTGCGACGAGATGTAGTAGATGTAAAAGGGCAAGGCCTCGAAGCTGCCCAATAAGGATTTGGGCAGGCCCGCGCTGGCCACGGCGCCGGTGAGCATGATCACGGCCGTATCCTCGGCGCAGCGGCCGATGGCCAGGATTACGCCGCTGAGGATGCCGTCCAGGGCCTGGGGCACGAGCACCCGCAAGATGTTTTGCATCTTGGTGGCACCCAGGGCCGGGGCGATGACGCGGATACGGGCCGGCAGGTTTTCCAGCGCCGCCTGGGTACCGCGGATCAGGTAGGGCAGCACCAGAAAGGCCAGGGCCAGGGCCGAGACGAGCAGCGAGGGGTAAATCCGGTGGCTCAGGTGATGATGGAGAAACACCGTCAGGGAAAAGCCGAAAAGACCCACCACGATGGAGGGGATGCCGGCCAGCAGATCGAAGAGCAGCGTCAGGCCCTGCTTCAGGCGGCCGCGGCTGTACTCGGCCACATAGATGCCCGCGCCGATGCCCAGGGGCAGGGCCAGGCCCACAGCCGTCACCACCAGAAAGAAGGTCCCGGCCATGGCCGGCCAAAGGCCGTCCAGGACCGGCGCGCGCAGCAGCAGCGCCTCCAGGGCGGGGGTGCGGCCGAAGATCAGGCGCATATTTATGGCCGGCATGCCTTTGACCAGCAGAAAGCCGATGACGGCGGCGACGGCCCCGGTCAAAATCAGGCTGCTGAGCCAGCTCCAGGCCGTTATTGCGCGTTGGGCCGCGGCTCTCATGGCATCTCCATATGTTTTGTCGCCAGACGGCGCATGGCCACCACGCCCAAAGCAGTCAACGCATAGAGGGTCAGCCCGCAAATAAAAAGCGTGCGGAACTCCGGGCTGTCAAAATCGGCGGCGATGACCAGGGCGATGTGGGCCGTGAGGGTGCGGGCCGGGTCCAGGATCGAGGCGGGCGGCGCCACGCTGTTGCCGGCGATCATCAGGGCGATCATGGTATCGCCCACGGCCCGGCCGAACCCCAGCACCAGGCCGGCCAGGATCGCACGCCAGGCCTGGGGCAACAGCACATAGACCAGTTGCTGGACCGGCGTGCCGCCCAGGGCGCTGGTCGCCAGGCGATGGGCCCGGGGCACTGCGGCCAATCCCTCCACGAAAAAAAGAATCAAGGTGGGCGCAATCAGCAGGCCGAGCATGACGCCGGCCGCCAGAACCGACAACCCCGACCCCCGGCCGAAGATATCGCGCACCAGGGGCACCAGCAGAAAGATGCCCACGAAGCCGTAAACCACCGTGGGGATACCGGTCATGAGTTGCACCAGGTGCTTGAGCCATCGGCCCAGTCCTTTAGGTGCCGTGGTCTGGATGAAGGCCGCGCACCCCAGGCTGATGGGCACGGCCAGGCCCAAGGCCAGGCCGGCGATGCACACGGTGCCCACGATCATGGGCCGGATGCCGTATTGGTGGCGCAGCGGCGACCACGGCCCGGTCAAAACCTCCACGAGATGGCCCTCCCGCAGTATGGGCCACCCCAGCGCCGCCATGAAGAAGAATATTGTCACGGCCGCGGCGGCGCTGAGCAAGGCCGCCGCGGCCAAAGCGCCGCGCAGCCATCGTTCGCCTGGCATCACCCGATCACCACCCTCTGCCGGGCTACTGAACCGGAATGAAGCCCTGCTTGACGATCATCTCCCGGCCCTGGGCGCTGAAGATGAAATCGATGAATTTTCGGGTCAGCCCCTGGGGCGCGCCCTTGGTGTTGCTGTAAAGGCCCCGGGCCACCTTATAGGTGCCGGCCTTGACCGTCTCGATGCTCGGGGTCACGCCGTCCAGGGCCACCGGCGCCACGCCGGCATCGATGTGCCCCACCGAGACATAGCCGATGGCGTAGGGGTCCTGGGCCACGGCGGTCTTCATGGCGCCGTTGGAAGCCGCGAAAAGCGCCTTGGCGCTGATCTCGCCCTTGGCCAGGGCCTTTTCCCAGAAAACCTCGCGCGTGCCGCTGGCCTCGTCCCGGGTATAGATATTGATGGCTTTGTCCGGGCCTCCCAAGTCTTTCCAGTTCGCCAGCCGGCCGGCATAGATCGCCTTGAGCTGCTCGGCGGTGAGCGCCTTGACCGGGTTTTGGGGATGCACCACCACGGCCACACCGTCGATGGCCCACTGGTGCAAGACCAGGCCGTACTTCCGGATCTCCTCGTCGGTGGGCTTGCGGCCGGAGTTGCCGATGTCCACCAACCCCTCGCCTACCTGCTTGATGCCCACCCCGCTGCCGCCGCCGGCGATGCTGATCTGGATCTTGGCGTTGGCCTGCATGACGGCGTCGGCCGCCGCCTTCATCACGGGAATGTGGGCCGTGCCGCCCGAGATCTTGACCGCGCCCGCCTCGCCTTTGAACGGGTCGAGGTCGCCGGCCAGGGCCCCGGCCGCGCCTGCGACGAGCCAGAGCGCCATCGCACCGATGCAAGTCCATTTCGTTTTCATGGTTCGTTCCTTTCTCTGCCCGGAAATTGGAAATAGGGGTGACGAGCCGATATCACACCCGCCACCCCGTGACCAATTGAAACGCTCTATGGGTTTTCAGGGTTTGGATTGAAAAATCTCATCCTGGGTGTAGACCCGGTAGACATGATCCGGAAAACGCGCCTCGATGAAATCGGCCACTTCGGCCAGCGGATGCTCACCGAGAATCTCCCGATCCAGATAGAGCATGTCGTCGAAGGGCGCCCCGTCGTGGGGATCGTTGCGGATGACGTTTTGGCCGAAAGCCGCCTCGATGGCCTCGAAGAGATCGTAGCTGTAGAGGATGCGGTCGTCATAGGCGTTGTGGGCCCCATGGTCGGCCGTCACCACCATGAGATACTGCTCCGGCCCGACCCTGCGATCCAGGAACTGTTTGATCTTCTTAAGGCAGTAATCCACCGTGTACAAATAGGTGTAGAGCTCCGGCGAGTCGACGCCATAGGCATGGCCCACGGCATCCAGGCACTTGAAGTTGTAGTAAATCAAGTCGGCGATGCGATCCCGGCCCACGCCCTCGGTCTCCATGGCCCGCAGCAGCATATCCGTATCCCACAACGTGTAGAACGGCGTCTTCATGGTCTCTTCGAAATAGGCGTTGCCCGGGTAGCTGCCGTCCCACAACTGCTCGGTGGCGGTCGGCGGGGTCTTGCCCGGGG
>JAKAFO010000089.1 GCA_021819735.1 Deltaproteobacteria bacterium
AGCGATAGTTTTGGCTTTCCATCAGGTCCTCGGTTTGCAAGAGGCCTATCTGGATGCGGTTCTTTTCGAACAGATACATAATTTCCATCATCACCACGGCTGGGATAATGATGGTGGCCTCGCCTTTATCGGCTGATAGATATGCTTGATGGGCGGCATCGTTGATTACCTTTTTGCCCATCATGAATTTTACCAGGCCTTGGGTATCGGTCACATAGCTACTCATCGGCAAACTCTTTATCAACGTGCTGCCAGGTTAGCTTTTTAAACCGCTTCAGTTCGGAAAGATCGATGTCCCGGCCCTTTAGGATGCCCTGCAATTTAATGATCTTTTTGGCTTTCAACTTTTTTTGGTGCCGCATAAAATCCACAAAATTGGCAATTGAAGCCAAATCCTTTTCCGAAAATCCCGTCAGTTTGTTGTAAATTTCGTTTTTGGTAAGAGCGGCTTTGTTCATTATTCTACCCTCTCAAAAAGGCTTGCGGATTTTGGGACATTAATCCTTTTCAGCGAGAAAATCCAGACCGACCATTGTTCGCCATGCCCAGGAAGATGTTCCTCGAAATTGAGCACGACGTGGCTGGTAGCTTTCTGGAAAAGCATACCTGGCGCTCGCTGCGGGAATAGAACCCGTCTTGGGCTTTACGCGCCGGCAGATGTAAAAGTGTAGCGACGCCTTACCAGACGACATCCACATCATATCGTTGCAGGATCGGATCGTTGGTTACGATGCTGAGTGATTCGATCTGTGCTTGTGCCACCAGCATCCGATCAAATGGGTCTTTATGGTGCATTGGCAACTGACCGGCCAGGAAGGCATGCTCATTGGTGATAACCAGGGTTTCGATATGATTTTTTTCGAGTTCCGAGGCAAACAGCTTTTCGGGTGCTTCATCAAACACCAGCCGACCCAAGGCGTGCTTTATCGATACTTCCCAAGAGCTTGCCGCGCTCCAATACAATGTGTTGCGGCGGGATTGAATGAGGGCTTTGGCCGCCGCCGATAGCCGATTGTCGGAAGTGATCCACCAGATTAGAACATGCGTGTCCAGGAGGTATTGCATCGGTGGGCCTACTTAGTGTCCATCCAGGGATGGCTATTTTTGCCGATTTCGGCGTTGGGCGAAAATTTTAATCCTCGAAATATGTCCATATATTCCTGCGGTTAAAATTTTCGTCCGCCTTGAACTCGACAAAAATATCTCACCCCTGGATGGACACTACTTATAGAATTCATCTAATATGTTGTCCGGCAATGGCGCAAAGAAATCATCCGTCATTTTGATTTTCCCCTTGGCCGTGCCCGGCACGCGATCTTTCCGAAAGGGCTTAATGGGCACCAATTTTGCGACAGGCTGACCATATCGCGCGATAACAACCTCTTTGCCATCTGCAATGAGCTTTGAAAGTTGTGCCTTGGCCGTGTGAATATTGATTTGTTCCATGGCTTTTGTTCCCCTTATGGATTTGAACCAATATTGGTTCAAAGGCGCCCATTAGTCAAGGCTGTGAGTTGCGCCTGCATAGCGGCGAATCACACCAACCCCTGATCCAGCATCGCATCCACCACTTTGATGAAGCCGGCGATGTTGGCGCCCACCAGGTAGTTGCCCGGGGCGCCGTAGCGTTCGGCGGCGGCGGTGCAGTTTTTGTGGATGTTTTTCATGATCGTTTGCAGACGGCTCTCGACCTCTTCCCGGGGCCAGTGCAGGCGCATGCTGTTCTGGGACATCTCCAGGCCGGAGACGGCCACGCCGCCGGCATTGGCGGCCTTGCCCGGGGCGTAGAGGACCCCGGCGTCGTGCAGCACGTCGATGGCCTCGGGGGTGGTGGGCATGTTGGCGCCTTCGGCCACCAGGCGAACGCCGCCGGCGACCAGGTGGCGGGCGTCTTGGGCGTCGATTTCGTTCTGCGTGGCGCAGGGAAAGGCGCAGTCGGCCGGGTGGGCCCAGAGGGGATTGCCGGTGCGCGCCGGGTCGACGGGGGTATAGACTGCCTGGGGATAGGCCTGGGCGTACTCCTGGATGCGGCCGCGGCGGATGTTCTTCAGGGTTTTGAGGAAGGCCAGCTTCTCGGTGGTAAAACCGGCGTCATCGTAGACGTAGCCCGACGAGTCGGAGAGCGTGACCGGCTTGGCGCCCAGGGCGATGAGCTTCTCCACGGTGAACTGGGCCACGTTGCCCGCGCCCGAGACCAGGCAGGTTTTGCCCTGGAGGGTCTGATTGCGGGCGGCGAGCATTTCGGCGGCGAAGTAGACGCAGCCGTAGCCGGTGGCTTCGGGGCGGATCAGGCTGCCGCCCCAGGTGAGGCTCTTGCCGGTCAGCACGCCGGTGAACTCGTTGCGCAACCGTTTGTACATGCCGAAGAGAAATCCGACCTCCCGAGCGCCCACGCCGATGTCGCCGGCCGGCACGTCGGTGTCGGCGCCGATGTGGCGGAAGAGTTCGACCATGAAGCTCTGGCAGAAACGCATGACTTCGGCGTCCGATTTGCCCTTGGGATCGAAATCGGCGCCGCCCTTGCCGCCGCCCATGGGCAGGGAGGTCAAGGCGTTCTTGAACACCTGCTCGAAGGCCAGGAATTTGAGGATGGAGAGATTGACCGAGGGGTGGAAGCGCAACCCGCCCTTATACGGTCCGATGGCGCTGTTCATCTGGATGCGAAACCCGCGGTTGATCTGGGGCTCGCCGCGGTCGTCCATCCAGGGCACGCGGAAGATGATGACCCGCTCGGGCTCCACCAGCCGTTCGAGGATCTTCTGAAAGCGGTACTCGGGATGGGCGTCGAGCACCGGTTTGACCGTGGCCACCACTTCGCCCACGGCCTGGTGAAATTCTCTTTGGTCCGGGTCCTTGGCTTTGATTTTCTCCATGATCTCTTGCATGTCAGCACTCCTCTATGGAAGTAGTTTGCTTCGTTTTACTTGTCGCCGATAACCCCCACCGAAGACTTGCCGTCGAGCTTGACGTGCAGGGGCTCATCCAGGACCACATGGCGCACGAAGGCGGTTTCGTCGGCCGGCGGCAGGCCGGTCAGCCACGGCCAGTCCACGAATCCGGTATCGGGACCGGTCACGGTGAGATAGCCGATGCCTTGGGCCGTGAGGTTGTGGAAGAAATGGCTGCCCTGGGAGGGTTCGGCGTTGAGATTGGCGGCCGTGGTCTCCACGATGGCGGCCACGCCGCGGATATCCTTCCAGGCCACGGGAATGCCCAGCCAGGGATCGGCCGATCCCCACCGCCCCGGGCCGATGAGCACGTAGGGCCGCCCCCGGCGCTCAAGATCCGCGTTCAGGCGGGCGATCTCGGCGGCCACTGACGGGGTATGGGCCGGATCGAACGTTTCGGGTTTGACGAAGATGATGTCGCGGATGTCCCGGCGCACGCCGTTGCCCAGGGCCCGGCGCGAGAAGCAGACGGCGCGGCGCTCGTCTTCGGCCGTCACCGCGATGGACATGCGCTGCTCGCGCTTGCCCATGGGGCGGACTTGCAGCAGGGCGAAAGTGTACTTTTCGCCCGCGGCGCGGGGCAGGTCCACGGCGAACTCCAGCTCCACCGGGCAGCCCAGGCCGCGCCGGCCCATCTCCAGCAGATCGGTCACGATGGGGGCCAGGGGGAAGAGATCGTATTTCAGGACCGAGGCGAAGGTGATCAGCTTGCGGCCTTCGGCGGCGGCCGTGTCGCGGATGCGCTGGTCCGTGGCCACATAGGTGCTGGCAAGGGTTTGCACGGCCGGGTGGTCGGCCATGGCCTCCACCGAAAGCGAGACGGTGAGCTGCTCCGGATCGATATGGGCCTGGTCGGCCCGGCCCATGTCCAGGGCGTAAAAGCTGCGCTGGGCGTTGCGCAGGGCCTTGGCCGGCGTATCGATCTGGGGCAGCAGGCGCGGATGGCGCGGTGAGAAGTGCAGGGCCGCGCCGCCTTCGACCACGATGCGGCCCAGCCCCAGGGCCGCATGCACCACCCCCTGGTCGGCCTGCATGTAGGCCACCGGGTAGAAGTTGAACGACTGGGCCACGCCCGATATGGCCGGATAGAAGTACTGCCCGGCCGGTGCGCCTACCACCGGCTGCACGATCACGGCCATGCGGTCTTCGCCCAGGCCGAAGGGGGATTGGCGCGCGAAGGCCCGGGGGGCCGCGAAATAGGTGGAGGCATAGACCCGCTGGACGGCACGCAGCAACTGCGCCAGCCGAATTTCGAAATCGGGATGGTTGTTGGCCAGCATCAAGGTTTTATAGAGGCCGGCGCTGGGGTGGGCCTGGGTATCTTCCAGCAGGCTGGACGATCGCACCGCCAGGGGGCCTGCCACGGCGGCCAGAAACGAAGCCAGCTTGCGCCGCAGCCCTGCGGGCATCGCGGCCCGCAGGAAAAGCGCCTCGATGGCGCTGTCGGGCATGCCCTGCACGGCGTCCGGTCGCAGTTGGTTTTGACTCAGGAATTGTTCGAAGCCGTCGGTGGCGACCACCAGGGTGCGCGGAATGCCGATGGCCACGCTGGGATAGGCGGCCGCCAACGCTTCGGCATCCTTGAGCAGGGCCGAGAGAAAGGCCAGGCCCCGGGCTTTGCCACCCAGCGAGCCGGTGCCGATCTTGACGAATTCGGCCGCCGGGTCGTAGTCGTCGTGGCTGAAATCCACTACCACCCCCCGCTGGCGCTCCCGGCGTTGGCGGTCGATGGCCTCGAGGATATAGGCCCGCAACTGGGCCATGCCGGCGAAATCGGCCACCTTGGCGGCCCGCAGGGTGTGGGCCAGCTCCAGTTCCATGCGCGCCATCATCCATGTGGAGAAATGCTCGTGCCGGGCGTGGTATTCGATGGCGGCATCCGGGATTGTGTACAACACCCGGGTCATGGCGCGCAGGTCGGCGGCCCGGCCCACCTCCCGGCCGTCGGGCAGACGGAAGACAAACTCCTCGAACCCCAGGTTGCGTACGAAAAAGGCGCGGATCTCGGCATGCGGGGCGGCTGCATGCTTGTCGATGAAATGGGCGCCCAGGGCTTCGGCCCGCGTCCGGTTGTCCGGCTCCGAGCTGAACATCATCAGCGGCAGCTCCGGGTGGTTTTGGCGGATCTCGCCCAGCAGGGCCAGGCCCGCTTCAGGGTCCAGGCGGCCCTCGCGTGGAAAGCGGGCATCGCACAACACCGTGAGCAGGAACGGTGCGTAGCGCCGGTAGAGGGCCTGGGCCTCCTCGAACGTCTCGGCCACCAGAATCTTGGGTCGCGCACGCATGCGCAGGATGCGGTGCTCTTCGTTGAGCGTTTCGTCCATGGCCGCCTGGGTCTGGCGCACGATTTCCTTGTAGAGGAAGGGCAGCAGGGCCGAGAGGTACAGGGGCGAGTCCTCCACGATCAGGATCACCCGCACGCCGGCCGCCTGGGTGTCGAAGGCCACATTCAGGCGGTCTTCGGTGCTCTTGATCAGCGCCAGCAGCAGATCGGTGTTACCCAGCCACACGAAGCGCCGGTCGATCCAGGCGCACTCGGCCTCGGGCGGTCCGGCCGGCGCAGGTTGGGCCTCGTGGGAAAGGTAATAGATGGGCATCTGGGCATGGTGGCGCTTGATTTCAGCGCACAGCGTTGCCGGGGCCACATCGTCCAGGCGGGTCATGGTGATGACCAGGTCGAACGGCTTCTGGGCCAGGGCCTGGAGCGCTTCGCGCCCCGAGGAGGCCCAGGTGATGCGCGGCGGCCGGCTCAGGTTCAGGCCGCGGTACTCGTGGATGATGCGGCCGGCCAGGCGGCCGTCCTCTTCCATGATGTAGGCGTCGTAGGGGCTGGAGACGAGCAGGATCTCCTGCACCCGTTGGGCCATCAGTTCATGGAAAATCTTAAAGGTGGGCTCGAATCGGTCTTTTTCGCGTCGCATCCCGGCACCTTCGCTTTCCGCGCTTCTGGAAAAGCTTGGCACCGAAGACCGGGGTCGTCAACCCCCTGGTTGCCGCCTGTCGGCAAATGGGCCTCAGGCGCCGGTCACATAGGCGGCACCCATGCGCGCGAAGGCATCCATGGCCAGCCAGGCCCGGGCGCCGAAGACGATGTCGTCGCGCCGTACCAGGGCGCGCACCTCGTCGCGATCCAGCAAAAATACTTCGATCTCTTCCGAATCGCTGGTGTGGCGGAGGCTGGGGGTGCCGTCTACTTCGGCAAAGACCATGGCGATGGATTCGTCCGAAAGGCCGGCCGAAGAGAAGATGGCCGGGCTGTGGCGAAAGACGCGCACCAGCTCGAGGCCGGTCTCTTCGCGCAGCTCCCGGCCGGCGGTCGTTTCCAGGGATTCGCCGGGGTCGAGCAGGCCGGCGGGAAAACCGTACTGGTAGTCGCCCACGGGCACGCGGAACTCTTTGATCACCACCAGCTTGTCTTCCCGGCGGTGGTAGGGGACGATGATGGCCGCATCGGGACGCGTGCGATCGCCGCCCATGCATTTGGGCGACGCACCCCGGCTGACCATGTGCCATTGGCGGGTGGCGCCTTTGCGATCCTGGTACGAGACGGCAAAAAGGGTCAGGAATTTTAACTTGGTGACGATGGCGGCATCGATGATTTTCATCGGTTCTTCTCCGATCCATAATGCTTCAGATCGAAGATCTACATCATCTCGGCCTTCATGGCAACCAAGACGCCCTTTTTTGCACGTCGGATAAGTTTTGGCGACGCCCGGGCAGCATCGGAAATCCGCGTACCCGGGCGTTGAATGCGACGCTATAATGCTAGCGAGAGGTTTCCGCCGCGAAAAAGATATCGTTGATGCACTTGGAGTATTCTTTGGCCATGGTGAGGCGATTGGGCAATTTCAGTTGCTGCGAAACCTTCCACAAGGGTTCGAACACACTTCTTTCGAGGGAAATCACTTCCGTATTATCGACAAGCCCGACGAGTTTTTCCTTGGTGGTGTCCTTCATGCGTTTGAGCGTGATCATGGTGTGTCTCCTTTTAAATCGATAAAAGCGCCGTTCGGCGCGTCCGCAAATTTGATTTGCCATTATGCATTGGCCGTGCCAGGAACTTAAAATGTTAGCGTCTCAATGGGTTATCGAAGGCGTGCTTAAAAATGAGAGTCTGTTTTTATGTAGTGTGTTTCTTATAAATGCCATGCATGTGCCGATAACAAGGGAAGTGATTTACACAGCGCGGGACAATCAAAGCCTAAAGTCAGGGCCTTGGGTTCAGAAAGTGCAATACGGCCCCCTCCAGTTTCGCCATTTCGGCGCTCCAGGGCAGGTCGAAGAAGCTGCGGCCGCGGCGGTCGAAGTCGCGGATGGCGGGGATCTCGTGGAGCACGTGGATCAGGGGCAGGGGGTTGGCGTTCAGGATCTCAGGCACCTCGCCGGGGGTGAGTTTGTTGAAGAGCACGCCCGCGGCCGCAAGGCCGGGCAGGGAGGCAGACATGTGGTGCAGGGTGGCGGCCACGCGGCGGCTTTTGAGCGAGCCGTCGCTGACGACGAGCAGGTGGGTCACCATCTCCATGACCCGGCGCTGGATCTGCTCCAGGCCGGCTTCGCCGTCGATCACCACGGCATCGAATCGGCCGGCCAGGTCGCCGATCAGTTGGCGCAGCAGTTGGTTGACCTGGCAGAAGCAGCCGTGGCCTTCGGGCCGGCCGATGGCCAGAAAGGCCAGGTTGTCGCGTTCGGCCAGGGCCGCGAAGAGATCGTAGTCCAGGCGCCGGAGCAGTTCCGCTGGGTCGCCAGGGGCGTCCTGGCCCAGGGTCTGGATCAACTCCTGGCGGATCTGGTCAACAGTCTTGGGTGGCGTGAGGCCCAGGGCATAGGCCAAGCCCACGGCCGGGTCGGCGTCCACGGCCAGCACGCGCCGGGCCGGGTCGCGGGTCAGGCTGCGCACGATCAGGGCGCTGAGGCTGGTTTTGCCCACCCCGCCTTTGCCGCACACCGCGATGACGACCGGTCTGGGTTCCATGGGCCTCACCCCTTGGCCTTGCGGGCCGCCAGCGTTTGGGCCAGGGCCTGCATTTCGGAAGCCTGGGCGCACACATCCTGGAATTCGCAGTTGGGGCAATCGGCCTCATGTTCGGCCAGCATCTTGTTCAGGGCCTGGAGCAGGCGGCCGGCCCGGGCACCGATGGGGTGCAAGGCCTGGACGGTTTCGGCCGAGCGGGTGACGAAGAGGACTTCCGCGGCCCGCACGCCCGGGATGGTTTTGAGCGCGCCGATCAGGGCCGAACCCAGGATCTGGAACGAGAAGCCGTTTTGGACGGCCTCCCGGCTGATGCGGCTCCACTCGCGCAGGAACTGGGAGGTGGCCCGCAGCATGTAGCCTTTGAGCGAGAGTTCGAAGCGCGCCAGGTCCATGGCCCGGTAGCGCGCGTAGGCTGCGGCGTCGTCGGCCGGGTCAACGGCCGCCAGCACGACCTTGGCCAACGGCAGCCGGCCGGACGCGGCCTCGGGGATGTCCGGGCCGACCAGCGTGATGGCATCGGCGCGGATCGCGTGCGGATCTTCGCTCCAGGCCAGGAAGCATAAGGAGGCTTGCTGGGGATGGCCCAGCTCTAACGCCAGATCGGGTAGAAGGACAATGTCCCGGGGACCGGCCGGCGGCCACGGCACAGCCGCGAGGGGCGGGAACTGCCGGCAGTGGCCCTCGGCTTTTTGCTGCCGCACGAAATCCCGGATCTCGGCGATCAGTCCGTCGAAGCGCGCCATCGCCTCAGCCCTCCTGGGCCAGCAGGGCCGCGCCCAGAGCCCCGTTGAGCTGGGGGTCCATCTGGGACGGCGTTTGCAGGGCCACGCCCAGGCTCTGGCCCAGGGCCTCGAAAAGGCCGATGTTCTTGGCCACGCCGCCGGTGAGCAGCACGTCGGCCTCGACGGTCAGGCTGCGGACCTGGGAGGCCACGCGGTGGGCCATGGCCCGGAAGAGGGCATTGAGGATGTCGCCTACGGCTTTCTCTTCGTTGATCAGGGAGACCACTTCGGTTTCGGCGAAGATCACGCACTGGTTGGAGATGCTGAGCCGCTCCACGCAGGTGCGGCCGGTGGCACCCATCTGCTCCAGGCCCACACCCAGGGCCTCGGCCATGATCTCCAGGAAGCGGCCGGTGCCCGCGGCGCATTTGTCGTTGTAGCTGTACTGCACCACCTTGCCCCGGGTATCCATCTTGATGACCTTGGCGTCCTGGCCGCCGATGTCGATGAGCGTGCGGGCGGCCGGATGGTGAAAAAAGGCGCCGCGGGCATGGCAGGTGATCTCCGATTCCAGGCGCGTGGCAAAGGGAATCTGCTGCTGGCCGTAGCCGGTGCCCACGATGCGTTGCAGATCGGCTTGGCGCATGCCGGCCTTTTGCAGGCCCAGATCCATGACCTCCCGGGCCGAGACCACCGGGTCGAGCCGGGCCGGAATCACGGCGGCGGCCAGGATCGCGCGGTCCTGGAGGATGACGGCCTTGGCCGTGGTGGAGCCGATATCGACCCCGGCGGTGATCATGGCGGCAACTCCTTGCGGTTGACTTTCCCCGCCTGCTCCGCGGCCAGCAGGGCGGCGCCCAGGGCCCCCACCAGTTGCGGGTCCAGCGTTTTTACTTCCTTGATGCGTTTGCCCAGGATGCGCCCCAGGGCGTGCACCACCCCCTTGTTCTTGGCCACGCCGCCGGTCATGCAGATGTCGTTTTCCAGCCGCAGGGCATTGGCCAGCATGGCCACGCGGTTGGCCATGGCCGTGTTGATGCCGGCGCAGATCTCTTCCGCGGGCCGGCGGGCGTTGATGTGCTTGATGATATCGGCCTGGGCCCAGACCGTGCACATGGAGGCCAGGGTGACCGGGTCGCGCGCTTGGAGCGACAGCTCGCCCAGGCGGTCCACGGGCAGGTGCATCACCTTGGCCATGACTTCCAGGAAACGGCCGGTGCCCGAGGCGCATTTGTCGTTGGTGACGAATTTGACCAGGCCGCCATTGGCGTCCAGCTTGATCACCTTGCAGTCCTGGCCGCCGATGTCGATGACGCTGCGCGCCGAGGGCACCAGGAAGCGCGCGCCCTTGGCGTGGCAAGAGATCTCCGAAAGGGTGTCGTTCACGAAGGCGATCTTCTCCCGGCCATAGCCGGTGCCCACGCAGTAGGAGACATCGCCGGCCGACCGGCCGCACTGGGCCAGGGCCTGGTCCAGGGCCTCCCGGGCCGAGGCGCCGGGCTTGGGACCCGAGCGCACGATCACCGCGGCCAGCACCCGCCGCCGTTCCATGACGACGGCCTTGGTGGCCAGGGAACCCACGTCGCAGCCGGCCACGATGCTCATAGCAACCCCCTGATCTTGAAGAATTCATCCAGGCGCATGGCCGTGGTCTCCCAGCTCTCCACCCGGCCGTCGAAGGCGTCGGCGTACACCAGGTGGGTGGGGTAGCCGTGCTTTTCCAGGTCGCGCATGATCAGCTTGACGTTGGACCAGGTGTTGCGGCAGCCGGGGGTGCCGTTGTAGATGCAGCAGTCGGCGCGGAAGATCTTGGCCAGGGAGAGGGAGTCTTCCAGCCACATGTTGGGCGCATCGTAAGGCCCGCGCACGGTGCGGGTCATGGGCATGCGGGCGTTGATGTTGGCCAGGGTGTCGATCATGCTGTCCAGGCTGCGGGTGTCGATGGTGTAGCAGGTTCCGGGCACCTCCCGGCGGTAGGGCGCGTTGCCGGGAAAAAATCGCGAGAGCATGCTGCCCATGTGGGAGACCTGGTTGCGCGCCAGCCAGTCGAACATGCCCACGTTGAAAGCGAAGTTGTCGATGTAGAAGAGAAAGGCCCGGCATTTTTCCGGCCGGCCCAGGCCGGCGGCGCCGCTCAGGGCATTGACGCGCACCACCGCGAGCATCTCGCGCAGCATGCGCGTGAAGGTCGGGCTGCCGGAACAGGTGTAGCGCCCCGCGTACATCAAGAGGTGGTAGATGCCCGGCACCGGGTTGGGCACCAGGCGCTGCAACTCTTCGATCTCGTTGGTCAGCTCGTCCTGGATTTGCTTTTCTTCCAGCAGGGTCCGCAGGCGGTCGATGTCGAAGCGGCCGCCGCCGTGCGTTTCGAGGAAGCGGATCAGGGCGCGGTAGTCTTGGTGGTGGTAGTCGCGCACCGCGTCGGGGGTCAGCTCGGCGGGATAGTCCAGCCCGTAGAAGGGTTTGCCCAGGTACTGGGCCGCAAAGCTGTAGGCATTGGAGTTGGTGTCGCACACGCCGCCCATGTTGACGGCCACCATGTCGATTTCGACCCCCGCGCCGGCCAGATAGGCCCCCATGGTGCCGCGCTGGGACGAGCAGCCGGTCTCGGAAAACCCCACCTCGGTGCAAAAGTCCATGAAGTCGTAGGAGCCGCGCTTCCAGAGAATGGAGGTGATCACGGTCCCCACTTCCAAGGTCACGGGCACGAGGTTGTCGAAGGCGTAGAAAATGGTGGGGTCGAAGCAGAAGGTGGTCATCACCACCTTCTTGCCTTGCGCCTTGGCATGGACCAGAGCGGTGTAGTAGTCGGCCAGCATGCCCAGAAAGGTGATGGCCGGCGGCCCGAGGGCCAGCATGGGTTCGAGCAGGCCGCTGACGTAGGGCACGCTTTTGAGCAGCAGGGCCTGCTCCTTGGGCGTGGCCCGGCCGGCCTTGCGGGCGAGCTGAAAGGTGCGGGCAAAGAGCTGGTCCAGGGGGTATTCTTTGAGTTCCGGCCGCAATTATCGATCCTCGACTTTCATCATCCGATCTGTTCCAAAAAGGCCTCGATGCGCATGCGCAACCGTCCGGTTTCGGTCAGGGCGCCATACTCCTTTTCGATGCGCAGGGTCGGCACGCCCAGTTTCTCCAGGTCCCGCTCCAGCAAACCGTTTTCCGAGCCGTGCAGGTCGCAAAAGCGGATGTTCTGCAGGATGACCCCCTGGGCGCCGGTTTGGCGGATGCGTTCGACGATCACGCCCCGGCGCTCCGCGTAGTAGCCGAACATGCGCGGGCAGACCGAACCGGAAAGGTAATGGGCGCTCAGGGCCGCCAGCGGGTCGCCGCTTTCGTCCACCAGTGCGCTGGTGTTGCGCAGGCCGTAGCAGACGCTCTCGCCCACCACCACGGCGCCGGCGGCCTCGATCTGTTGGACCAGCGCCAGGTCGTCGCAAATGCTGCCGGTGACGAAGAGCCGCCGGCGGCGATCCGAGGCGGGCACGGCCCGGTTTTGGACGGTTGCGAGCAGGCGGTCCAGCTCTTCCAGGTAGTGATCGGGCGGCAGCACATTGCGGGCGATGAGGGCTTCGAAGGCTTCGCTGCCCGAGACGGGCGCGGGCTGCCGGCAACGCAGCTCGGCCAGCTCCCACAGTTTTTGGCGCACGCGGTTCTGCTGGCGGATGGCCCGGCCCAGGGCTTCTTCGTCGATGCGCACCTCAAAGGCGTTTTGGACGGCATCGATCAGCTTGCGTACCTGATCTTGATACCACGCAAGGGCCACGCCGTCCGGCTTGTGGGGCACATCGAAGTAATGGAACCAGGGCGGCAGCACGCCGGGGATGTCGGCCCCCAGCTTGCGCCAGCATTCATTCAGGCGCCGCATGCCGTCGCAGCCGCCGGTAATCACGGCGCCATCCAGGAAAGCATAGTGGCGCGTGCCCACCTGCTGGAGCAATGCCTTGGGAAAGGTGCAGACAAACGGTCCGTAATAGGCATCGGCGATGTTGAGGCTCTCGGCGCCGATGCCGCGCAGGCGGACCGGCACCAGGCCGGCGGCGTGAAATACTTCCACCGGCAGGAACGTGCAGGTGTAGCCGATCAGCCGGCCCCCGGCCGACTTGAAGGTCCGCAGCGGTTCCAGGTCGATGCTTTGGGCCGCTTGGCGCAACAGTGCGGTCATCGCTTTTGCTCCTCGCCGCGCAGCAAACGGCGCAGCCGTTCGCGGGCCGCGTGCATGGCCTCGTCGCAGCCGTCATCTTCTGCGCCGGGCTCGAAGAGGGCGCACAGCTCGCCGATCAGCGGTGGCGCGAGCCGGCGGAAGACCGGCCGGACGGCGCGGGCCAGATCCGGGGCGAGCCCCGCCAGGCTCTCTTCCAGTTCATCCAGATCCAGGGTGTTCACAAACTCGGTGACCAGGGATTTGAACACCCCGGGCGTGAGCCGGCCGATGCGGTTGGCAAGCCGGGCCAGGCTGTTGACCGTCTCGGCCAGATCGTAGGCGTTCCAACTGGAAAGACCGGCGCAGAGCGCCTCGACGGCGTCATCGGCGGGCAGGGTTTCGAGCACTTCGATCTTGCGTTTGAACAGGCGGATCTCGGCATTGCGGCCCACGGCCAACTGCTCGAGCCAGAGGTTCAAAAGGTCCGGGTGCTCCTGGGTCGTGTCGATCAGGATGCGGATCAGGGTTTCGCGGCTGTCGATCAGGGCGGCGCGGGCCTTGACCGCCAGCGCCGGATCGATCTGGGCCGCGATCTCGCGCAGTTTGTCTCCCAGATCGCTGGAGAAGCGCGGCGCATCCATTTCGCCGATCAGGGTGCTGCCGGTGTGGAGCTGGCGGATGGCTTCATTGGCGCGGTTGACGCTTTGACCGATGAGGGTGGCATCCACCTGCCGGTAGATGGAGAGCAGCAGGTCGGTGAAGATATCGGGCGGCAGGGTGTTGACGTGCCCCAACAGGTCATGGAACGCACCGAGCGCGAGGTTCAGGCCGTCGGGCACCAGGGACAGCAGGGCCACGAGCTTGGCCGGGTACTCGAACAGCATGCCGATGGCCTGCCCGATCGACGCGCGCAGATCCTCCCGACCGGCCTCCAGCAGCGCATGCAGCTCGCCGAAATCGGTGCGTCCGAGCCATCGATCGAGCAGCGGCGAAAGGCGCGTCGAGAAGAAGAGCGGATCGTGCCGGTAGAGATCTTCGGCGATGCGCGCCAGGCCGGCCAGCAGGGAACGCTGCGCGCCATCATCGACGCCCTCCGGGCCGGCCAGCATCCGGTCGAGCAGCGCTTGCTTGCGCTCGGTGGGAAGCTTTTCCACCGC
This sequence comes from Deltaproteobacteria bacterium, assembly GCA_021819735.1. Lineage (GTDB taxonomy): Bacteria > Desulfobacterota > Desulfobacteria > Desulfobacterales > Desulfosarcinaceae > Desulfatitalea. The sequence continues at coordinate 13,938 of JAKAFO010000089.1, forward strand.
GGCCAGCAGCGAACGCAGCAGGGTGCCCAGGCCCTGGCGCATTTGGGGCCATTGGGCCGAAAGAGTTTCGACGTATTCCGGCTTTTGGAAACGTTCGGCCAGCGGGGTTCCATCGGAAGGCGCGAGGCTTTTGGACAAGGCCCAGGCCGCGGGTTTGGCCAGGAGGCGTTTCAGGCGATGGCGGTCGCTCCAATCGTCCAGCCAGTGCCGGCCGACGGCGGCCGCCAGTCCTCGTAGTTCGGCGCTGTTGAGCAGATCCGCCACGAGGGCGGCAAGTTGGGCCTCGCTGCGTTGCTGTTCGGCTAATTCGGGCAGGGTCCGGTTCCGCATCGTCTTCAGCTATTCTTCGCACGCGCGGGCGTACGACCAGGTCATTGCATCTGTCCGGATAGATGTCTTCCCAACCGTTTCCCCAGGGCCAGCAGGGTCAAGGTGGGCGGCAGGCCCCACGCTTCGGGGATCACGGAGCAGTCGCAGACGTACAAGTTTTCCTTCTCGGTCTTCAGATTGCTGTCGAGCATCTCCCTGATCTTGACCGTGCCGCCGGGGTGGGCCGCCACGGTCCAGCCGCTGAAGATCCCTTTGGCGCCGGCGTTTTTAAGGATACGGGCGGCATGCGCATAGCCGTCTTTGAGCTTGGCTTTGTCTTCGGCCCGCAGGCTTTTGCGCACGCCGCCCCAGGCCGTGGTATGGCCGCCCAGCTCGTCCTTGATTTTGATCATGATCATCAGGGTATTGGACTGGGAGAAGGCTTTGTCCAGCCGCAGCTTGGGCAGGCTCTGGCCTAGGTAGATGGGGGTGGGGAAATTGAGGTCCACCATCAGGTAGCCCCTGGACTGCATGTGCACGCCGGCCGACATCTGGATTTCGCCTTTGCTGTACAGGCCGTCCACGGTGCCGAAGACCATGATCAGGGGGTCGAAGAAGAAGTCGTAGCCCGCCCGAACCAGGCCGCTGCTGCGCAGGATCTTGGGCGAGCCCACGCCGCCGGCTGCCACCACGATGCGTTTGGCGAAGACATCGTGGGTTTGCAGGTTCTTGCGATAGCGCACCCCCACGGCCTTATCGCCGTCGAAGAGAATGCGCGTGACCCGGGCGCCGTTGACCAGGGTCATGCCCTGATCCACGGCCTGTTCGACATAGTTGCGGGCCGTCCATTTGGCGCCGTGGGGGCAGCCGTAGCTGCACAGGCCGCAATCGGGCCGGCATTTGTCCTGATAGATGAACTTGTTGAGCTTGTGCCAGGGGTAGCCCAGTTGGCGGGCGCTTTGCATCATCAGACGGGCGCCCGGCCCCATCAGGCGATCTTCGGCCGGGGCGATGGGAATCTCCGCTTTGAGCTCCTCGACCTCCCGGCGCAGGTCGATGCCGTAGCCCTCGAGCATGGCATAGGGCGGGTCGAAGGCCGTGGCGCAGTAGAAGATGGAGCTCCCGCCGGTGCACAGGCCCCGCACCATGGCCAGAAAGGACAGGTTCGTGAAGAGCAGGCTCTGGCCGGGAATGCCCGCGTTGGTCGCCACCTGGAACAGGGAGCCTTTGATGGGGGCGTTGTCGCCCCGCTCCAGCATTAAAATGCGTCGGCCCTGGCCGGCCAGTTCCTTGGCCACCGAGGCGCCCCCGGGGCCGGACCCCACGATGATCGCGTCATAGGTCGTCGAAGTGTTTCCGCGCATAGAGAACTCCCAAGGTGCCCAAGTCTTTCGCGCCATTCAGCGTAGACCTCCCACCGGCGGAGGCAACGCGGTCGGCGTGGGGCGGATAATGAAAATGGACGTTTGGTTCTGGAGCCGGGAGAGGGAGCGGCCGGTTTTGGGTTTCAAAACTGGCGTGTCAGTTTTAGTAGCACGATGGATTTGCGATTGCAAATGGATTTCTGGAACCCGGCGCCCGAAGATGCGTCAGGCGGGTCGGGGGGCGGCTCTCTTTTTATGGTAGATGCGGCCCAGCAGGCCCACCACATCCAGGAACCAGCGGATGCCGACGGCCTCGCCTTCGGGGATCAGATCCCCGGCCATCACGGCTTTGACGAGCGCCTTGGGGTCTCCCTGGACGACGCGCATGATGACCCGCGTGCCGTCCGCGGGACTCTTCCAGGTAATATTGGAAATCACATCCTCGGCATGGCCTTTGCGGGAGCGCACCTTGCCCTGGCGGCAGTGGATGGTCCGGGCGATGGTCCCATCCTTGGAACGCAGGACGACGGCGATATCCCGCTCCTCTAGTTTTGACCGCATGCGGACGGAGCGCCAACCGGTGAAGCGGATCAGCAGGTACAAACCGTAGAGCAGGTACTTGAACTTCAAACGCTCAATAAAGGATCGGATCATCGGGCCACCAACTTCCGGGAGGGGGGTCAGAAAAATTACAGCGGCAAATACTGTAAACTATATTCGGCGTCAAGTCCCCAGGGTGATTTTATTCTGACCGGTATCTAAAACATTATTAAGTAGCTACAAACAAATCTGGACAAATACCTCCAGATGAGGTACACAAGCAGTCAT
>JAKAFO010000420.1 GCA_021819735.1 Deltaproteobacteria bacterium
GGGCCGGTTCCACATGAGGTTGAGAATTTCCTGGTAGTTGACCAGGATGAGGCCCGCCGCCGCCACGCTGATGACCACCAGGAGCGCGAAGCGCAACAGGCCCAACATCAACAGTCGGCTGGTGCGCAGACCCAGACGCAGCCCTCTGAAATTATAGGCGATACCTTGAAGGATAGCCGTCATGGAAACCCCTATGCTTCGTCCTGGAGAATCCGGGCCGCGCGGTCGATGTCGTCCAGACAGAAGACCAGCAACCCCTCTTGGCCTTCGCCGGTGGAGGAGCCGTACATATAATTGATGTTGATCCCCTCCCGCCCCAGTTGGCCGGCCACCTCGGCCAGCCGCCCCGGCTGGTTGCGCATGGGCACGGCGATCACCGGCACGATATCGAACACATACTCATGCCGGGTGAGCAGGTCCATGGCGCGGTCGGTGGCCCCCTCGGACGGCAGCAGGCGAATCAGGGCGAACTCGGCCGAATCTTTGCTCATGGAGTCGTAGCTGGCCGCCGAGGCGATGCGCTTGAGCGAGCGCCCCCGGGCCTTGAACAACTCCTTGACGTAGTTGGACGCATCCTGGATGGTGATGGCGTCGATGTTGATGCCCGCCTCGGCAAACAACGCCGCCAGCCGCCCCAGTTCACCGGGCGCGTTCTTCAAAAACAGGGAGATCTCGGTGCGTACCATGATGCTCTCCTTTTTCTATAACGTGTTTGCGGATTCCGTATCGATGCCGCTAACGATCCCGGACCCGATTCGCCACAGAGAAATTACGCCGCTACCGCCAGTCCAATACAAGGGGATGAGCCATTGAAACACAATGCGGGGCTTTGCTCAAGACGATCTTTCGTCCCGCCGTCACCACCCCTTGATCTTAAACCCGATAGAAGGGTATGAAGCGAGCCACGAAAGGGCCATGGCATGATCGCATTCGAAAATGTAACCAAGAGCTACGGAAACCTGGTGGCGGTGGAGGGGGTCTCCTATACGGTGCGCAAAGGGGAGGCCTTTGCCCTTTTGGGGCCCAACGGGGCCGGCAAGACGACCCTGGTGCGGCTGCTGCTCGGCTTTTCGCGGTGCACGGCCGGAACGGTCACCATCGAGGGGTTGCCGGCCGGCAGCGCCGCATCGCGAAAGAAACTGGGCTACCTGGCGGAAATCCACCGCATCCCGCCCCATCTGTCCGGCCGGCAATACCTGCTGCGCCAGGCCGCCTTCTGCGGTCTGAGCGGCGGGCGTGCCACGGCGGCGGTGGACGATATGCTGAAGCGGGTCGGCATGGAGGGCCAGGCGAAGAAAAAGGCGGCCCATTACTCCAAGGGGATGACCCAGCGCATCGGCCTCGGGGCGGCCCTTCTGGGCGATCCCGCGCTGCTGGTGCTCGATGAGCCGGTCTCGGGCCTGGACCCCTTGGGCATGCGCGATGTGCGTTTGCTGCTGGAGGATTTCAAAAAAGGCGGAGGGACGCTCATCCTCAATTCCCATCTGCTTTCGGAAGTCGAACGGCTCTGCGATTCGGTGGCGATCCTGTACAAAGGCCGGATCATGGTCCAGGGCAGCCTGGCGCAGATCGTTCAGGGGCATGAATCCCTGGAAGAGGTTTTCATCCGCCATGTGGAGGATAGGCAGCGCCATGCATAACCTGGCCCGCATATTGACCTACACGCTAAGAGACCTGCTGCGCCAGAAGAGTTTTTATGTGCTGCTGGCCGTCGCGCTCTTTTTTCTCATGCTGCTCAAAAGCTGCTACCAGGGCAGCTATACGATCAACGGCCGGACGCTGGACCAGCAGTCGCTGGCCTTCCATGCCGCGCTGATCGCCTTTCACGTCGTGGCCGCCGGCATGTACCTGATGACGACCCTGCTATCCATGGGCGCGCTGTCAAGGGATCGCGAGGACGGCAGCCTGGTGATGTTTCTCGCCCGCGCCGTGGACCGCTGGCAGTATATGCTCGGCCGAATCGCCGGCACCTGGGTGCTGTGCACGGTCTTCATGTTCATCCTGCATCTGACCATTGCGCTGATTGTCCGGTCGCATGCCGGCACCCCCATGGCCGGCTACCTGACCGCATCGCTCGTGTGTTCCGTCAACCTGCTGTTTGCCATCGTCCTGACCTGGACCTTGTCGCTTTTCCTGCCCAACGTGATGGCCGCGCTCTTCACCCTGATCGTCATCGGTGTCGGCTTCGTATCCGATGGGGCCTACCGGCTCATGCACAGCGAAATGCTCCAGCACATGAGGGTCGAGCAAGACCCGGCTGCCCTGTGGCGCATCCTTTTTCCCAAGGTCTATATGCTTCAGGATTTTGCAACCACCGGGATCACGAGCCGGGCGTTCGAGGCCATGCCGCCGGCTTATGTGGCTTTCAATGTGCTTGGCTACACGGCCGCGCTGGCCGCCGTGGCGTTATGGCGTTTTTATCGAAGTGAGATTTAGATCCCACCTTTTTGCAGCGCTGCAACGGCTTGGACGGAGGCCTTCATGCTGTCCGGATCGAGCGTGAGTGGGATGTGCTCGATGCCGGGCAGCAACGCGAGAGGGTAGGTCGCTTATTTTTTGTAGGCTGGTTTTAAGCCCTTTATCATTGGATAGTGCTTTACATTCAGTGTTTTTAAGATCGCATTTTCAGATTCGCATGTAGCGGCTATGATTGCGTCCGCGAGTCCAACACCGTGAGATTTGCCAAAATCTCGCTTATAAAGGCCACCTATCCTGGCAATTTCGGAAGTGATAGGGATAACGGGAAACAACGTAACGAAATTGTCTAAAGCCGATAGTTCGGCAGCCCCTTTGATACCCGCGTACAACTCGGCAATAACGATAGAAGAAAAAAGAATTTTATGCGAATTCGCGGTTACAAAAGCCACTGCCTTATCGTAGCCACGCAAAAAATCGATTAGAACATCCGTATCAAGCAGAAAGGCGTCCGCCATGATTAGTGCCTATCCCATTCGGTTCGTATGGCGCTGAAATCGGGAAGATCCTTACGATCTTTCCAGATTCCGGCAGCCGCCTGCATAACGCTTTCACGCCTGCTCAGTCCAGTTTGATCGATGAGGCGGTCAACAGCTTCACGGATAAGTTCGCTTTGCTTTTTGCCCAGGGTTTTGGAAAGTATTTCTAATTCGATGCGTTGGCGATCCGTGAGATAAATTTGAGTCCTTACCATGCATTTCCTCCAACAATGTATACACCACCATTATACATTACCATTAAGGCTGTCAAGCGAGTCCAAAAACGGGCCGGCGCTGGCGTATCCCGCGTTGCTTTCAAGGGATGACGCCCTTGGCCTTGAGGCCTTGAAGGGTCAACGCCTGGCGCAGCGGTAGGTCATTGCTGTCGCGGATATCGATGTTGGCGGCAAAGATCCAGACCGCGTCGGGCGTTTCCACATAGCCGACGAACCATCCGATCTGCGGGGTCAGGCGCGTCGCCCAGCCGGTCTTGGCGCGCAGCGTATAGCCGTCGTTCTTTTCCAGCACCATCAGGTCGCGCAAGGCGTCGTAGGAAGCGGCTTTATAAGGCAGCGACCGGCGGATGATCTTGCGCAAAAAGGCGACTTGCTCCAGGGCGCTGATTTGCAGCGATCCGTCGAGCCAGAAGGCGGTCGCATCGAACGGCTCGCGAAGCTGCCCATAGTTCGCGGCCCGCAAATGGGCGCGATACTTCTGGGATTCGATCCGGCGCGCCAGTTCCTGATAGTACCAGACGCAGGAGACTTTGTAGGCGCTGGCCAGGGTCTGGTCCCGGTTCCAGTCCGGAAAATCGTGGATGCGGCCATCCCAGGTCAGGACCGCATCGGTGCCGGCGATCACGCCCTCATCCAGGGCGATCAGCGAGTTGAAGATTTTAAAGGTGG
>JAKAFO010000090.1 GCA_021819735.1 Deltaproteobacteria bacterium
GGCTGGCCCACGGCATGAAAATAGGCGGCCATGCCCAAGGCCGCGTCCCAGGAAAAGGGGCTCTGCTTGCGCGCCGCCAGGAACAGCGCGCGGGCCTCGTCGAGCCGATCCATGTCGATATACAGATGGCCCAGGTTGACCAGGGCCGTAAGGCTTTCGTCGGTCCAGGCATCCGCCTGCATGGAGACGGCCAGGGCATAGAGATAGCAGGCCTCGGCGTCCTTGTGGAACGGCGTCAACTCGCCGGCTTGGGCTTTTTCGGGATAGAGCCGCTCGCCCGCGGTGACGATGGCCGCGGCCAGGTTGTTGGCATTGGCCGTGCTTTGGGGGTCGAGGGAAAAAACGGCCGTAGAGAAAGCAATGATGAAATGGGGCTTATTGAAGTAATTGGTGGCCGAAGCCACGGAGAGCGAATAGTGCCTGGCCCGTTGCGCGTCGGCGGACTGCCCATCGAAGCGCACGGTCCAATGGACCGCCTGGGAATAGGCCGACAGCTCTTCGGGTTTGAACTGCTTTCGGGATGAGGCATTGCGCGCGGCGGCCAGTTTCAGGATATCGCTTTGGCTCGGCGCATCTTCCTTCCGGGGCAGCACGGCAGGCTGGCGCTCCAGTTCCGCGTTGACCGCCGCGACGGCCGCCGCCTTTTCTTCCGGCGTGCGGCCCGCATCGGCCGGCGAGAGGCCGCCGCCGGTGGTCGGTGCGGGCGTAAAGCTCGGCTCCTGGGCCATGGGCATGGCGAACATCGAGGCCCCGGCGGCCATCCCGGCCGATCCCCCCGCCCCGCCCGTACCGCCGGCTCCCATGGGCCCGGGCATATTTTCGGGCGCGAACTGCTTGGCCTGGGCCTCCCATTGCCGGGCCGCCTCCTCGGTGGCGGCCTTCTGGTCGGCTTCCATCTTTTGTGCTTCCGCTTCGGTGGTCGGCATGCCCACGCACGCGGACCACTGCTTGCGCGCGGCCTCCCCCTTATCCGACAGGGCCTTCATCTGCTGACCCAAGGCTTTGGCTTCACCCTCCGACAGCATCTTGTCTTTATACTGTTCGGCCAACTTCTGCATCTCGCCCAGCGCGGATTCCATTTCATGGGCATACTGATCGCACGCCTGGCCACTCCAGGCCTTCATCGGCAGCAGTACCAACAGCAGCGGAAAAATAACAAACGCCGGCAATTTCATCGCGTACTCCCGTTCAATTTTTGACATTCCCGCTTACGTTCCAACCAAGACCATTGCTCTAAAAGCCGCGACGCCCGTCCCGATCCTCCCCGATGCAGGGGCGTCGGCAGGGGCGCCTGCAACTTTCGAATATTCAGCCGGATTCTATTGTGGCACCGGTTTGGGTGCAAGCGAAATAATATTGGCGGCCGCGCTTCGGCCGGCAGCGATCTTGTCACTGCGCAACGAGTGCTCTAAACCGCTACTTCGTATTGACGAGCACCTGGCCGCGGGAAGTAAAGGAAATACCCTGCTGGGACTGCGTCCCGATCATGACCGCTTCGACAATCGGCGGGTTGACCGGTGCGTCGGATTGCCACGAGACCATGAAATTGGCGCCGGACCCACCGGCCTTGTCATTTTCGGGCACCACGTAGCGCACCGATTCCAGCGGTTTCAGAACCACGGGGCTCCCCAGGAAATTTTTCAGGAGCGTGCCTTGGGTTGCATAGTAGTCGACTACCGCGATGCGGATGGGATGCTGCGGGTCGGTATTGCGGACGCTCAAGGTGACCGTCAGCAGCACCGGCCGCTCGTGGTCGCCGCCGTAAATATGGGAGTAAGCCGGCACATAGATGGTCTGTCCGGTACTCGTTGCGGGAAGCCCTTCGGCCTGCAAGCTTGCGGGAGCCCCCCAAAGTACTACCCAGGCAAGCATCCAAAAACCAAACAGATGGTATTTTTGCATGGCGACTCCTATCGACGTTTTTCCGTCTATAACATTTTCGGTTCCGGCCCGTCATCAGAAAGATGCCGAAGCCCCGCAGCTTGCCGTCGGCCCCGGGCTTGACCATGCGGCCGCTTCTTTATCGAGATCACGCATTTCAGAATTCATCGATTTGGTATCCTTCTCCATGGGCGGCCGTGCTTCGGGCCGGCAGCGATCCAATCACGACCCAACGAGCGCTTTCAGCCAGGGGCCTTGGATCTTGGGTTTGCCCACCAGTTGGGGCACATACTTGTTCAGCAGACCGATAAACGGCATACAGAGCCCTAAACTGACCACGGTCATGATCAGGCCCGAAAGCAAAATCATCGAAGGCCGGCCGGAATAATGCGTAAATACCCACCGGCCTGCCCACGGGTTGATAAAATGGTAAAAGAAACCGTTGAGGCACATGAGAATCAGGCTGTTTTGCCCCATCCAGACGATGGTTTTTCCGGCGGGGGTGATTTTGCCCAGCAGAAAAACGAACAACGAGCCGGCCATGGCCGTTACCGGGAACCAGAGCAGGTGTCCGTGGGCGGCCATCAGGATGACCACGGCGTTGTAGTAGTTGAAGTTGAACGGTCCCTGGTTGAGCCGGAAGGTGAACAGGACGACGACCAAGGCGACCGCCGCCCCGGGAACGAGTACTTTGGCGGGCGTTGCGCCGATCAAGAACTTGCGCCGTCGAAGGTAAAGCCCCGCCAGGTAAAAGGCGTACATGGTGATCGCCTCGTGCACGAAAAGAAAGTTGTACTTTCGCTGTTTGGCCAGATTTAGAAAGTCGCCATAAAGATTCAGGAAATAGCCGACGAGATAGAAGACCAGGATGGCGACGAGGATCTTCAGATCGGTCCCCGGCGCCTCGCTGTCGCGGATGACCCATCGGAAGAAGAGATAATGGAGCATTTCGACGGAAAAGAGCATCATCAGGAACCAGGAGGGCACGCAGAATATCGGAATACCGAGGCCGGTCATGATCAGGCCATCGATATACCCCTGGATGCTGGGAAGCTTCAGGTTGAAAAGATCGCCCGGCAAGATGGCGCCCAATCCCATGAATACCAGCGTAAAGAAAATGAAGGGCACCAGCCGGGAAACGAATCGGGATTGGAAATATCGCCAGCCCCCCAGGGCAAGGTCGTCCTTCCTGGCGATGAAACCGGAGAGCACGAAAAAGAGGACCATGTGGAAGGAGTAGATGAACTTATACACGCTCGCGGCGAAGGGATCATCGAGCAGCATGACCCGCTCGATGAAGTGCCCGTAAAAAACCATGGCCATGGCGTAGAATCGCGCGACGTCGATATACTGAATTCTTTCATGACCGGTATTGGATCGAGATGGCACCGCGCCCCCTTTTCGCCCAAACGACCTGACCATCTTTGTTTATAGCCATTTTGTTCATAGCCATTTTTGATGACGGCGCCAACATATTATCGCCGACCGCGGCAGCGCCTCAAGCGGCCCGAACCGATGCTTCGAATCGCACGCCGGGGGCCTTATCCCATGCAACCACGATCATCGCGCCGGGTGTGTCCCCATCGAGATCGGCGCAGCGTACCGTCGGGGTGTCCGTCTTCCGTATTTTCAGGCGGAACGACATCGACTGCGGCCAAAAATTATGCTTGTGCAAGTCCAAGACCTCTTCTAATATCCATTTGATTTCTCCTGGCATTTTCGCAGGAGAAGGACCATTTCGATAACCGCGCCCGCAAAGGAGTTCTGTATGCCCCGTCATGGTTTCGTCGTTTCTCTTCTGGCCGCCGCCCTGCTCGTGGTCACGCTCCTTCCGGCCCATGCCGCCCCCCAAAAGGATGCGGCCGGCTGTTCCGACCATCCGCTGTTCACGCGCATGGCCAACATGCGTCTCACGTTTTGCAAGACGCTGCCCTTCGACGCCTTCAAATTCAAGACCGGCGACAAGACCGATACCGTGGTGGAGGGCCGGCGTTTCGAAATCAAGTACCAGATCCAGGACGGTTTCGAAGCCCCCAGTCCTCTGGCCATCATCCGCAATCACCAGCAGGCCATCGCCCAGATCGGCGGCACCACCCTGCATGAAGATCGGCGCTACACCTGGCTCAAGGTGGTCAAAGACGGCAACGAGATCTGGGCCCAGGTCGATACCGCCTGGGGCAAGGGGTATATGCTGACCATCGTCGAGCGCAAGGCCATGGCTCAGGAGGTGGTGGCCAGCGCCGAACTGTTCAAGTCGGGATTAGATACCAGCGGCCACGTGGAGGTGCCGGGCATTTTCTTCGACACCGGCAAATCGGATCTGAAACCCGAATCCGAAAACGCCCTGGCCGAGATCGCCAAGCTGCTCCAGGCCGATGCCGGGCTCAAGGTTTACGTGGTGGGCCATACCGACAACACCGCCGCCCTCGATCTGAACCTGAGGCTCTCCGAGGCCCGCGCCCAAGCCGTGGTGCAAGCCCTGGCGGCCAAGCACGGCATCGACCCGGCGCGCCTGATTGGAAAGGGTGTCGGCCCCCTGGCGCCCGTTGACACCAACAGCACCGAGGAAGGTCGCGCCAAGAACCGGCGGGTGGAGCTGGTGAAGCAATAATCCCGGCCGGCGCGGCCGTCTGCTTCATATCCGGCCGTCTGGTCGACTTCTTCCGGAGGTTTGGGGTGCCGGGTGCGACCAGACGCCGACCTCGAGTTCCTTGGCCTCGTGGCGTGAGAGCTCGCCCCGTGGGGCAATCTGCCATCGCCAGGTCGCTTGCGGTTCGGGCAACGCCAGCCCGTAAAGGGTTGAACCCGCTTCCCTGGAACCATCCGTACCGTGTTGGACATAGGCGTAATCGCCAATCAGGCAGACGTCGCAGGCCAGCGCCGCCAGACTGGCGCGGTGCGCTTCCACAATCCGCCGACACCAGGCGTGCAGATCTTGGTCGCCCACGGCCGGCATGTGCCGGCGCACGAATCGGCCGGGAATCACCGGCAATTGGGAAAGGATGTTCAACGAGACCACCAGGCTTGGGGCGCTGACGAATGCAAAATCCGCGGTCAGGGGTTCCGGCAGTGGTTGCCCGGCGGTTTTCATGGTTTCGAAGAGTCTGAGCGCGAGGGTCGAGATGTCATAGTTCTCGAGCCGGGCATTGGCAAAGCGCCGCACACGCCTGCGCACCGCCGGCAGGTGGACGATATCGACCAGGATGACCTGCTTGAAAGCCGCGCACAGTTCCGCCAGCGGCACATCCAAAAGCAGCCCGGAACCGAGGATAACCGCCGCTTCACGCGCCCGGCAGGCGTGCGCGGCAGCCAGCACCGCGGCCCTGGATTTTTCCAGGTGCTCGTTCCAGGACGCGGCACAGCGCCGGGAGCGGCCGCGCATGGCGATGGCCTCATACAGATACCCCATGCGCCGCACGAAGCGCGGACAGGGGGTCGTCAGATAGGTGAAAAGTTCGGAAAGCACACGCTCACCATGGTCCAGTGAAGGCTGCTGTCTATAGCCGCTTGGCCCAATTGTCGATGGAGACGGCGTAGTGGTCGATGCGCTGACCCTCCTTTCCGATTCCGTTGTTCCGAAAACCCCAGTCTTCCTCGTAAATCCGGTTGCCCTGGGGCAGCGCAATGAATCGACGGTCATCACGGGTGCGCTTGGCTTGGGCCGCAAAAAGGGCGTGGCCATGGGTCAAGAGTTCCGGGGTCTGGGAGTTTGTCTGTTTTGAAATGGCTTCAAATACCTCGTCAAAACTCAATTTGAGAGGGGGAAGTATTACGGCTCTTTTCATTGATCACCTCGTTGGAAACATCGGAAGTTGGTTTCCCTGTATAAAAAAAATCCTCAAGTTGTGTGGGGATTGCAATTATTGACTCAATTTAGAGCTGGCAACACGATTGAGACTTATACCGGATTCAGCGGCTTGTATGGCCAGTTTTCTATGAATTTCAGGAGGTACCCGTACCATAAATTTCCCGCTGAAATGTTTACATGCGATGGGTTCAGGAAACGGATTTGGCCGGAGTTCGCTTCAATGGGTTGATCGAAAGTTTTACCGTGAAGCGGGTTTCCTGCGCGAACTCGTGGAGCGGGTTTTCCGGGCCGTCGATTTTTGCGCCAGACTAATCAGAGACCTCAGGGCTTCATTGACGGCCTCTTCGGTTGAGAACACTTCAGCCACATCAGGGCTCAGCAGCACCAGATTAGTGCCCTTTTGGTATTCTTCATAGTATTTGCCACGCACGCCCACGCCAAGATCTTTTCGTTCATATTCGCCACGCAATTCATCGGTGGCCTTAGCCTTCTTCATAAATCACCTTTTCTTTGCGGTCCATGAAACGCGCACTGATGATTCTCGTTCGATCGCCACGTTTCGTATGTGACACAACGATGAGTCGCCTCTTTTTCGATAGCCCGAAAGTAATGTGCCTTTCTTCATCGTCGGAATGGTCCGGGTCTTGAAACGTAATGGCCAGAGGGTCTCCAAAAACCGAGGCGGCCTCTTGGAAGGTTATGTCGTGTTTCTTCGCATTCGCGGCGGCCTTTTTTGGGTCCCATTCGAATCTCATTACGCCGCCCTCTCGGCATTCATGGAGGCCTTAACCTTCGAACAGATGTTGCCATCCCGCTCAAATTGCGATGGGGTCTCTTTTCGCCGCATTGCCCTGAACCTATCCGAAGCGTCGGCTTTGCGTCAATCCTAATTCGTTGTTTATATTGGCCCAGCCTTTTTATCGAGACATACAGTAATGCAGGCGTGTGGGTGCGTCACGACGGTTGCGATTTAAACACCCTCTTCCAGTCCACCCGGCGCTTTATGCTACGGGGGCCGGAGTGGCAATAGAGGGCTTACAGCACGGCGCCAGATCGTCGAACTTTATCGACAGCGAGCGGGGATCGTAGTAAGCGGCGTGCAGGCTGAGGTGTGCGCCTTCGAGCGCCAAAATGAGTTCGTTCGCCTCGCCCTTTATCCGCCTTCCCCGGCCAGACTTGACATCCCTTTGTCCATCCTGAATTATTCGTATCTATTGAATTCTTGGTGGAGCGTGCCGATGGCTTACATCGTACTGCAGGGCGGCGGCGAGTTTCAGGGGCGGATGCGTCGGTCCGATCTGCGCGCCATTGCGCTTTGCGGCGGGATGGATGCGCCGATGGTGATCGTTCCGGCGGCGGCCGCGCCGGACGCCAACCATGAACGCGCCGGCCGAAACGGTCAGCGCTGGTTTGCGTCGCTGGGGGCGCGGCGTGTGACGGTGGCGCCCCTGATCGATCGGGCCAGCGCCCAGGATGCCGGGGTGGCCGCGGCGTTGGAACAGGCGCGCTTGATCTATCTGTTGGGCGGTTTTCCAGGCTATCTGGCCCAGACGCTGGCCGGCAGCAAGGCTTGGCAGGCCATTCAAATCGCTTTGGGCCGTGGGGCGGTCCTGGCCGGCAGCAGTGCCGGGGCCATGGTGCTATGCGCGCATTTCTTCGATCCGCGGGCCGGACAGGTGGTGCCGGGCCTGGGGGCGATCCCCGCCGGCTGTGTCTTGCCGCACCATAATTCCGTTGGGCGGCTCTGGGCGCCGCGGCTGCAAAAGGAGTTGCCCGGGGCGCCGCTGATCGGCATCGACGAAGAGACCGGAATGGTCAGCGATGCCGCCGGGGAGCAATGGCAGGTGCTGGGCGGCGGCCGGGTGACCTTGTATTTGGAGGGCCGGCAATTCACTTTTGCGGACGGAATGACTTTCCGCTTGGCTGATGGCAAAGAGATAAAAGCATAAAACGCCCCTCAACAAAAATGAAACGCAGTGCTTGTTAACGTCATTCCCGCCAAGGCGGGAATGCTATGTTGAAGATTTGCGATGGAGTTCATTCCGGATGGCCAGGCCGATATTCTCCATCATATAGGGTTTCTTGACGTAGGCACCTGCTCCCAGGGCCTGAGCCCCTGTGACACGATCGGTTTCCGAAAAACCGCTGACCAGAATGGCCTTCTGTCTCGGATTGATCTCCAAAACTCTTTGGTAGGTCTCCAAGCCGTCTATTCCCGGTGTCATGATCATATCCAGCACCAAAATGTCCGCCTCATTGCGCCTGAGATAGTCCACGGCCTCTTCGCCGCTGGAAACGGCATGCACCCGATACCCCAACCGGGTCAGCAATCCGGAGGCAACGTCACGCTGTTCGGAAATATCATCAACCACCAGAACGGATTCTCCATTCCCCATATACTTTTCTATCGGCGTCTTCTTCTTGGGTGTGGTCAGTTCCTCACGCGTTGACGGAAAATAAAGCGTGAAGGTGGTTCCCTCTTCCACTTCAGACTGCACATCAATATATCCGCTGTGATCTTTTACCGTTCCCCATACAATCGCCAGCCCCAGGCCGGTTCCGCTTCTTCCCATGGCCTTCTTTGTATAAAACGGTTCGAAGATCTTCTCCCGATGCTGGGCGGGAATACCCATTCCCGTATCGGATACGCTCAGGATTGTGTAATCACCTTCCCTGACTTCATCATATCCCAGAACAGCCTTGTCCAGATAGCGGCTCTGAGTTCGGATCGTCACTTCTCCCGATTCGGTAATGGACTCTGCCGCATTGGCGACCAGGTTCATTAATGTTTTCTCCAGATGAACAGAGGAGCCCTTGATGTTCAATAACTCCTCTTGAAGCTCCGCTCTGAAAGTCACGTGGGAATGATGATCCTTTATCTTCTCAAATACCGGGGTCTTGAGAAAACCTGATACAATATGATTGAGATCGATGACCTCTGATACGGTTACTCCCCGCCTGGCCAGCGTGAGAAGGTCCTGGATAATCGCGGCGCCTTTCTCCGTGGACTGTAGAATATTTTCCGCATGACCTCTGGCCCGTTGCCCCTCGGGAATCTCCATCAACAGCAGCTCTGAATAACCGGTCATTGCCCCCATGACATTATTCAGATCATGGGCAACGCCGCCGGCCAGTTGCCCAAGCGCTTCCATCTTCTGAGCACGCTGCAGACGTTCCTCCAGGTTTCTCTTTTCTTCTTCTGTTCTGCGGCGTTCAGAGATGTCGGTGATAAGGTTCAGCGTTGCGGGACGGCCCTCCCAGTCAACCAGGACGGAACTGATTTCAATCCATTTGGTATGCCCATTTTTATGGAAAGCGCGATAAGTGTGCCGGGTGGGCGTTTTGTCACCGTTTATTTTTTGAAGATACCGGCTTGTTACCGCCTCCCGATCTTCCGGATGGACCAAATTAAAGACAGGAATCGACAGAAACTCCTGTTCCGAATACCCAAACGACGCTATCGACCTGCTGTTGACATATTTAATCGACCCGTCCTGTATCACGATAATGGCTTCATCGGCATTTTCCACGAGCGATTTATATCGCTCCTCGCTTTTCTGCAGGGCCTCGTTGAGCGTGCCGAGTTCTTCATTCTTTCTGTTCAGCAGTTCCTCGGCCTTGATCCTTACATCTATCTCCGTTCTGTAACTGCGTCCCAAAAGCCAGATCATTAAAGCGATGCCCACGAGAAATCCGGAGGTGAGAACCACCCTGCTGACAAAAACAACTTCGGCTGTACGGTAGGGTTTTATATGACCGATGGATATCATTCCGGCGAGGCATAGATAAGTCACGAGGCATAACACGAGAGCGATCCACATTTTCCGATAATCGTAAATAATCGCCACAAAGATGATCAGCAGGGCGTACATAAAATTGCCCGGCGCATCAATTCCGCCGATATAATTGGCATTTACCGCCGGGAAATACATAAGCAGCGGGGGGATGATGCCGGCTGAACGCCAGTATCCCGCATTTGTAAGAAATATGGCCGCGGCAAGCAGAATGGATACGACTGAATAGATGATTAAAGTATCGAGCGGCATTTTGCCAAATAGGGATAGGCCAAAGGATATCAGGGTAAAAGAGAAGGCGACGATAAAGGAAAAAAATAGCACATTGCGGATGATATATTCCCGCCTGGCCATTTCCGGCTCTGTTTCCTTTAAGGTGTTAATGAACATAAATGGCTTCATCTGCATACCCTTTGCACAACCACCCTCGCTGGCCGCATCGACAATGCCGGCGGTGGGGTTTTCTCCGAAGTGGATGGGCAAAAACAGCGTGCCGGGTTGCAGGGAGTTGCTGACGCGCGCCGGCGCTTCCCTCTATTTCGTCGGGAGTATTATCTTGCCCATGCCGCCGCTGTGCTGTGTCGGGTCGCCCACTCGCGCCGCGGGTTTCCCGTCGATCAGCACGCTCGGCTCGCCCCCCCCTTTATTACGTAGGATGTGGGGCCGCAGCCTCCGGCGTGAACGCCGTTGTCACCCATTCTCGCGGCCGGCAGCCCGTCGATGAACACGTTGGGGCTTCCCGACAGGATCGGCCCTCTTACGTCATGGGGGCAGGCGGGGCAACCCATCGCATAATGGGAGCATTGCGCGATGCCACCCACACGCGCATACTGCCGCGGGTCGACGGCTTGGACCGTAAATGTCTTTTCAGCTACGATCTTACCCTCTTTTTCCACATAGAGGGTGATGCGGTTGGTGCCTGGCGCGTTGAAGGCGGGTCTGCTCCGCGCAGTTCCAGGTTGGCCGTCAGTATATGCACGCATCTAATATGGAAAGCACATTCGAAAGCAATTCATCGTCCCCTCTTTCAATTCGTTTAGCCCGACGGGAATGGAAATCGACCGATTTTACTTGTTCAACCATAATAAAACCCTTGAGTTTGCTCTCTTTTGGGATAGGTACGTGAAAGGGGAATGCTCGATCCGTGTTTGTTATTGGGCATACAATGGCCATACCGGTGCCGCGGTTGAAAAGGTCCTTGCTAACAACATAAGCGGGTCGCCGACCTTTCTGTTCATGTCCGGATTGCGGATCGAATGTGATCGCGATAATGTCCCCCTGTTTGGGGATATAGGCCGCCATTTACCAGACCTCCTTACCAACCGGCTCACCCCAACCAACCTCACCGGGTCGGTAATTTTCAGGAATATGGGCAACTAGATCTTTAAGACGATGGCGGCCACGTACCCTTTTGGCTGGTGCCACGATCATAATGCCTTCTTTCACGCTAACATCGACCTCATCGCCGACATTGAGTTGCGCATCTGAAAGCAGGTTCTTGGGGATGCGCAGTCCCTGGCTATTTCCCCATTTTTGAATTTTTGCAAGCATGATGCACCTCCACACCTCTAATTTGTGTATAGCCCATGTATATCCATGCCGGGTGCGATTTCAAGGAAAATCTAACACGGCGCCAGATCCTCGAACGTTATCGCCAGCGAGCGCGGCTCGTAGTAGGCGGCGTGCAGGCTGAGGCGCGCGCCTTCGGGCGCCAGTACGAGTTCGCTTTGCGCGCCCAGGGCCCGGGCGGCCCGCGCCAGGCGCGTCCGCTGGTCCTCGGTGACGGCCACGACGGCTTCGATTTCGAGGTGTTCCGGCACCGGCGGCGTGAAGCCGAAGATGCGATACCAGTCGCTGCCGCCCTGGGCGCGCAACATGAGCGCCAGCGTCACGGCATAGACGTAGGCCTGGTCGAGGGCGTGCTGGAACTGTCCCGGGCGCTTCAACTCCCACACCGAGAGCCGCACCTTGCCGTCGGCGCCGCGCCGGCGCGCCAGGATATCGATGTGCCCCGTGGTTTTCTTCGGGACCCCGCTGCTGGCGGAGAGGGGCGTCGGGCACTGAAACGGATAGGCGTGCCGGGTCAGGCCGACATGGCGGATGCCGGCGAGCGTGCCGGCGAACTTGGTCGCGGCGGCCGTCTTTTCCATCTCCAGGATGATGCGCGATTCGATGGCGTGCTCTTGGCTGTGGCCGGCCGGCGGTTCGGCGTCATCCCGGCCGAGGGCGCGGAACTTGGCACGGAATACGCGCGCCTGGGGGCTGTCCCAGGGCCAGGCCCCGCACTCGGTCGCCAACTGAAAGTACTTCGCGGTGGCCTGTCGATGGCGCAGCCCGACTTCGAGCACGGGCGTGCTGCCGCCCCGGACGTTGGCCACTTCCTGGCCGCAAAAGCGCACCGAGAACCGGATGGACGGCTGCCGGCCGGCGCGCCGGGCGGCATCGCCGACGGCAAGGTAGAACCGCAACGGGCGCCACTCCCGGAAGGTGTCGCCGGCCGCCTCGGCCCACGGCATCCCGGCGCACAGGGCCGTGGCCCAGCGTCCGGACAAGGCGACGCATTCGGGGCCCCATAGCGCTTTGGTCTGGGTGTAGAGGCTCACGCCGGGATGCTCCTTTCAGACGGGCCACCATTCGCCGTCATTGTGAAGGTCCACCGGGGCGACGAGGTTGCGAAACCCTGCGGGGGCCGCGGTGTGCATCGGAACGATGCGTTTGGGCTGCATGGCCTGGACGAGGCGCTGGATATCCAGGGGGTAGGCGTGCCCGCTGCAGTGGGCGTGCACCAGGGGCAGCGCCTGGCGCGCCTGGAACGCCTGGAGCCGCTGGTCGGTTTGCAGATAACCGGGCCACAGCGACCACACGATGGCCGCCCCGGCCAGGCAGCCGGCCTCCTCCAGCTCCCGGGCCATGGAACCGCGGAAGGTCATGACCAGCCGCTCCTTCTGCTGGGCCAGATCCTCGGGGTAAAGGCGGCTCTGCCGGACCCACTGCACCCGCTCGAACTCGGCGGCATTCTTGACGGCCAGCCGCTGCCTGCGCGGCACGAAGACTTTGACCCGCGGCCAATCGGGCCCCGGCCTTGGGATGCTGGCTTGATCGGTCGCCCGGGCGAGGGTCGCCGTGTAAAGGTCCATGACGAAGTTGCGGTCGGCCCGCAGGGCGGCGCGGTACAGGGTGACCAGCCGGTCGATGTTCTGGGCCGAGTAGACGACCAGCGCCATGCCCGGGGTGGCCTTGAAAAGGCGCACGCAGGTTTGTTCGACGCTGCGCTCGTCGTTGGGCGTGCGCGTGGCCGCACCCTGCGCGTCCAACAGCGTGCCTTCGGTCAACACCACGTCGATATCTTGGGGCGGGTTGCGCACGAGGCGCGCAAACAGCGCCGACTTACGCCCATGGCCACGGTAGTCGCCGGTGTAAAACAGCCGCCGGCCGTCGGCTTCGACGAGCAGGGCGTAGGCATCGAAGGCGCTGTGATCGACCAGGTAGGGGGTGATGCGGAATGGCCCGAGTTGGAAGGGTTGGCGGTCGAGTAGAAATCCGGCCGGATTCATGTCGGCCCCGGCCGGCGAGAAGAACGCCGCTTCCTGCAAGATGCGATGGGCGGCCGCGCCCATGAACAACGGCACGTCGGGCGCGATCTGCCGGGCCAGGCCCCAGTGGTCCTGGTGGGAATGGGAGATGATCACGCCCGCCAGCGAGCGATCATCCCCCGCGGACAGTCCCGCCACCGGCGGCAGCGGCACCTCCTCGTCCAGAACCGCATCCAGCGGCCGCCCCACATCCAAGACGATCCGCACCCCTTGCGCCTCGACTTCTACGCAATTGCCGCCGATCTCCCGGGCGCCGCGATGGATGCAGACCTTCATCAGCTAAATCCAATGATCTTTCTACATGCTCAACGCCCGGCGTAAGGCGCAGCGGCTTTTTGCCGGCGGCATTAATGCCGATATTGGCCTCAAATCTTTAGTTGTTTAAGGACCGCCGCAAATCCTGAACCATATGGCGAAAGAAGGATGGCAAGCCCACCTATGTTGAGGACGGTTGTTGCCCAGAACACAATACGAAATGACGCTTTCCTTGATTTATGCCGTAATAATTGTTGTGCATAGAACGCACCCGGCCAGCCACCCAACAATGCAAGTGTATGGAGAGTGTTTTCAGGCGCACGCTGAGCACTCTTTCCCGCCGCTGATTTATCACGGGCGTACATGGCAAAAGTCAGTAAGCTCATTACAAAGTAAATCCAAAATATCGCAGCCGGCAGCAAGCCAATAAATGATACAACGGCAACGAAAGTAAGAAATCCCATAGAAATGATGAAGGCTTTGGAGGCAGAACCCAACAACGAATATGCAACGCCGACAATCTTGGCCTTTTCCGCCCTGGAACGACCTTGAGGATCTATAGAACAACAGTAAGTGACTTCAGTACCTACGGCAGGACGACGGCCTCCACGAGGAAATGCTTTAATATGAACGAAGACTTGATTGCCACCGGTAGTGGGGGAAATGAACCCAAATCCTTTCTCGTCATTCCATTTGACGATTTTTCCTTGGATTCGCATCAATACTCCTAGTGGCCAACGAAAGCGTAACCGGCGCGCGGCCAAAGAGCCTCGGAAGACACTATCACGTGTTCCCCGCGCGGCCGGTTGACGCATTGGTTGGACTCTAACATCTATTCAAGTGGGCTCGGAAGATCTTCAGCAATCTCATCAAGGTTAGCGTGCTTCAGAAAAAAGTAGAACGTTGAATCGACTGCCTGCAGAAGTTTCATGTTTTTGTCGTAATCAATAATCGGAGGAGAGATATTCTTGGAGCTTTGGAGTTTCCCCAGGTTATAAAGGAGATTACTCATGTCTGATGCTCTCACATCATCGGCACGGTGGTGAATCTTCTGAATTTTTTCCAGAATCGTCGCGCGACGCATGCCTGTTGCAATTCCATCATACCCTGCGGACAACACCACTCGGACCAGGTAGTATGGCAGAAAAAGCGGCAGTAACCCATCCTTCGCAGTCGCACTTACATTTCCGGCGGCAATTGATTCGAGCGCGCGCTGGTGTCTGGCCGCGTACTCTTGAGCCTTTGATTCTACCGCCCTAGAAATCATGGAATCATCACCAATATTAAGCAAAGAGAACTGTGTGCCTTTGACTCCTGCAAGGATGCAGACTTCCCTAAGCAGTTCCTGAAACACGCCAATACTGCTAAAGCATGCCTTGGCGCATTTGTCGACAATGCCTTCATTGAAGCGAATTTTCAGTTCGGTTGCCCCGGTTTCGGCAACCTGCTTGAATTCTTCTTCAGTCCAAGGCTCTACGGGGACTTCCATCACACGGTCAAGGAGGTCGCCATTGTACTGCGCGAGACGATTCTTCTCTCGCCAAACACCCAGAATGACGAATCGAACTCCAAGCTCTTGGAAGGTACGCAAATCAAAGGCGAGTTGTTGCTGCTTATCTTCGTCTAGGTAGTGAAAGTTTTCAATAATGATGGACTTCTTGGAACCGACTTTCTTAAGAAGTTCCGAAACATCCTGTGGAAGTGCAAGATTGAAAGGGACCTCCTCGTATTGCTTTTCGCCTTCTACTTTTGACTTAGCTCCAGCATCCGATTTGGCCTCTCCAGAGCCAAACAGAGGTATGAGCGCTTTCACCCTAAGTCCGATTGTGGCATGCATCTCTCGAGCCGTACAATCTGTCTGTGTCGACAGAAGGCGCACGTTGAGTTGCCGTAGGATACTTGAATAGATGTCAACAACCTCCGTTTTCGGCGTTACACTAACAGGGAGGTGCTGATCGTAAGGTAAGTACTTGGAAACAAGAGCAGTCTTGCCTTGCTTGGATGCGCCATACACAACGACTTGTTTGTTGCTTTTGATTGCCTCAAGGAATCTATCGTCTACTTGAGGTCTGGAAATGTAAGATAGTACCTGCTCGGCACTGACCCCGAATACCTGTTCAAGCCTTACCATAATTTCTCCTGTTCTGCACCCCAACCGAATTTCTCAGCGGCGAGGGAACCGAGGCCGCTGGGGAAAATTGTTAGCCGCGGATACTTTTTCTCTGTAAATATGTCAATAATGATTTTTCACCTTCTTCACGAGCGTCACCAGCTTTTTGAGAAAGTTCATCATCATGGCTATTCGAAGGATAAAGTTTACTCTGTGCAGATATTACTTCTGGCGAAGTTGGCTTTGTTATTTTTTGTTCATTATTTAAGACCTTCAGGTAAAGATTTACTCTGTTAATCGTTTCGCCTATTAACTTGTCAAACGGATGAAACCCCAGATACACTTTGGAGCCGACCAAAACTCGCACATTCAATTTTGATGAGTTGTATCGTTCCAATATCTTTTCGAATTGGTTGATTCTTTTCCGATAAGCATTTGTTTCCGAAATTCGCCACCTTTCATATTCTGTTGTATTCTTTCTTGCATCTTCTGAAATTGGTTCAATTTCATATGGAACTATAGGCTTTCGAAGTTCCATTGCCGCCCTAAAAACCAAATGGCTTTGTTTAACGAGATCTTTCGCAGCTGAGTATACTTCTTTCCCGACCAATTCTCGTTTCCATACTCGTAGCCCGCAAATACCAATAAAAATGGTCACGACAGCTGCAACTGCCATAAGCAGATCTTTCGTAAGCGCCACCCATTCTCGTATTTCTGATATCGGCAAATCTTTTTCCTTCAATCAAAGCAGGGCTAACGCCTGCTTGAGGGGCTTTTGCGGAGCGGCAGCGTAGCAAAAGTCCCTCTCAAAGCGGTGGTTCTGTGAATATCATTGAATTATTTCTTTTCATCAATCTCACCATGATCACATGGTAATCGATGGATATATAAACCAATAGAAGATTTATCAGAAGAAGATTTATCAGAGAATAACGCGCTACCAGCACCACCGGGGGAAATGCTAAAACCGCAGTCCTCTTTGAATT